>CAXNIC010000029.1:0-23100 GCA_964201945.1 Alphaproteobacteria bacterium
CGTGCGGCCGGAGTGGCTGGACCCGATCGCCATCTCCTATCGCGGCCTCAAGGTGCATTCGGTGCCGCCGCCGGCCGAGAGCTTCCAGTATCTGCTGACGCTCTCGATCCTCGACGGCTTCGACCTCAAGAAGATGGAGCGGAACGGCATCGACCATATCGACACCGTCTTCCGCGCCATCCGCCTTGCCGCCGGCGTCCGCATCGAGCGCAACCGGCCCTCGCCGGAAGCGCTGACCGAGATCCTGTCCTCGACGGAGGTCGAGACGCTGCGCCAGCGCGTGAGGGACGGAAAGCCGGTCGAAGGTCTCACCGAGCAATGGCTGCCGACCACGCCCGACCCGAACAAGGAGCATACGACCTCCTTCTCGGTCGCCGATGCCGAAGGCAATGTCGTCTGCCTGACGCAGAGCCTCGGCGCCAAGTTCGGCTGCGGCGTCGTCGTGCCCGGCACGGGCGTCTGCCTCAACAATTTCCTCTACTGGGGCGAGGTCCATCCGAAGGGCAAGGCCTACATGAAGCCCGGCAGCCCCCTGGCACTGTGTCTCGCCCCCAGCATCTCGACCCGCGACGGCAAGCCGGCGCTCGCGCTCGGCACACCCGGCAGCTACGGCATCTCCCAGACCCAGACCCAGGTGATGGTGCAGCACACCGACTTCGGCCTCCTCATGCAGGACGCGGTCGAGGAACCCCGCGGCCGGCTCTGGGACGGCAAGAAGGTGCAGGTGGAGTCGCGGATGCCCGCCGCCACGGTCGAGGGCCTGCGCAAGCGAGGCCACGACGTGGAGGTAGTCGAGCCCTGGACCTGGGTCGTCGGCGGCATGCACGGGATCTCGATCGACCCCGAGACCGGCGCCAAGATCGGCGGTTGCGATCCCCGCCGCGACGGCTACTGCATCGGCGTCTGAACGCTACCGCGCGAGGATGGAGGCGGCCGCGCCCGGGCGGGTTCCCGGGTAGGTCGCGCTGGCGCCGAGAAGCTGCGCCGGATCGGGAAGGAACAGCAGGCCAAGCATGGTGCCGAAGGACGTCGGCTGCGGCGGCCGCAGGGTCACGGTGAGCGGCCCCTTGGGCTGGCGATAGTCCTGGAGGAACGATGCCAGGGCGTCGGCGACCGGCTGGGTCCGCTGGCCCTTGCCCGAAGACGCCACGCCCAGCGTCGTCAGCCATTCACGGGAGATGGCGTCCTCCGACTTCCCGTTCCGCTGGCCGATGCCGTGCAGGACCTGGCGAAGCCCGGACTGGTCCTCGTAGACGAGGCGAAGCGAGCGGATGGCGACGGTCGCGTTCAGCAGCCGCGTATCGCGCAGCGACGGCACCTTTTCGAATACCGCTTCCAGGTTGAGACGCCCGTAGCCTGCGGTCGCGATGTCGAGGTGGTTCATCGTCAGGATCTGGGCCGCGGCATCGTAGCGGTAGTCGAGCCGGACATCGGTTGCCTTGCCTAAGAGCCCGTAGCGTTTCGCCTCGGCGCCGTATTCGCCGGCCTCCAGCAGGACCAGTCCCTTCGCCACGACTTTTGCGAACCTCGCCTCGCCGGCCTGGAAGCCTTGATGGTCGATCGCCTCGACTTCCAGCCGGGCGACGCGCAGTGCCGGTGCCGGCGGGCGGCCGGCCGCAGGCTCGGAGAGAACCACGACCCTCTCCAGGACGAAGCCGTCGGCGCCGAGCGCCGATGCCTTCTCGTAAGTGAGACGCCCTTTCTGAATCTTCGGCAGCAGCTCGCGTTCGAAGCGCTGCAGGCCGTCGGCCGCGGCGCCGGGCGCCCCCGGCAGAAGGAAGATGGCGACCAGGAGCAGACGGAACAGGGAAGATGTCATCGCATCGGACCTCGCTTCAGGTGCGCGACCCTCTCGCCGAGGGTAGCGTCACGTCGACGACCGTCCCCTGCCCCACTTCGCTCGAAATCGCGATCTCGCCGTCCATGTGCTCGACCAGCTCGCGCACCAGGGCAAGGCCGACGCCGACACCCTCCGCCTCGCGCCTGTAGCTGGCATCGAGCTGGGTGAAGGGCTCGAAGATGCCCGAAAGCCGGTCGGACGGAATGCCGATGCCGGTATCGACGATGGAAAGCTTGACCCGGCCGCCGCCGACAGCAATCGCGCCGAGCGAGATGCGGCCGCCCTGCGGCGTGAACTTGATGCCGTTCGAGAGGAGGTTGAGCAGCACCTTGCGCAGTGCCGACTCGTCGGCCCAGATCGTAGGACAGTCGGCGGCGACCGAGACCGAGATCGTGATGCCTCGGCGCATCGCCGCGTCCGTGGTCAGCCGCGAGCAGGTCGCCAGGAGCTTCTCCGGATCGATCTCCCGGGAATAGAGGCGGATGCGTCCGGCGTCGATGCGCGCCAGGTCCAGCATCTCGTCGATGGCGCCGAGCAGCCGCACGCCGCCCTCCAGGATGTCGCCGGCATGGCCGATGAAGGCGTCGAGCCCGGGCTTGCGGCCGGCCAGGTCGCGGATGACCTCGGCGAACCCGATGATCGCGTGCAGCGGCGTCCTCAGCTCATGGCTCATCATCGCGACGAATTCCGAGCGGACGCGGTTGGCGCTCTCCGCTTTCACCCGCGCCTCGGTCAGCTCGGCGACCAGGCGGTTCAGCTCCTCGTTGGTCGCCTCCAGAGATTTGACGGTCGAGATGTCGAGCCAGAGCGCATTGAGGTTGCCGTCGAACATCCGGCGCTCTTCGAGCTGCAGCCAGCCGCCGTCGCGCCGGCGGATGACCAGCGGCCGGTCGAGCGGCTGGGCGGGTGGGTCGCCGCGGCCGACCAGGGCATGGATCTTGTCGCGCTCGCTGTCGGTGAAGGCGGTCTCGGCGTAGCGGCGGAGGTGATCGCCATAGGTCGCCTGGGAGTCGAACAGGTCGACGGCGCGCGGGAACAGCTCCTCGAGCTGGCGGTTGGCGCGGACGAAGTGGCCCGAGGAATCGAATACCGCGACGCCGTAGCCCGATGCCGCCAGCGGCGCTTCCGGCGCCGCCGGGTCGCGGACGGAGTGCGCCACCGTCTCGTCGGTCCACATCTTCAGGCAGCCGCCGTCGGAGAACCAGATCACCTGGGAGCGCAGCCGCCGCCCGTCCCGCTTCTGGAACAGGGTCGAATGGTTGGTCCGGCGGTGGCGCTCGATGCCCGCGGCCAGCATCTCCTCGAAATGGACCGGGTCGATCGCGCTCGAATTGGCCTCGAAATAGCGCCTGAGGTTCTCGGCGTAGGGCCAGCCGCGCCTGAGCAGGCCGAGATGCTCGGGAAAGAATCGCTCGTAGGACTGGTTCCAGGACTGGATCCGTTCCTCGGGGTCGATGTAGCAGGCAGCCGTCCGCAACCCGTCGAGGACGAGGCCGAGCAGGCCGACGCCGTCCTGGCGGAGGTCGGAGGCGGTTGCCTGCAACTGGTCGAGGACGTTCATGGCCGGAGACCATAGCGAAGCGGGAGCCGGGAGGGGAGCCGTTCCTTGTGCCTTTTGCCCAGTCGATCCAGGCCGGTTTGCTGCTAGGCTGAGGCCCTCCCGACGACCCTCCCGGACCCTCCCCGCCCATGAAGATCTTCATCGCCTCGCTCGCGACCGAGACCAATACCTTCTCGCCGCTCCCGACCGGCTATCGTACCTTCGAGGAGACGGTCCTGCTGCGCGACGCCAGCCGGCGTCCGGCCACCATCGGCACCGCACCGGTGATCGAGTGGCGGAAGGCGGCGGAGGCGGACGGGCACACCGTGGTCGAGAGCCTGACCACCTTCGCCCAGCCGGCCGGCGCCACCATCCGCTCGGTCTATGAGGCCTTCCGTGACGAGATCCTGGGCGACCTGAAAGCGGCCCTTCCCGTCGACATGGTGCTGCTGTTCCTGCACGGCGCCATGGTCGCGGACGGCTATGACGACTGCGAGGGCGACGTGCTGGCCCGCGCTCGCGCCCTGGTCGGCCCGGGAGTGCCGGTCGGCTGTGAGCTCGACCTCCATTGCCATCTCACCCAGCAGATGCTGGACGCGGCGACGGCGATCGTCACCTACAAGGAATACCCCCATGTCGACACCGCCGCCCGGGCGCGCGAGCTCTACGCGCTGTGCAAGGCGGCAGGCGCCGGCAAGATCAAGCCGGTCTCGGCCATGTTCGACTGCCGGATGGTCAACATGTGGCGGACGCCGGTCGAGCCGATGCGGGGCTTCGTCGACCGCATGATGGCGCTCGAAGGCAAGGACGGCATCCTCTCGGTCTCCTTCGCCCATGGCTTCCCCTGGGGCGACGTCGCCGATGTCGGCGCCCGCATGCTGGTGATCGCCGACGGTGACCAAGCCAAGGCTGCCGCCCTGGCCGAGCGCCTCGGGCGAGAGATCTTCGCTCTCCGCGAACAGACGGTGACCCCGCATCTCGGCGTCGACGCGGCCCTCGACCGGGCGCTCGCCGCCAAGGCCGGCCCCGTGGTCCTGGCCGACGTCGCCGACAATGCCGGCGGCGGCGCGCCGTCGGACTCCACCTTCATCCTGAAGCGGCTGGTCGAGCGCGGCATCCGCGATGTCGCCACCGGCTGCTACTGGGACCCGGTCGCCGTCCGCATCTGCAAGGAGGCCGGCGTCGGCGCCACCTTCGATCTCCGCATCGGCGGCAAATGCGGCAAGGCTTCGGGCGACGCGGTCGACCTTCGCGTCACCGTTCGCGGCGTCAGCGACAAGCTCACCCAGACCGGCAACAACGGCGGCCAGGTGCCGCTGGGCGAAGCGGCCTGGGTCGAGGGCGCCGGCATCGACCTGGTGCTGAACACGCTCCGCGGCCAGACCTATGCACCCGACGCCTTCTCCAATCTCGGGCTCGACCCGACCAAGCGGAAGATCGTCGTGGTCAAGTCGACCCAGCACTTCCATGCCCGCTTCGCGCCGCTGGCGACCGATGTCGTCTACGTCTCGACGCCCGGCGCGATCCCGCCCGATTTCGCCAACATCCCCTATACGAAGAAGACCACGCCGTTCTGGCCCCGCGTCCAGAACCCGTTCGGCTGACCCCGAGGAGACCCAAAGACATGCGCTTCTACATTTCCGCCGACATCGAAGGCATCGTCGGCGTCGTCAACCGGCCCGAGACCAAGACCGACGGCTTCGACTGGCAGCGGGCGCGGCTGTGGATGACCGAGAGCGTCACCGCCGCCTGCGACGCCGCGATCGATGCCGGCGCGACCGAGCTGGTGGTCAGCGACTCCCATGGCAGCGGCATGAACCTCCTGATCGACCGCCTTCCCCGCCAGGTGCAGCTGGTCAGGAGCTGGCCCCGTCCGCTCGGCATGATGCAGGGGATCGAGGTCGGCACGTTCGACGGCTCGATGCTGATCGGCTACCACACCGGCTCGACGCACATGACCGGCATCCTCGGCCACAGCTTCATGGGCATCCTGGTCCGCGAGGTGAAGCTGAACGGCAAGGTCGTCTCCGAAGGCGGCTTCAGCGCCGCGATCGCCAACCACTACGGCGCGCCGATCATCATGATCTCCGGCGACGACGCCTTCTGCGAGGAGACCCAGGGGCTGATCGGCGAGGTCGAAGCCGCGGTGGTGAAATGGGCCTATGGCACGCTGTCGGCACGCTCGATGGTGCCGGAGGCGGCCTATGCGCTGATCCGCGACAAGGTGCGGGCGGCGATCCAGCACCGCAAGGAGCACAAGGCGAAGCCGCTGAAAGGCCCGATCACGCTCGAGGTCTCGATGAAGCACCGCCTGCCGGTCGAGCACCTAGCCTACCTCAAATGCTTCGAGCGGACCGACGCCTACACCATCCGCTATGTCGGCGACGACATGGAGGATGTCAGCAAGGCCCTGATGTTCATGCTGATGTACAACCCGACCGCGTTCTAGATCAGGCTCGATGATCGGCCCGGACGTGGATCTACGCGGTCGGCGCCGCCGTATAGCCGAATCCCCGCATGATCCGTCGGCGCAGGCCGACATCGCCGTCGACTACACGAGCCTCGGAGACCACGACCGCTCGATTGCCCATGCGAAGCGCATTCTGGCCATCGTGCCGGGTAGCGGCAGGACCTGGCATTTCATCGCGCATTGCTATCGTACGCTCGGAAACATCGCTGAATTCGAGCGAGCGATGGCGAAGTACGTCCTCGCCCTTAAGGCCACGACGCCGATAGAGGAACAGAACGCCGCACGCGCTCGCGTGGGCGCTCCTCAGTATGTTTCCTACATCGGCGAGCTATCCCTCCAGGCCGCGCTCTACGTGAAGGCCGTCAAGCTCGGCTATCTTCCTCCGCGCAAGCTGATCTGGCCGGTGCACGGCCATGCTCTGGCCAACCCCGCGTACATGGAGCTTTGGCAGGACCACATAGAGTTCCTCCACGATCCCGCCGCATGCGCAGCCGTGCTCGCCGATGCCTCCCTGCCCATACACGAGACCCATTGGCTGGCCTTCCCGGACGGCACCGTGCGCATGAAGGAGCGCGCCCTGTACGACGTCCAGCGGGAGTGGGAGCTGAGGCGGCTGCCACCGGTCCTCCAGCTGGATGCCGATGCCCTGGAACGCGGCCGCACGCTTCTCCAGCGTTTCGGCCTCAGGGACTCGGACTGGTTCGTCGTGCTGCACATCCGCGATTCCGGCCACAACCTGGCCACCGGACGCGACGAGACTCGGCAAGTTCTGCGCAACGCGCGCATCGAGACCTACGATCCGGCAATCCGGCTGATCACCGAGAGAGGCGGATACGTCTTTCGTATCGGTCACCCTTCATCCCGGCCGCATTCGGCAGGCGACCGCTTCTTCGACGTAGCCCATTCCGACCTCAGCTCGCCGTTCTTCGACGTCTTCCTTTGCGCGCAAGCACGCTTCTTTCTCGGCGTCACCTCCGGACCGCTCACGGTGTCGACGAGCTTCGGCGTGCCGAGCGTACTCACCAACGTCATCCCCGCCTCGTTCGGGCCGTTCGGCGGCGAGGATACGTTCCTGGTCAAGCGACTCTGGTCGACTCGCGACGGGCGCCATCTGACATTGAGCGAGATGCTGAGCCCGCCCTTGCAGGAAGCCGTTCTGCCCTCGGTGTTTCAGGGGCTGGGCGTCGAATGCCACGACAACACACCCGAAGAGCTCGCTGCCATCGTCCGCCAGCGCCTGGACCAGTGCGACGGCCTCTATGTTCCCGATCCGGAAGCCGAGGTCCTTCAGGCGCGCACCCGGGAGATCTACGCCGAGACCGGCAATCCGCGCATAGGCAACTTCGGCGATGCCTTTCTTCTCGCCCATGCAGAGGCGCTGGGTCTGCGCTAGTCGTTCGACCTAGCGGCGGAAGCGGAGCTCCACGCCCTTCGCCGCCCAGTCGGCTTCCATCGCCTCGAGATCTGTCTCGCCCGACGGGTTGGCTCGGGTCGGGCGGATCGGGCGCTGCGGCACCACGTCACGACGGTAGATGCCGAGCAGGCGCCGCATCTCGACCAGCGGCTCGGCGTGGTCGTCGACGCGAAAATCGAGATCGGCATAGTCCTCGGTGGTCGCCAGCAGCATCGCTGCCGACTGCCGACCGCGACGGTCGCCGCCCGCCTGCTGGCCGGCGTCGAGGGCCGCGAGCAGGCGCTCGGGCAGCGGCAGGGACGCGCCGCCCTGAAAGGTGTCGAAGGTCGCATCGACCACCGCCGCGCCCGCCAGCATGTTGCCGGCGACGCTGAAGGATTCTCCCGGCCGGTCGCCGGCCCACTCGACGCAGTTCCGTCCGGTCCAGGCGGCCGAGTGGCCGTGGCGGTCGACGGCATGGACCTGGCGGAGATGCCGGCCCTCGTCGCCCAGCAGCGCCACCTCGATCGCCGCCGCCGGCTCGACGTCGCGCTCGATCAGGTCAAGGATTTTCGGTCCCAGATACCAGTTGGAGATCGATTGGGTGCAGACCGCGCCGACGCCAGCGCGCACGAACGGGCAGCGCGAGCCGACAGCAAAGGCGCGCGTGGTGACGGCGGCGGCGAAGGCACCGGTCGCCTTATCGAAGGCCACGATCGACCAGGTCATGATCTCACTCCCTAAAGCAGCTCGGCGAAGGCACGCACCGGCATCGAGGTGGCGCCGCGGGCCTTCAGCGGCACGGCAAAGAAGCGAAAACGCGTCCCGACCAGCCGCTCGAGATTGAGCAGGTTCTCGGAGATCAGGATGTCACGCTCGAGCAGACGCGAATGCACCGGAGCCCAGGCGTCGCCGGGCGCGTCGGCGCTGCCGGTATCGGTGCCGAGAAGCTTGGCGCCATCGGCGATCAGCCGGTCGACCACGTCGGGACCGACGGCCGGATGCGCAGCATAGCGCTCGGTCGCCCAATACTGCTGCCAGCCGAAGAGGAACAGCACCGCATGCCCGGCAAGGCTCGCCGCCGGCAGCACCTCCGCGCCGACGATCGCGCGCTCAGGCCGGCCGCGACAGTCGATCACCACGCCCGGCAGGATGACGTCGTCGAGGTCGAGGGCGCCGATGTCGCGCATCCCGGCATAGCGGCAATAGGGTGCATCGATGTAGGTGGCGATCGCCGTCGGAAACGAAATCTCGGTCGACTCGAAGGCCGCCTTGCCGCCGCTGGCAGCGCCGGATTCCTCGCGCGTCCTCGAGATGCGCAGCCGCACCGTCTCCTCGCGCACACTGCCATCAGGCTGCCTACGGCGGATGCCGGGCATGCCGTCCTGGAAGGTCTGCGAGAGGTCGACGAAGCGGGAGACGGTCATTTTGGCGCGCTGAGCTTGCCGACTACCTTCGCATGAGGGCGCAGGAATGGCACGGCTTGACGCGTGGAACATATCAAGAACAATATTCTAAAGGAGAGGCGACATGATCGGGCCTGGTGAAAGAAGCAAATTCCCCCTTCCGGAGGCGCTGTCCCGCACCGACCTCGAACGGAAGATTGCGGCCGCCTATCCTGACGAATTCGGGCGGTGGCTGGCCTCACAAATCCGCCCCGCGATCCTGCCCTGGCCGCGGCCAGAACCGGCCGATCCCACCGTCTCGCGTTTTGGCGGCAAGCCGCTCGCACCCAGGGACTGGACCTGGCCCGACTATTATGACGAACCGATGCTCTTCATCGCCCAGATCGACTGCGCTGCATTGCAGGGGACGGCGGTCGCCTCTCTGCTTCCGCCGGACGGGCTGCTCAGCTTCTTCGGCGATCCGGACCTCTCCGGCGGCTCCGATTTCGGCGGCGGCAAGGAACGCGGCGCCGTTTTCCACTGGCCCCGCGGAACCGAGCTCGTCATGCGCGATCCACCGGAGCCGGATATCGAGATCGTCCCCTGCGCCGGCATCGAGTTCCTCGAGACTCTCGCGCTTCCTCACCTCTTTTCCAGTATCGTCGAGAGGCATGCAAAAGGCGGCGTCGACGATCGTGACTTCCGAATGCGCTATCCCGAGAGGAACGGCATCGACAGGATGGCCGACGGGACGAAGGTCAGTCCGGACAACATGAGTCAGCTCTTCGGCTGGCCCCGATGGGTGCAGAACGAGCTGTATGCGCCCGACACTCGCGCGAAGTGGCGCCTCCTCCTCCAGGTCGGAACCTACGACAATGGCGTGAAGAGCCGTTGGTGGGGTCCCGGAGGCAGCCTCTACTTCATGATCCGCGAGACGGATCTCGCTGCCCGCCGCTTCGACAGGGTGGAGTTCGACGCGCAGTTTTCATGATCGCCTGACGCTACCGCCGCTGCCTGAGCAGCACGTAGAGGCCACTCGCCACCACGATGGCGCTGCCGAGCCAGGTCCAGACGTCCGGCACGTTGTCGAAGACGACGTAGCCGATGATCACCGCGGCGACGAGCTGGACATAGGTGAACGGCTGCAGGATCGAGGCCGGGGCCAGGTCGAGCGCCTTGATCAGGAGGAAGTGGCTGCCTGCCCCGAGCAATCCTGCCTGCGCCATCAGGAGCCAGCCCTTGAGGTCCGGCCAGCGCCAGAAGAAGGGCGCCACCAGCGAGGTGACGATCAGGCCGAGCAGGCCGGAATAGAACAACGAGGTGATGGCGCTGTCAGCACCGCCGAGCCGGCGGGTGACGATCTGGAACAGCGCATAGAGGAAGGCGACGCCGATCGGCATCAAGGCGGCCCAGCTCAGCACACCGGCACCCGGGCGGATGATCACCAGGATGCCGACGAACCCCATGATCACGGCGATCCAGATCTCCGTCGGCACCCTCTCCTTCAGCATCGGTGCCGAGAGCAGGATCACGAAGAACGGCCCGGCGAAGTTGATCGCCTCGACCTCCGCCAGCGGCAGCAGAGACAGCGAGCCGACGAACAGGAGAGTCGAGCAGATCATCAGCGCCGACCTGAGCGCCTGGAGGCCCGGTCGCCTGGTCCGGATCAGCGCCCGGAACCCCGGCCGCCATGCGGCGACGAGAAGGATGCCGACATTGGCGAAGAAGAACCGGGCCCAGACGACCTCGGCGACCGGATAATCGATGGTCAGGTATTTGTTGGTGCCGTTCATCGCCGCGAAGCCGATGACGGTCAGAAGCGTCAGCAGGATCGCGCGTAAGCTGGCGCTGGTGTCGCTGGACGTCGGGCTTTGGCTCACAGCGCCACGCTAGCACGCCGCCTCGCGCTCACGCATTCGTGTCGCGCAGTAACGGAATGCAGGTTCAGAATTCCGGTCCCCTCTCTCGGAGACCGGCGGCCATGACCCTTCTTCGTCTTTCCGCCCTGCTTGTCGCAGTCCTCGGCCTCGCGTCGCCCGCCTCCGCCGCCGGGCTCGAACGCCTCTACGTGATCGACTGCGGCCAGGTCCTGGCGCCGGACCAGTCGCGCTGGTCGCCTGGCGTCAATGTCGGCAAGCCGATCGAGAACTCGGACAACTGCTACCTGATCCGCCATGAGCGCGGTCTGCTGCTCTGGGACACTGGCTATCCCGATGCGCTCGCCGACCGGCCCGAAGGCAATGTCGGCCCGACCGGTACCTCCAAACGGGCGAAGAAGCTGGTCGACGTGCTCGCCACTCTCGGCGTCAAGCCGGGCGATATCCGCTTCGTCGCGATCTCGCACAGCCATGGCGACCATATCGGCAACCTCGACAAGTTCCCCTCCTCGACCTTTCTCATGCAGGCGGCCGAGCATGCCGCCGCCTTCGAGGGCAAGCCGACGTCGTTCCCGGCGAACCAGCCGATCATCAAGCTGAACGGCGACCACGACGTGTTCGGCGACGGATCGGTCACGATCCTGTCGACGCCCGGCCACACGCCGGGACACCAGTCGCTGATGGTGAACCTGCCGAAGACCGGCATCGTCCTGCTCTCGGGCGACGCGGTCCACTTCAAGGACAACTGGGACAACAAGCGGGTTCCCAGCATGAACGTCGACAAGGACAAGACGGTCGACTCGATGAAGCGGCTGGAGACGCTGATGGCCCAGCACAAGGCCCAGCTCTGGATCAACCACGACAAGCCGCAGAGCGACGCGCAGAAGAAGGCGCCCGACTATTACGACTGAGGGCCGAGCTCTACCGCGAGGTTGCCGGTCGTCTGCAACACGCCGCGCTCGAGGAAGAGCCGCGTCACCTCCTCCACCACCCCGGTAAAGGCCGGGAGCTGGCGGGCGGCGAGACCGCGCGGACGCGGCAGGTCGATGGTGAGCAGCCGCTCGATCCGCCCGGGCCGGGGGCTCATCACCGCGACCCGATCAGCCAGCAGCACCGCCTCGTCGATCGAGTGCGTGATGAACACCACCGTCTTCCGCCTGGCGAGCCAGAGCGCCTCCAGATCCAGACGAAGCTGCTCGCGGGTGAGCGCATCCAGCGCGCCGAACGGCTCGTCCATCAGCAGCAGCGGCGGATCGTGGATCAGGGCGCGCACGATGGCGGCGCGCTGGCGCATGCCGCCGGAGAGCTCGAAGGGATAGCGGTCCTCGAACCCCTTGAGCCCGACCGCTTCCAGGAGGCGGCGCGCCGCCGGCTCGTAGGCGGCGGTGTCGAGCCCGCGCAGCTCGAGCTGGACCAGCACGTTGCCCAGCACTGTCCGCCAGTCCAGCAGCACCGGCGACTGGAAGACGATGCCGAGATCGGTGACGGGTTCCGTGACCGCATTGCCGGCGACCGTGACTGTACCGGTCGAGGCCGATACCAGGCCCGCGATCATCTTGAGCAGCGTGCTCTTGCCACAGCCCGACGGGCCGACCACGGCGAAGAACTCGCCGGGCGCGATGTCGATGTCGATCGGCGACAGCGCCTCGGTGGTCTGGCCATCGCGCCTGAAGGTCTTGCTGGCGCCGGCGAGGCGGATCGGGACCGAACTCACGTCTGCTCTCCGGTCGTCTCGCTCCGGCGCTGGGCGACGTGCCAGGGCAGCGCCAGGCGCTCCACCCATTCGACTGTGTAGTAGATGATGAGCCCGATCGCGCTCAGCACGAAGACGGTGGCGAAGACGGCACTCGCCAGCAGGTTGCCGTTGTATTCCAGCAGCAGGTATCCGAGGCCGCGGTCCGAGGCCACGAACTCGGCGACGACGGCGCCGGTCACGGCGTTCACCGCACCGATGCGAAGCCCGGTGAAGATAGACGGCAGCGCCGAAGGCAGCCGGATCCGCCAGAACAGCCGCCAGAGATTGGCGCCGGTCGAGCGCGCGAAGTCCATGATCTCGGGATTGATGCCGCGGAAGCCCGCGACCGCGTTCACCAGCATGGGGAAGAAGCAGAGGAGGAAGACCAGGGTCAGCTTGGAGATCCAGCCGATACCGAACCAGATGACGAAGATCGGCGCGATGGCGATCTTCGGCACCACCTGCAGCGTGACGATCAAGGGATAGATGCTGCGCGCCATCCAGGCGGAGAAGGCGATGCCGACGGCGAGCGGCAGGCTGACGACGACGGCGACCGCGAAGCCGCCGACGATCTCCAGCCCGGTCACCCAGGCATTGGAGAGGATTCTTGGCCAGCGTTTCGCCAGATCCGCCAGGATCGCGGTCGGCGCCGGCAGAAGGTAGTCGGGGACGCCCCCGAGCCGGACCGCCGCTTCCCACAGCAAAAGCACGGCAAAGGCGAGGCCCAGCGGCTGAGCGATCGTGCGAAGTCGGCCCATCCCTTGCGCGTCCCCCCTGCTTTTTTCTTGCGCGAGCGCGGGCGATGGTAGGGTTCGCCCCGGCCGGATAGCAAGCGCCGGCCGTCAAAAGAGGAATGAGGACATGCCGCCTCGCGTCGTCATCGTCGGCGTCGCCCACTGGCATTCGTCGATCTACGCGGGAATCCTGAAGGAGCTCGGGATTCCCGTCGTCGGCGCCTCCGATCTGGCACCCGACGAGGGGACGGCCGCGGCGGCCAAGCTCGGTATTCCGTTCGAGGCCGATGCGAGCGCCCTGCTCCGCCGGGTCAAGCCGGACCTCGCCATCGTCACCCCCCGCCACGACCAGGTGATGGCGGCACTGACGCCGGTTCTGGCGGCGAAACCGCCGATCCTGATCGAAAAGCCGATGGGCCTGAACGGCAACGAGGCCCACGCCGTCGCCCGCGCGATCGGAGAGGCCGGGATCTGGGCGATCCCGGCGTTGCCCAACCGCTTCCTCGGCATCTGGCGCCATGTCGACGAGCTGCGTTCGTCAGGCGCGCTCGGCACGGTCACCCACGCGCATTTCCGCATCATCAACGGCCCGCCGGGCCGCTACCCCGCCTGGGGCGTGCCCTGGATGCTGGAGCCCGGCAAGTCCGGCGGCGGCTCGCTCCGCAATCTCGGCATCCATGGCGCCGACGCCTTCCGCCGGCTCGCGGGCACCGAGGTCGAGGTGGTCTCGGCGGCGGTCACCCGCCACACCTACAAGCTCGAGGTCGAGGAGTTCTCGGCCGCTCTGCTGCGCTCGACTGACGGCGCCATCGGCACAGTGGAGTCGGGATACTCCTATGCCGCCGCCGGCGGCGACTTCGAATGGCGGATCGCCGCCACCGGCGCCTATCTGCAGGAGACGAAGGGCCTGCTCTCCATTCGCCATGCCGACGGGCGGCTGGAAACGCACGAAACCCAGGACCCGAGCTACCGGCCACTGCTGGAGGCGACGCTGTCCGCGCTCGCGGCCGGACGGCCGCCGCCGGTGACCGTGACGGAGTGCGCCGAGGCGGTTGAGTTGTGCGATCGGATCTATGACGCGGCGAAGAGGAACTCTCGATGAAGATCACGGCCATCCGCACCCTGGTGGTGAATGCGGAGATGCGGAACTGGGTGTTCGTAAAGGTCGAAACCGACCAGGACGGGCTTTTCGGCTGGGGCGAGGCAACCCTGGAGTGGAAAACCCGCGCTGTCGTCGGCTGCGTCGAGGACCTGGCACCGCTGATGATCGGACGCGATCCCCGCGACATCGAGAACGGCGTCCGCGCCATGACCAAGCACGGCTTCTGGAAGCTGGGCGTCATCGGCCGCTCGGCCATCGCCGGGATCGAGCAGGCGATGTGGGACATCTTCGGCAAGTCGGTGGGCTTGCCGGTCTGGCGGCTCATCGGCGGCAAGACCCGCGACAAGGTGCCGGTCTACACCCATCTCGGCCTCGGCAACATGAAGGCCGTCTACGACCAGAAGGAGCGCAACCAGCTCCAGGACTATGTCGGCCAGGTGCTGGCCAAGGGCTATCGCGCCTTCAAGGTGCTGTTCCCGCTCTACATGGGCTACACCGCCGAGGCGAAAGCGATCGCCGGCGTCGACGGCTGGATGCGCACGCTCCGCGAAGCCGCCGGCGACGACATCGAGATCATGGTCGACTTCCACGGCAAGCCGGCCTCCGTCGCGCTCGCCGTCCAATGCATCGAGGCTTTGGCGCCCTACAACCCGATGTTCGCCGAGGAGCCGGTGCAGCCGGGCGACGCGGATGCCATGCGCCAGGTCGCCGAACGCACCCGCGTTCCGATCGCCACCGGCGAGCGCCTGGTCGACCGTAAGGACTTCGAGGACCTCTGCCGCCAGCGCGCGGTCAGCGTCATCCAGCCCGATCTCTGCCACTGCGGCGGCATCTGGGAGGGCCGGAAGATCGCCGCCATGGCCGAGACCGCGATGATGGGCGTCGCACCGCACAACCCGCTCGGGCCTATCGCCGGCGTGTCGGCGCTGCATTTCGACATCGCCACGCCGAACTTCGTCATCCAGGAGGAGATGGTCGGCGCCGTTCCCTGGTACGGCGAGGTGGTCCAAGGCCCGATCCGCATGATCGAGGGCTGCTGGCAGATCCCGGAGGCGCCCGGCCTTGGCATCGAGATCGACGAGCGGGTGGCGGCCAAGCACCCGTTCAAGCAGGAGCCTATCCCGTCCACGGAGGCGAAGCTCGCGGACGGCACCATTGTCGACTGGTGAGGGTCGGCGGCCTCATTGCGCGGTCACGCCGCCATCCATGACCAGCGAGGAGCCGGTCATGAAGGCGGATTCGTCGGACGCCAGGAAGACGATGCCGTTGGCGATGTCGCCTGCCGTGCCGAAGCGCCCGAGCGGGTGGGTCGCGAGTCCGGCCTGGCGGGCGGCATCCATGTCGTTGCTGCCGGCGAAGCGGGCGCGGGTGCGGAATGTCTCCTCGCCCATGTCGGTCTCGATCACGCCCGGATGGATGGCGTTGACGCGGATGCGGTATTTCTTTCGGGCGAACTCGAGCGCGGTCGACTTCGAGAACAGGGTCACGCCGCCCTTGGTCAGGGAATAGAGCGGCGCCAGCGGCGAGCCGACCAGGCCGGCGGTCGACGACAGGTTGACGATGACGCCGCCGGTGGGGCTGGTCCTGGCGCGCTCCTTCAGTGCCGGCAGCGCCAGCTTGGTGCCGAGAAAGACCCCGGTCAGGTTCACCCCGCAGAGCGCGTGCCACTCGTCCAGGGTCGACTCCTCGCTGGTCTTGCCGAGAAACATCCCGGCGTTGTTCACCAGGATGTCGAGACCGCCGAACTGGGAAACGGCAGCGGATACCGCTGCGTTCCAATCGGACTCGCTGGTCACGTCCAAATGAACGTACTGCGCCCCCTCCCCGATCTCGCGCGCCAGCGCCTGCCCCTGCCCGTCAAGGATGTCGCCGACCACCACCCGGGCGCCGGCCGCGACCATGCGCCTCGCCGCCTCCGCACCGATTCCGCGCGCGGCACCGGAAATGAGAGCGACCTTGCCGTCCAATCGATTCATCGAGCGATCCCCCAGTTGAGTCCGGTCACGCTAGCAGCTTCCTCCGCGCCGAAAGTACGCAATGGGAACGTCCACGGAACTGCCGAAGCAAACGACTGTTCATCCGGAACACGACCGCCGCAGCCGGCCGCTTTCGCGGCCCGGGCCAGCCGGCGAGAATTGAAGGAGTCAGTCATGAGGAAGTCTCTCGTCGTCGCGTCGGCGCTGGTCGCCGGCAGCCTGCTGTCGGGGCCGGCCATGGCCCAGGGCGTGCCGCAGACCGTGGCGCTCATCAAGGTGGACGTGACCAAGCTTGCCAGCGGCTATCGCGCCAGCAAGATCATCGGCGGGACGGTGGTGAACGAAGCCAACGAGACCGTCGGCAAGGTCGACGAGCTGCTGATCGGGGCCGACGGCAAGACCCCCTATGCCGTGCTCTCGGTCGGCGGCTTCTTGGGCCTCGGCGACCGCCTGGTCGTCGTTCCCTACGACAGCCTGAAGATGGCGGCCAACAAGATCATGCTCCCCGGCGCCACCAAGGACGCGCTCAAGACGCTCCCGGAGTACAAATACGTCCGAAGCTGAACGTAAAGGCGGGATCGTCGCCCTCCCGGCGGTCCCGCCTTTTTCCCGCCGCACTTAAGTCTCGCAAATGCCTCCGGCCAGACGCAGGATCTGCCGCAGGATCTGAACACCGGCACGCGTTTATTGAGCGTTCCAGGGCCAGAGCCGGCCCGAGCGTCCATAGCCGTTAAGATGTCCGGGGACGATCCCCAAGGGAGGTAAGGCGTGAACCAGTCACTGAAGCACCGCGGTCCGCTGGCGGCTGCCGGCGTCGTCTGCCTCACCCTGCTGAGCGGGGGAGCCTGGGCCGAGGGCGCCGACGCGGCGGTCGATCCCACCCAGAACCGGCGGACCAACCCGCAGAGCCGGCCCCTGGGCCGGGACGGCAACGCCGCTCCTCCTCCGGCAGCCACTCAACAGCGGAGCCGGGAGCCGAGCGCGAATGCCAATCCGCAGACGCAGCAGCAGCGCCGCACGGAACCGAGCCCGAACATCAATCCCCAGACGCCGCCGATTCCCCAGCAGCGCCGCACCGAGACCAACCGCGAAACCCAGCAGCAAGGCGAAGAGCGTCGGCGCCGGGAGAACAACTCGCGTGAGAACTCCGGGCGCAACAACACCGGCCAGGGCAATTTCGGCCAGGGCAATACCGGCCAAGGCAACACGGGCCAAGGCACGACCGGTCAGGGCAATACCAGCCGCGAGTTCAGCCGGCGTGACAATGACCGCCGGGACAACAACCGGAGAGACAACGACAGGCGGGACTGGCGCGACAACGACCGACATGACGGCCGCTGGGCAGAAAATGGCTGGCGGGGTCCCTCCTCGCCGCCGGCCTATCGCCACCATGTCTATGTCGGCCCGCATCGCTACGAGGTCCGCCCCGAGCGGCGTCGGGTTTACCGCAACGTCGTCGTGCTCCGCCCCTATGGCGGCTGGTATTCGGGCTATGGCCGCTACTACAACGACCGTGAGGCCTATCGCTGGCTCGGGCTCACCGCCATCACCTTCGGCGTCCTCAGCATGCTGAACGAACACCAGCAGCGCGCCATCGAGGACGCCCAGATCGCGGCCACCACCTCGCTGATCGGCGCCCCCATCGTCTGGGGTGATCCCTATGCCCGCGGCACCGTCGTCGCCACGCGCGACGGCTGGAGCGATAGCGGCCACTACTGCCGGGAGTTCCAGCAGACGGTCGAGATCGGCGGCCGCATGGAGCAGGCCTATGGCACGGCCTGCCAGCAGCCGGACGGTTCCTGGCAGGTCATCTCGTAACAGAGCGCGAGACTTTCAGGGGGCGGCGGCCGACGCCGCCCCCGCGTCGCCATCGGGTTTCTCGGGGGCGCGCCTCCGAAACGGGCGCCGGCTGCGGCGTGCTGCTATCCTCCGCGCCGAACGGGACGGAGGACACCATGATCACCGACCAGGGCAGCGGCACCCGTATCGACGAGATCGCCCAGGGCATCTATCGGATCTGCATCCCGGTCACCACGATTCCGGGCGGCTTCACCTTCAACCACTACCTGATCGTCGACGACGAGCCGCTGCTCTTTCATTCAGGCAAGCGGAGCATGTTCACGCTGGTGCGAGGCGCGATCTCCGCCGTTCTGCCGGTCGAACGGCTTCGCCACATCTCGTTCTCGCATTACGAGGCGGACGAGTGCGGCGCGCTCAACGACTTCCTCGCCGTATCGCCGGGCGCGGCACCGCTCTGCGGCGGCCTCGCTGCCCGGGTTTCGATCAACGACATCGCCAACCGGCCGGCCCGCGCGCTGGAGGATGGTGAGGTCGTCTCGCTCGGGAGCCGTTCCGTCCGCTGGATCTCTACCCCGCACTTCCCGCATGGCTGGGAAGCCGGCCTGCTGATGGACGAGACGTCGGGGACGCTGTTCTGCAGCGATCTCTTCACGCAAGGCGGGTCCGATCACGCGCCGCTGACCGAGGGCGACATCCTCGGCCCCAGCGAAGCGCTGCGCAAACGCCTCGACTTCTATACCTACGCCCCGAATACGCAGGCGATGATCGCCAAGCTGGCGGCCACCGCCCCGAAGACCCTGGCCTGCATGCACGGGGCCGCCTGGCGCGGCGACGGCGCCTCTCTCATCAAGGCGCTCGGCGAGCGCCTGGCTGGGGTCTAGGCCGTCTTCTGCGCCTTGACTCCGAGTTCCTTCACCATCTGCTCGCGCATCAGGAACTTCTGGATCTTGCCGGTGATGGTCATCGGAAAGGCGTCGACGAAGCGGACATAGCGCGGAACCTTGTAGTGGGCGATCTCACCGCGACAGAAGGCGCGGATCTCCTCCTCCTCCGCAGCGACGCCGTCGCGAAGGCGCACCCAGGCGCAGATCTCCTCGCCGTATTTCTCGTCGGGGACGCCGATCACCTGGACGTCCTGCACCTTCGGGTGGCGGTAGAGGAATTCCTCGATCTCGCGCGGATAGACGTTCTCGCCGCCGCGGATGATCATGTCCTTGAGGCGGCCGACAATATTGACGTAGCCCTCCGCGTCCATGGTCGCAAGGTCGCCGGTGTGCATCCAGCCGGCGGCGTCGATGGCCTCGCGTGACTTCTCCTCGTCGTTCCAGTAGCCGCTCATCACCGAATAGCCCCGGGTGCAGAGCTCGCCCGAGGAACCCCTGGGCACGATCCGCCCGTCGATGCCGACGATCTTGACCTCGAGATGCGGCTGCGTCCGTCCGACGGTCGAGACCCGGTGCTCGACGGAGTCGTCGACCGCGCTCTGGGTCGAGACCGGCGAGGTCTCCGTCATGCCATAGGCGATGGTGACCTCGCGCATGTTCATGCGCTCGATCACCCGCTTCATCACCTCGATCGGACAGGGCGACCCCGCCATGATGCCGGTCCGCAGACTGGAGAGGTCGTACTTGGCGAAATCGGGATGGTCGAGCTGAGCGATGAACATAGTGGGCACGCCGTAGAGCGCGGTGCAGCGCTCCTCCGCCACGGTCTTCATCACCGAGAGCGGATCGAACACCTCGGCCGGGTAGACCATGGTCGAACCGTGGGTGATGCAGCCGAGATTGCCCATCACCATGCCGAAGCAATGGTAGAGAGGCACCGGGATGCAGAGCCGGTCCTCAGGGCCGAGCCGGATCGCCGATCCCACGAAGTATCCGTTGTTGAGGATGTTGTGGTGGGTAAGCGTCGCCCCCTTCGGGAACCCGGTGGTGCCCGAAGTGAACTGGATGTTGATCGGGTCGTCGAACTGCAGTGTCTCCGCCAGCTCGGCCAGGCGCTTCCGCTCGGCCTCGCCGCCGCCTGACTCGACGTCGGCGAAGTTCAGCGTGCCGGGAGTACGATCGGTCCCGAGCCGGATCACCCAGCGGAGCTCAGGCAGCTTCGCCGCCTCGAGCCTGCCCGGCGTCGCCGTCTTCAGCTCGGGCATCAGGTCGTTCAGGATCGCCAGGTAGTCGCTCGACTTCAGCGCCGGCGAGGTGATCAGCGCCTTGCAGCCGACCTTGTGCAGCGCGTATTCGAGCTCGGTCCGACGATAGGCGGGGTTGATGTTGACCAGAATCAGCCCGGCCTTGGCGGTGGCGAACTGGGTGATCGTCCATTCCGAGCAGTTCTGCGACCAGATGCCGACGCGGTCGCCGGGCTCTAGGCCGAGCGCCAGTAGGCCGGCCGCGAGATCGTCGACCCGCCGGCCGAGTTCGCGGTAGCTTAAGCGCAGATTCTGGTGGCGGACGATCAGGGCGTCCCGGTCGCCATAGGTGGCGACCGCCCGGTCGAAGTGGCGGCCGATCGTCTCGCCGATCAGCTTGATCGGCGACGTCCCCTGGTCGTAGGACGGCAGAATGGCTGTCACTTGGGTCCTCCCTTGGGCGCGGAGACGTCTGGCGATCTCCTCTGCCTTCGCATTCAAGGACGCCAGCCCCGTGCTCGGCAAGCCGTTCCGCTTGTCGGCGGTATGCCGGAATGCCAGTCTGGCAGCGTCCGGACATGGAGGTGACGATGACCGAGACCGTCGACGTGCCTGCACGCTCCAGTTCGCTGCCGATGTGGCTTCTGCTGGGATTCGTCGGCGGCTTCCTGTCGGTCCTGACCTTCCACCAGGGAATGGGTGGCGTCTTCTATCTCCTGGGCTGGGGAAACAACGCTCCCTATTCGATGCGGGCAACGGCCCCGTTGGGGGTGCCGCAGTTCATCTCGCTGGCCTTCTGGGGCGGTGTCTGGCTCACGGTCTTCGCCGCCGCCGCGACCCGGCTGCCCGCGACGATGCGGGCGGGACTCGGCCTCGCCGCCGCCGGCTTCATCTTCGGCGCCTGCGTCATCTCTCCCTTCAACTGGTTCGTCCTGGCGCCGCTGCGCGGCCAGCCGCTCGGCAACGGCTTCATCCTCGCCAACATGCTGCGGGGCATGTTCTTCAACGGCGTCTTTGGCCTCGGCGGCGCGCTCTGGATGCTGGCCGGCCTGCGCTTACTCGCCGCCCGCAAATAGGGCGCTTGCGCCGGCCTCTACCCTGCCCGCTTTCGTGGGGTGGGGGAACCGGGGCGGATGGCACTGCTGGAGGTCAGCCAGGTCGAGCGCAGCTTCTACGGCGTTCACGCCCTCACGGGCGCGGACCTGAAGGTCGAGGCCGGGCGCATCACCGGCCTGATCGGCCCGAACGGCGCCGGCAAGACCACGCTGTTCAACTGCATCACCGGCGTCATCCCGCCCGACCGTGGCCGCATCGTCTTCGACGGCCATGACATCGCCGGGCTCAGGCCCGACCAGATCACCCAGCTGGGCCTGGTCCGCACCTTCCAGATCGCCCGAGGCCTGCCCCGGCTCTCGGTGCTCGACAACCTGATGCTCTACGGTGCCAACCAGCCCGGCGAGGCCATGCTGCCGGCGCTGCTCCGATTGCCCCGCGCGCTGAAGCGCGAAGAGGCCCTGATCGAGCGCGCGGTCGCCGTCGCCCGGCGCCTCAACCTCATGGGCGTCATCCGCAACCCCGCCTCCGACCTCTCCGGCGGCCAGAAGAAGCTGCTGGAGATCGGCCGCGCGCTGATGACCGAGCCGAAGCTGATCCTGCTGGACGAGCCGGTCGCCGGCGTCAACCCGACGCTCGCCCGCGAGATCGGCGAGCAGATGAAGGCGCTGGCCAGGGACGGCATCACCATCCTGCTGATCGAGCACCACATGGACATGGTCGCCCGCCTCTGCGACCACGTCGTGGTGCTGGCCGAGGGACGCCATCTCGCCGAAGGCAGCTTCGACGAGGTCGCCGGCAATCCCACGGTGCAGGAAGCCTATATGGGGCGCCGCAAATGGGGCTCCTGACCGCAACCGGCATCGTCGCCGGCTACGGCGCCGCCGACGAGATCCTGAAGGGCGTCGACCTGCGGGTCGAGCCCGGCGAGATCGTCGGCATCATCGGCCCGAACGGCGCCGGCAAGTCGACCTTGCTGAAGGCGATCGCGGGCCTGCTCAAACCCAAGGCGGGCGCCATCCAGCTCAACGGCCAAGACGTCACCGGCCGCGAGCCCCGCGACATCTCCCGCCTCGGCCTCGCCTATGTGCCGCAGGAGCACAACATCTTCCCGTCGATGTCGGTGCGCGAGAATCTGGAGATGGGGGGATATGTCGACCCCAAGGCGGCCAAGGCCCGCATCGACAGCGTCTTCGCGCGGTTTCCCATGCTCTCAGGCAAACGCCGGCATGCCGCCCGCACGCTTTCGGGCGGCGAGCGGCAGATCCTGGCCATGGGCATGGCGCTGATGGTCGAGCCGGCCGTCCTCCTGCTCGATGAGCCCTCGGCCGGGCTTTCGCCGGTGGCCGCCGAGGTGCTGTTCAACGCCATCATCCAGATCAACAAGGAAGGCGTTTCGATCGCCATGGTCGAGCAGAACGCCAACGAGGCGCTCGCCATCTCGCACCGCGCCTACATCCTGGTCGACGGCAAGAACAGCCGCACCGGCCCGGCCGCTGCGCTCGCCGCCGACCCTGAAATCCGCCGCATCTTCCTTGGCGGCTGAGGCCATTCTAGACTTCGGACCATAACCAGCCTGGGAGGCTTAAAAATGCTGAAGACCACGCGTCGCAAGGTTCTGAAGGGCGCCGCCGCGCTCGCCGCCACCGCCGCTCTCCCGAAGGGCGCCTATGCCCAGGGCGAGCCGATCCGGAGCGGCATCCTGACCCCGCTCACCGGCGCCGGCGGCAATGACGGACCCCGCATGCTGAAGGCGATGACCGCCGTGTTCGAGGAGGTCAACAAGCAGGGCGGCGTGCTCGGCCGCCGCATCGAGACCGTGATCGAGGACGACCAGACCAATCCCGAGGCCGCCGTCCGCGCGGCGCGCAAGCTGATCGAGGTCAACAAGGTGCCGATGATCCTCGGTACCTGGGCCTCCGCCGTCACTGCCGCGGTGGCGCCGGTCTGCTGGGAATCGAAGACCTTCCTGATGACGGTTTCCGGCGCCGACTCGATCACGCTGCTGCCGCATCAGGGCTTCCTGATCCGCACCCAGCCGACCAGCAAGCTGCAGGCGACCGCGCA
>CAXNIC010000030.1:0-22915 GCA_964201945.1 Alphaproteobacteria bacterium
AGCAGCTCCTTTGCCTTGGCGAGGTTCGCCTCCTTGCTTCCGGTGGCCCAGGGGCCGACGCCGACCGTCGTCTCGAACGGCGTGCCGCAGACGAACACCGACCAGCAGGGCTTCTCGTATTCGCGGTTGCCGATCATCGAGCCCAGATAGTCGCGCTGGTCGCCGACGAGGTAGAGCAGCGCCTGGCGGATCTTCGGATTGTTCATCGGCGGGGCAAGGTGATTGATCCGGAAGATGCCCTGGGTGCCGATGCGGTCGATGACGCGGACCTCGATGTTGGCGTCCCGCTTCATCAGCGGCAGGAGGTCGGTGGTCGGGATCTCGATGGCGTCGACCTCGGCGCGGATCAGCGCCTGGGCGGCGATGTTGGCATCGGGGATCACCATCCATTCGACGCGGTCTACCTTGGCGACCTTGCCGCCGCCGAAGCCGTCGGCGGGCTCGGGCCTGGGCTTGTAGGCCGGGTTCTTCTTGTAGACGACCTTCGCCCCCAGCACCCATTCTTCCTTCGCCATGATGAAGGGGCCGGAGCCGGTCGGATCGGTAATCTGCTGGTCAGCCGCCAGCATCGCTTCTTTCTCGCGGGTGATGAACAGCGGGTTCTCAGGATTGCCCAGCATCGCCAGCACCGGGCCGAACGGCTTCGAGAGCCGGATCTCGAAGGTCGCGGCACCGGTCGCGACGACCTCCTTGGTGAAGGACATCAGCGTCTTGCCGGTCGGAATCCGATCGCCCCAGCGCTTGATGGTGGCGACGACGTCCTTGGCCGTGACCGGCGAGCCGTCGTGGAAGCTGAGGCCGTCGCGGAGCTTGAAGCTCCAGGTGAGGCCGTCGGCGCTCCGCTGGTGGCTGTCGACCATCTGCGGCACGTAGTCGAGCTTGCTGTTCGGTGCGAACAGCACGTCATAGACCATGTAGCCGTGGTTGGATGTGATGTTGTTGGTGGTCCAGACGGTGTCGAGGATCTTGAGGTCCGCCTGCGGCACGATGCGGAGCGTGCTCTGGGCCTGGGCCTCTCCGGCCGTGAGGCCGAAGGCGAGAATGCCCAGACTTCCGAGCAGCCGACGCCAATGGAAATTCTGCATGATGCTCTCCTTGTTCGCGTGGCCCGAAGGGCCTCGTCGTTAAGGAGCCGTTCAGATCGGCTCTCTTGGCATCAGCCTAGCCAGCCGGCCACGACGAGACAACGCCCGGTCGAAGAACACCCCGTCGCCGCAGCGTGCATCATCCCGGAGATGCTCTATGATGCCCTCCTCTGCCGGTAGCTGCGGGTGCTCATGTCCTGGAAGGCGACCCTGTCGTCGATCGCTGGCGCGGCGATGGTGGCCGCCACCTTGGCGGGCGCGCCGGTACGTGCCCAGCCGATGGCATTGGAGCCGGACGCGTATGACGGCGGCATCCTCGATGCGGTCAGCCGGAAGCTTTTCGTCCTCAATCAATATGTCAGCTCCGGCCTGTCCTCGGCCGGTCACTGGCTTTCCGGCTCGACGGAGGTCGCCGGCGACGCGCCGGACCTGCCTCCCTCGCCGCTCAGCCGCGGCATCGGCAACGTCGCCTCCAACATCGTCAACGAGCCGGTCACCGCCGTGGTCGGGCTCGCAATCGGCGAGTTCGAGACGAGCTGGCACGCGACCAAGCGCTTCGCCGTCAATTCGACCGCGGGCCTGCTCGGGTGGTACGACGTCGCGGGCTCGAACTGGGACCTGCCCCGCCGGCACGAGGACGTCGGGCTGCTGCTTTGCCGCGCCGGCTTCGGCGAAGGCGGCTACATCGTGCTGCCGCTGGTCGGCCCGCGGTCGTTCCGCGACGGCGCCGCCGACATCGTGGTCACCAACGCCGTTCTGTGGTCGATCATCGGCGCCACCGCCGGTACCGGGCTTTCGCTCCAGACGATCCTCATCGCCGAAGCCATCGAGATCGTCGCCGACATCATGGCGACGCGCCAGATGGACTCGCATGCGGCCGACCTGACCCTCGATGACTATGATCGGGTACGCGCCGCCTACCTATCGCAGCGCCGCGAGCGTTGCGACGCTGACCGGAATTAGCAGCCGCCAGCCGTATCAGTTGCGAGGAGAGCGTCCATGGCCGGGTTCAAGGTCTTCTCCGCCACGGTGATGCACGAGTCTCACAGCTTCTGCCGGCTGCCGGCGGATCTGGAGCGTTTCAAGACGACCGGCGGGTATGAGCGCGACGACGAGATCCCGAAGGCCTATCGCGGCACCCGCAGCGAATGGGGCGCGATTTTCGACCTCGCCGACAGGCATGGCTGGACCGTGGTCCATCCGCTGGTCGCCAACACCTCGCCCTCGGGTCCGGTGACCAGGGACGCCTACGAGCATTTCAGCGAGGTGATCCTGGCGTCGCTGAAGAAGGCGCTACCCGTCGACGGCCTGCTGATGCCTCTGCACGGGGCCATGGTGGCCGAGCATCTGGAGGATGCCGAGGGCGAGCTGCTGCGGCGTATCCGCAGCGTGGTCGGAGCGAAGGTTCCGATCGCGGTCACCCTCGACCTCCACGCCAATATCGGCCCGGACCTGGCGAAGCATGCCGACATCGTCTCCACCTACCGGACGACCCCGCATGTCGACATGTACGAAACCGCAATCCGCGCCGGCGAGCTGCTGCAGCTGGCGATGAAAGGCGAGATCCGCCCGCATGTCGCCTATGCGCAGCGACCGATGTTCAACGGCCTCGACCAGGGCCGCACCATCTCCGGCAAGGGACCGATGGTCGACATCCTGGACAAGGCGAAGGCGATCCTGGCCAAGGACAAGGACATCCTCGACATCGGCATCAATGCCGGGTTCGACTGGGCCGACAAGAAGCATGTCGGCCCGACCGTCCTGGTGACCGGTAACGACGCGACGCCGCGGGCGCAACAGGTCGCCGACGAGCTGATGGACTTCGCCTGGGAGACCAGGAAGACCAAGACCATCGAGCTCCGTCCGATCGACGACGTCATCCGTATCGCCAAGGAGCCGGCGTCGGGCAAGGGCCCGCTGCTGATCGGCGACTACACCGATTGCCCCGGCGGCGCCGGCATGGGCGACGGCACCACGCTTCTGAAGGCGATGATCGAGGCCGATCTCCAGGACGTCGCCGTGGGCGCCATCGCCGACGCGGAGTCGGCAGAGGCGGCGCGGAAGGCCGGCATCGGTGCCACCGTCACCCTCGACCTCGGCGGCAAGCACGACCCGCGCTTCGGCGGCACGCCGCTCCGCATCACCGGCAAGGTTCTGGCGCTCTCAGATGGCGTCGCGACGCGCAAGGGGCCGTTCGCCACCGGTACCGTCACTTCGTTCGGGCCGAGCGCCCTGGTCCAGGTCGGCGGCATCAAGATCATCGTCGCCAGCCATCGCGTGCAGATCGACGACCGCGAGCAGTTCCGCCTCTTCGGCATCGAGCCGGAGACCACCAACATCCTTGCCTGCAAGGCGATGAACCACTTCCGCGCCGACTTCGAGAAGATCGGCCGCCGCCTCGTCTATGTCGACTCCGGCGGCATCACCTCGTTCAACTGGGCGCAGTACCCCTACAAGAACGTCCGCCGCCCGATCTGGCCGCTTGATCCGCTTTAGGGCTCCTGGGGGATATCCTTCCATCCGGCGCGGCCGCGGACGGCGTCGATCACCTCCTGGTGGCGCCAGCCATCGGCGATCGAGAGATAGGGCTCGTGCGGCTTGCCCTCGATGTCGAAGACGAACTCGCGGGCGAGCGCGTTCCAGGAGCGTTGCACGATGTCCCAGCCCTTGGGCCAGTTCGAACGCGACTGCGAGGGCGGCAGCCAGGACTCGATCTCGGCGGTGAGCGGCACTTCCTTGAAGGCGGTGTCGCCTTCGCGCCAGAGATGGACCGTACCCTGGCAATAGGCCTCGTCGACATGGATGGTGCCGCCCGAGCCGTAGAAGGCGACGTAGTCCTGATGCTTGCCCTTCCTAAGGCAGGAGTGGCGGAAGGTGACGCTGACGGCTTTCAGCGGATCGCTGCCGGGCGGCCCGATGCGATCCAGCACCGTGTAGGACCAGTCGCTGTCGACCTCGGCCCAGCCAGCCGCTTCCGCCGTCTCCGGCGAGACCTCGCTCTTGTGCCAGTCGCGGAAATCGTGCGGCATCGGCACCTTGGGCGCGCGCTTGAGATCGTTCCGGGTCTCGCCGGCGATCGAGAGGCTGACGCCGCTGCACACCGACTCGGCGATCGCGAGCTTGTGGGTGAAGTTGTTGTTGAGGCGGCCGCCGCCGAGCTTGAGTTGATGCGGCCAGCCATGCGGCAGCCGCGACGGCCAGCGGTAATGCGAGACGAACTCGGCCTCATAGAGCGTGCCGATGGTGCCGTAGCGGATCAGGTTGCGCGTCAGCAGCGCCGACGGCTGATAGCAGGAGGTCGCGGCATAGGCCGACTTCACTCCGGCCTTCCGGGTCGCCACTGCCAGCCGCCGCGCATCGGCTCCGGTCGGCGCCAGCGGCTTGTCGATCAGGATGTGGCAGCCCTGCGCCAGTGCCGTTTCCACCATCTCGACATGGGTGTCGCCGGGTGTGGCGACGGCGACGATATCGGGCTTGAGCTCCGCCAGCGTCTTCCGCCAGTCGGTGCTGGCGACGCGGATGCCGAGGCCGTCGGCGACCTTGCGCACCACCGCCTCGGTCCGGCTGGCGATCGCCGTCACCTCGACGCCCGCCTGCTGGAGCGCGATCGAATGCCCCTCGCCCGCCGAGCCTGCACCCAGAACCATCGCCGTCAGAGACATGCGTCCCTCCCCTGTTCCGCACCAGGGGAACCGGCGCCGCCATCCCGGTCAACGGCGAAGCGATTTTCGCGGTCCATCCCCGCCGATCCGCGTTAGTCTCCGGCACGTCACGAAACAGGGGAATGCGTCCATGCCGTTCGATTTCAAGGGCAAGAAGGTCATCGTCTGCGGCGGCAGCCGCGGCATCGGGCGGTCGATCGCTCTCGGGTTCGCCGAGGCCGGCGCCGACGTGTCGATCTGCGCTCGCAACGCGGCGACGCTGGAGAAGACCCGGTCGGAGATCGCCAAGTTCGGCCACAAGGCGCATGCCGGCAGCTGCGATCTCGCGAAGGAAGCGGATATCTCCAAATACATCGCCGATGCGATCAAGACGCTGGGCGGACTCGACGTGCTGGTCAACAACGCCAGCGGCTTCGGTGCGAGCGACGACGAGAAAAGCTGGGAACTCAGCATCGACGTCGACGTCCTGGCGACGATCCGCGCCTCGCGGGAGTCGTTGGCGGCCCTGACCGCATCGAAGGGCAACATCATCAACATCGCTTCGGGCTCGGGCCTGCGCCCGTCGGTCCGGACGCCGGCCTACGGCGCCGCCAAGGCCGCGGTGATCCACTACACCCGCACCCAGGCGGCGTCGGTGGCGAAGACCGGCGTTCGGGTCAATTGCGTCGCTCCCGGCTCGATCGAATTCCCGGGCGGCGTCTGGGCCGAACGCAAGGCCAACGAGCCGTCGCTCTACGCCGCGACGCTGGCCAATTGCCCGATGGGACGCATGGGCGAGCCGGAAGAGGTCGCCAATGTGGTGATGTTCCTGGCCTCGCCGCTGGCGAGCTGGGTCACCGCCCAGATCGTTGCCGTGAACGGCGGTCAGGGACTCTAGTCGGCAAGCACCGGCCGCTCGCCCTGCACCTGGGTTCGGTGCAGGAGGCGGCGGCTGCCGTCATAGTCGTTGACGGCGTAGTGCATGGTGCAGCGGTTGTCCCAGACCGCGAGCGAGCCCGGCTGCCAGCGGAACCGGCAGGCGAATTCCGGCCTGAGGCAATGCTGGTGGAGGTAGTCGAGCATAGGCCGGCTCTCGGCCTCGCTCATATCCTCGAAGCGGCCGGTATAGATCGAGTTCACGAACAGGGCCTTCCGTCCGCTTTCCGGATGCAGGCGCACGACCGGATGCGCCACCTCGCGGTCGGCCTCGGGATTGTTGCGTTCGATCCCGATCGAGCGGCTGGTGCGGAGATCCTTCGGCACCCCGGCCATGCCGTAGGGGCGGCCGTTATGCATGGACCGAAGCCCGCGCAGCAGCCGCTTCATGCCGTCGGACAGCGCCTCGTAGGCCTCGTACATGTTGATCCAGAGCGTGTCGCCGCCATGCCCCGGCACCTCCCGCGCATAGAGGATCGAGGCCATCGGCGGTTCCTCGAGGAAGCTGAAATCCGAATGCCAGGCATTGCCGAAGGTGCTGATCTTCTTTTCATCAGCTTCCTTCAAGACCGCGATGATGTCCGGGTATCCCTCCATCGGGCGCACATAGGGCACGCGCTGGAGCGGGCCGTAGAGCCGGCTGAAGGCGATCTGCTGCTCGGGCGTGAGGCTCTGGTCGCGGAAGAATAGCACAAGGTGATCAACCAGCGCCTGGCGGAGATCGGCGGCGACCGAGTTGCTGAGCGGCTTGGACAAGTCGATGTCCCGGACCTCGGCACCGAGGCCACCGGTCAGCTTTTCGATCTCGATCGTCTGGTATCCCATAGGCGTCTCCAGGCGCGAAAGGCGCGCCCGGTTCTATGTACCCTCACGGCTGGACCGGTGCCAGCGTCGGGAGCTCAGGCCGCGTGCGACCGCCCAGCTTCCGGTGAGCGCCGACGACGGGCGACATGGCTGTGGCGAGGCGGAGGCACGGGACGTCCGAACTGACGCCGCAGTTCCGCCTTGGCTTGCCTCAGGGTCCGCACGCGCTCGGCGCTCAGGCTCTTGCCGGCACGATTGACGTAGAAGCTCAGCATGGCGATGGCGGAGCGGTAGGGATCGGTCTTCCGCTCCGTGCTTTCCTCCGCCGATCGCTTGAGCGAGGCCGCGATCCGCCGGGGACTCTTCCAGGTGAAGAGTCCCTTCTTCAGATCGAGGGCATGGCTGTGCTCGGTCACATCCGCCGACCAGCGGGTGCGGGAGCTGCCGGAGGATCGGGTGGGCATGGCATCTCCTCCTTCTCATAGAGAACAACGGATGGGACGCAGCCTCGTTCCGGGAACCGACGCCCGGCCCCGGCGTTTTGCCTACAGGAATACCCTATCGAGGAGAGGCGCATGCGCCCGCTGATTCTGATCGCTCTCGCGACGCCGCTCATGCTCGTCGCCTGCGGTGGCGGCGACACGCCACCGCCCAGCGTCGTCATGGCACCGCCGTCCGGAACGACGGTGTACGTGCCACCCGGCAGTTCCGCCAAGATCTGCCCGGTGGGCACCGTCTGCTGACGGTTGTCACAGCTCGAGACGAGAAGGCGCCGCGATCACCTCGCGGCGCCTTTTTCATGTGCGCCTAGCCGGCGAGGAAATGCCCGAAGGCATTCAGCGGACGGATGCGGTCGCACACGATCTTGGTGATCGCGAGCAGCGGCACCGCCAGGATGGCGCCGGGCACGCCCCACATCCAGTACCAGAACACGAGCGCCAGGATCACCAGCACCGGGTTGAGGGTGAAGCGCTTCGCCAGAAGCATCGGCGTGACGCCTTCGCCTTCGATCACGTGGATCAGCAGATAAAGGCCAGCCGGAAGCAGCGCCTCCCACAGCATGTCCATGGTCAGCAGGCCGACCAGGACGAACAGCCCGACACCGATCAGCGGCCCCAGGATGGGCACGTAGTTCGGCAGGAAGGCGACGGCGCCCCAGAGCACCGGATCGCCGATGCCGCAGGTCCACATGACCAGCGCGGTGGCAAGACCGACAGCCGCGTTCATGACGGTGACGGTGGCGAGGTAGGCGGAAATATCGCTTTCGATCTGCTGCGACATTTCCACGGCCTGACGCTTCTCGCTGAACGACGGCAGGATCTCCACCAGCTTGCGCAGGAACGTGTCGCCGGAGATCATCAGGAAGAACAGCAGGAGCCCGGTGGTGAACAACCCGGCGGCGAAGTTCCACGTACCGGCAAAGAGTTGCTCGGGCAGCGTGCCCTCGCTCGTCGGGATCGCGACCACCGCGCTCTCCAGAGGTGCCAGGCCCCGCATCGCCGCCAGGAAGCGGCGGAAGATTTCGACCGGCTGGCGCAGGAACTCGAGCTTCTCCTGAAGCCGAGGGATGCCTCCCGGCAGCTTGGCGACCCAGTCGACGGCAGGGCCTGACAGCGCCGCGACCAGGCCGACGATGGTGGCGCTCAGAGCCACCAGCAGCAGGAGCGCGCCGAGGACCCGAGGCAGCCCGAGGCGCTGCAGCCAGCGGAACGCCGGGTTCAACAGCAGCTTGAGGACGAAGGCCAGGATGACCGGAAGGATGATCGCCTTCGCTACATACATGACCACGAACACCGCGAGCAGGAACATCCCGCTCTGCAGCAGGAACGTCGCCTGGGCCGGCGTCAGCGAGAACTCCATAGGCGCGGCGACGGGCACGGCCTCTTCCGTCACGACGTCCTCGGGCGGAGGCGTGGTCTCGCGCAACTTGGTCACGGCTGGGACTGTCACGAGGGAATAAGGCTCAGGGGCGCCGCAGGTTCCCTAGGAGGAGGCAGGCGCCGCTGGACATGGCGCCTGCGAGCCTGTTGGCTACTCGTCCCGACCGATCTCCCCCTCCTCCTCCGGAATTCCTCGATGGCCCCGACCACCCGACTCGCCTTCGTTACCGACATCCACCACGGCCGCGACACCGCCAGCAAGAAGGGATCGGCGGCGCTGCCGCTGCTGGAGGAGTTCCGACGCTTCGCCGTCGACGCCAAGGCGGACGCGGTGATCGACATGGGCGACCGCATCTCCGACGTCGACCGCGAGACCGATCTCGGCCTCGAGCGCGACGTCGCCCGGGCCTTTGCTTCCTTCGCCTTACCGCGCTTCCACATAACCGGCAATCATGACCGCGACTTTCTGTCGGTCTCCGACAACGAAGCGATCTTCGGCCAAGATCTGGGGCATCGCTGCGTCGACATCGGCAGTTGGCGCATAGCCTTCTGGCAGGCCGACTCCCTGATCCGCCGGCCCGGCGGCTTCCTCTATGCCGAAGCCGACGCGGTCTGGCTTGCCGCGACGGTCGCGGCCGCCGACCGGCCGCTGCTGGTGGTGAGCCATGTTCCGGTCTCCGGCCATTCGCAGATCGGCAACTACTATTTCGAGCGGAACCCGCTGAACGCGACATATCCGGACGCGGCCCGGCTCCGCGCCATCCTGCGCGAGGCGAAGGTGCCGCTCGCCTGGATCTCGGGTCATGTGCACTGGAACACCGTGACCAAGGTCGACGGCATGCCGCACCTGACCTTGCAGTCGCTGACAGAGACCTTCACCACCGGGGGCGAGGCGGCCGGCACCTTCGGCCTGCTCGAGCTCTCAGATCGCATCGACTGGCGAGTGGTCGGCAAGGACCCGTTCGGCTTCTCGATGAACGCGGCAGAGACCCTCAGGCGCTGGCGCCCGCCGATGGCCCCGGTAGAGCTGAAACCGAAGCCCGGCGGGATGGCCGCAACGGCACCAGCGACCTGAGGCCCGAGCCCTAGAACTGGCTGAAGCGGGTGAGTTCGAGCCGCCGTCCGCTCGGCAGAGTGACCGTCGCCGCCGCTGTCGAGGTAAACAGGACCGAGATCTCGCCCTTCGACTCGGCCTGCAAACCCGGACGCGCACCGCTGGTCAGGGTCTGCCCGCCCGAGAACTCGGTCAGGCCTGCTTCCAGAACGATGCCGGCCCCGGCACCGAAGACGCCGGACGTCGTCGTCACGGTACCTTGCGCCACATACCAGCGCGCGGAGCCGTCGGTCTCGTACAGGTAAACCGCGAGGAAGACCTGGGAGCCCTGCATCTCGATGAACCACCCGGTGCCGGCTTCCTCCGCATTCCAATACCAGCCGGTCTCCGGTCCCGACGACGTCGCCGGCGCGGTGACTGCGGCGCTGCCGGTGAAGGAGTAGCGCGAGATCGACGTGCTCGCACCGCTCGCGCCGAAGGCACTGCCGCTCCAATGAAGCGTCGCCGCGGTCGGGCTCGAGAAGGAGATCGTCACCGTGGCGACGCCGCCGATCGCCGTCGCCGGCTGCCAGGAGCCGGAGATCGTCTCGCCCCCGCCGTATTCGGTGAGGGTTCCGGCGAACACGCTGCCGGTGAGCGGACCGTTGGCGACGTACCAGACGCTGGTGCCGTCGGCCTGGTACATGTAGGCGGCGAGCATGAGGCGCCCATTTGCGACCTCGATGGCGTAACCACGGCCGGACTCGGTCGCCGACCACCACCAGCCGCTTTGCGGCGTCACCGTCGAGCCGGTCGTGGCGATCGTGCCCAGGGTCTGCCAGGTCGCGTATTGGCGCCAGGCGGTCCCGTTGCCGGCCGCCGCGATGATCTGCACTGCCGTGCCCGTCGTCGCCGCGACCAGGCCGTTGAGCGCGATGCCGCTGAAACGCAGGATGGCGCCGCTCGGGAGGTCGCCGGAGAACCGATAGGCGACGCTGGTCCCCGGCGATCCGGTTACCGTCGCCGTCACGCCGACCGCCGCCCCGGCGGAGTCGGTGATGGTGACGCTCGGCGCCGAGGCGAAGCGGCCCTGGCTCAGATAGACGGCGAAGCTGGCATCGGCCCAGCTCTGGCCGGCCGGGATCGGGCCGAGCTGGAGATAGTAGACGGTGGAGGTCAGCGACTGCGTCGACGTCGTGCCGCCCGTGAGCGACGCGGGATTGCCGACGGAACCGACCATGGTGACCGTCGACTCCGTCGCCGACCTCGCCGGCGAAAGACCGACGAACAGGAAGGCGAGTGCGAGGAACGCGTAGAGGATATGAGTGAGGAGCCGCTTGGCGTGGATGAGCATGATCCGCTTCCGTTCTGGAGCCGAGTGCGATCCACCCCTGGACTGCAGGAGGACCTGAGCAAGAACAGGGCCGACCGCTAAGACCTTGGACGATCACAGCCGTCACGGCGGCGAAGGATCGTGACGGACCGCTGACGGGCAGGAGTTGCCGGGCGACCTATTCCGCCCGCTCCCCGCTCGCGCCCATGATCGCCGGCACGCGTGATAGCCTTCGGCCGACCGCGAGCGCCCGAGGAGACATGCCATGGCCGTGCAGACCCGAACCCGCAACCAGCCGCTGACGCGAGACGAACTCCAGGCCCGGATCGACCGGCTGCCACGCACCCGGCTCGCCCATCTGCCGACACCTCTGGAAGCCTGCCCGCGCCTGACCGCGGCCCTCGGTGGCCCCGAGATCCTGGTCAAGCGCGACGACATGACCGGCCTCGCGTTCGGCGGCAACAAGGCCCGCCAGCTCGAGTTCCTGTTCCCTGGCATCATCGCCTCGGGCTGCGACACCATCGTCGCCGGCGCCTATACCCAGTCGAACTGGTGCCGGCAGATCACCGCCGCCGCCGCCCGTCTCGGCCTCAAGGTCGACCTGACGCTGGTCCACGGCATCAAAGGCCCGAAGCTCACGGGCAACCTGCTGCTCGACAAGCTGATGGGTGCCAACGTCACCGTCGTCGACATCGACGACATCCAGCGCCTGCCGCCGCTGCTGGAGGCCCGGGCCGCCGCGCTCAAGGCCGCCGGCCGCAAGCCCTACCTGGTCTCGCCCTTCGCCATGTCGACGCTGTCGATCTCGACCGTGGGCTATGTCGAGGCGATGGTCGAGCTCGACGCCCAGCTCGCCGCGCGCGGCTCGAAGGCCGACTACGTCTATGTCTCCGGCGCCAACATGACGCCGGCCGGACTGATGCTGGGAGCGAAGGCGCTCGGCCGGCCGACCCGCGTCATCGGCATCAGCCCGGTGCGCTGGGACGAGGACCGGCAGACCGACATCGCCCGCATCGCCAATGCCGCGGGGCAGCATCTCGGCCTCGACCTCGCGATCCAGCCGGCCGACATCGAGAACGACGATGGCTTCGTCGGCGAGAAGTACGGGCTGGTGACGCCGGAATGCCGGGAAGCGATGAAGCTCGCGGCCTCGACCGAGGGCCTGATCCTGGATCCCGTCTATACGGGAAAGGCGATGGCCGGCCTGATCGGCCATATCCGTTCCGGCAAGATCGGGAAAGGCGAGACCGTCGTCTTCCTGCACACCGGCGGCATGCCCGCCCTCTTCGCCTACGCCGAGGACCTGGAGCTCTCCTAGAAGCGGCGCCGCCGCGAGAGGGCTCGCGGCGGGACGGAGGATCAGGAAAATTTTGCCGGTGCGGCGGGCCGGATCTACCGGCCGGAATGGGCGCGCTTGGGCGGGTGGGTTTCGGGCTGGCTCGCCCCCTGGCTTCGCCGGGCGGCGCTGATCACTTCGCGCACGAGCACAATCGCCGAGACGACGACGAACATCAGTCCGATCGCGATACCGGTATTCATTGGCAGTTCCCCTTTTTAGGACGTGGCAATGCCGCCAAGCATTGCAATCACGATGCCGTTTTGGGGGGCGGCTGCGCCTGACCGAGCGGCCCCCGACCGTCGACCGGGAGGCGATGCCCACGAGAAGATCTGTCGACGCGACGTTTCGATAAAATGCAGTAGATACGCGAACGCTATATTTATGAAAACTTACAATTGGATGTAATTCTTGCGGAAATACGGCCGAAAATGCTAGGTCATTATTATCCGTGGAGACTTCTTTTGAAGGAATTATATCATGCAGAATAAGAAAAAGGACGTCGCCTGGCGCAAGCCGGCCATCGGTGGCGCCGTCGCCGGAGCCATCGCGATGACGATCTTCGGCTTCTCGGTCATGGGCTGGACGACCGCGAACTCGGCCGAGCGCAATGCCCAGGACCGGGCCGACACCGCCGTCGCCTCCGCCCTGGTTCCGCTCTGCATCGCCAAGGCGCAGCAGGATCCGGACGTGGCCAAGATCGCCAAGTTCCGCGGCGAGGAGTCGTCCTATACGCGTTATCAGCTCGTCTCCGACGCCGGCTGGGCGACCGTCATGGGCTCGAACTCCTCGAGCTGGCTGCTGGCCCGCGCCTGTTCCGACCAGCTCTTCACCACCAAGAGCTGACGGCGAGAAACCACCCGAAGCGCCGCGGCGATCGCCGCGGCGCCGGGTCGCTTATGCTTTCTTCGGCAGCCCCTTGGCGCCTTCGAGCGAGGCGGCGTCGAGAAGCGACTTGGTGAGCTTGGCGCCCGTCAGCGTCGCGTCGGCGAGGTTGGCGCCCTTGAACTGGGCGCCCTGCAGGTCGGCGTAGGAGAGATCGACGGCCTTGAGGCTGGCGCCGTCGAGCTTGGCGTGATGCAGCTTGGCGTGGCGGAGCGTGGCGCCGTCGAGATTGGCCGGCTTGGTCCGCCCGGCACCAAGCAGAAGCGGCGTCAGATCGGCGCCGGTGAGATCGGCGCCGTCGAGCTTGGCGCCGATGAGCGAGACGCCGCGAAGATCGGCATCGGCCAGCACGGCCGACCTGAAGTCGGCGCCGTCCAGTCTCGCCGCCTGGAGCTGCACCTTGGCGAGGTTCATGCCGTAGAAGACGGCCCCGGCGGCACGAAGGCCGGTCAGCTTGAATCCCACCAGCGCCGAGGTGCCGCGGAGATCGAAGCCGCCGAGATCCAGGACCTTTCCCACCTGCCCGCCGGTGTCGACGAACAGGACATGGAGCGCGATCAGCTCCTCCAGCGGCTGGTCGAGTTCGGCGACGGTCTTGCCGGCCGGCTTGTCGCTGAGCACGCCCTCCATGTCGGCACCATGGGTCTCGGCCATGGTCAGCTTGGCGCCCGTCATCACCGCGCCGGTCAGCTTTGAATCGCGGAGGTCGGCGCCGGAGAGATCGGCGCCCTCGAGATTGACCCGGGATAGGTTGGCGTTCCGAAGATTGGCGCGGACCAGCTTGGCGCCCCGCATCGTCGCGTCAGTGAAGTCGGTATGGACCGCGTGCACGCCCGCCATCTTGGCCCGGTCGAGATTGGCCTTGGTGAACAGCGCTGCTTCCATGTCGGCCGGCTGGCTGTCGACGAGGCGGGCCTGCAGGTTCTTGTCGACGATCGATCCGTCGCGGAGATCGGCCTCGAACAGGTTGGCATTGGTGAGGTCGGCACCGCGCAGCACCGCGCCGCGGAGGTCGGCCTTCACCAGGCTCGCCCCTTCCAGGACCGCACGGCGGAGATCGGCGCAGAACAGGGTCGCACTTTCGAGGGTGGCGCCGCGGAAGTCGCAGCCCTGTAGATTTGCCGCGGTGAAGTCGGCGCCGGTGAGATCCTGCCCGGCGAAGGAAAGGCCGGCCATGACGAAGTTGGCGAGCGCCGCCCGGGCGCCGCCGACCTTGCCTGACCTGAACATCTTGTGCCGCTCGATCACACGATCGAGCTGCTCCTGAGTGAGCCGGACCGGCCCGACGGCGGGTTGCGGCTTCTTAACCTCCATCTCACGGCCCTCGGCGCAGAGGGCGCCCGAAGTAAGAACCGGGACCTGAGCGCAAGGTTCCCGTTACGGGCAGCGCGCACACCCTCGGCCGCAGAGTGCGGCCGGGAGGAAGCCGTCCGTCACGCCGGCGGCGGCTCATCGCGGAAGTAGGGAACGACCTCGCCCGTCAGCTTGGTGGTGAGCGGGGCGCCGTGCCGGTCGACGGTCTTGCCGACCGCGACCCGGATCCAGTTCTCGCTGACGCAATACTCTTCGACATTGGTCTTCTCGACGCCCTTGAAGCGCACGCCGACGCCGCGCTCGAGGAGAGCGGCGTCGTAATAGGGGCTCTTCGGGTTGTTCGAGAGACGATCGGGTGGGCTCTGGCTCATTGTCACTCTTCTAGCAGGACTGAACGGCGCGGCCCAATGCTCATCCTTCAGCCGCAGCCATCGGTTGCTCGTATTCCTCCGCGATCCAGCTCTTCCTTTCTCCCGCATAGATCGCGCCTGGATTGCCGCTGACCGTGGTGCGCCACATCAGCCGCTTTTCCTTGGCGGCATCGAACCAGGTCGCGGCGTGCACCAGGCAGCGGTTGTCCCAGACCAGCAGGTCGCCCGGGTCCCATTCATGCACATAGACGAACTCGGGCCGGGTGACGTGGCTCATCAGCTCGTCCAGCAGGGCCGCGCCGTCGCCATGCGGGCCGGGCTGCATGCCGACGAAAGGCCCTTCGACCCAGTCCATCTGGCCCGACTCGCAGAGATAGAGCGCAGGCCGGCCGGTGACGGGGTGGACGCGCACCACCGGCTGGCGCTGCGAGCGCTCGTGCGGACGCAGCGGCTGTACCGGCTCGCCCGCCAGCACCTGCTCACGCGACCGCCCGGTGCGGCCCTTGGTGTGGAGCCCTTCCAGCCCCTCGACCCGAGCCTTCAGCGCTGCCGGCAGCGCCGCATAGGCGAGCGCGCCATTGGCGAACAGGGTCTGCCCCTGACCCTTCGGCACCGGGATGACGCCGAAGAACAGCGAGATGTCCGGGGGCGGCCGGCGATAGCTCTGATCGGTGTGCCAGCCACGGCGATGCGGGTAGCGCGTCGGCAGCTTGCCGTCGGCGGTGAGGGGCGGGTCCGGCAGCTTCGGCGGCATGCGGCTCACCGGCGGGACGTTCGAGACGACCAAGATCTCCGGCACGCTCTCGTGCACCTGGTTGAGCGGCGTGAGGTTCAGGCGATAGTCCTCGATCTCCGGCCCGAAGATCCGGCTCAAGCGAAGCAGCAGCGTGGGATCATCGGCGATCGCCTGCATGCCCTTTAGCAGCAACAGGCCCTCGGCATCGGCGAGCGCACGGGGCAGCCCCTCCGGCGTGGCTTCGGCGGCAGCAACGACCGCAGGCGCACCGCCGGCCAGCTCGATGCGGCCGCCGAACGTCGCCCCTGGCAACGGGCTCATCACCTGGAAGCTGCCGCTCATCACGCCCCTCCGCAGATCGGAGCGTCAGCGTAGCGAGCGCGCGGCCGTCCTTCAACGGGATGGCCGCCGGAGCCGGAGGCTCCAGCGGCCTTCTCGCGTCCGAGGTCAGCGATAGATGTGCACGACCTTGTTCGTGCCCGGCTCGACCAGGACGGTCTGCCCGTTCACGGAGGTGTAGCGGTACTGGTAATCCGGAATCTCGTAGACCTTGACGGTCGACGGCAGGGTCGAGCCGACGACGACCTCGCCCTCGAGATAGACCGGGTCGACCTTCTTGCTGGTGACGTAGGTGTTGACCTGCCCCGGCGGGTCGACGACCGCACCGCCGGCGAGACCGGCGAGACCACCGATCACTGCGCCGATCGGGCCGCCGAGCAGCGCGCCCGCAACCACGCCGCCGGCCGCGCCGGTCGCCGCGCCGGTGCTACCCTTCTGGGTGCTGGTCGTGGTCGTGGTGCTGGTGGCGGCGCTGGCGAGCTGCTCTTGGTAGACGACCTTCGGCACCTGCAGAGCCGCGCGCGACTCGGAGATGATGACGGTCTTGCCCTGGCTCTGCGTGCCGAGGTTCGCGGCATAGGCCCAGCCGCGTTTGCCGCCCCAGCTCACCTGGCACCAGTTGCCGGTGTCGATGCAGCCCTCGATCTCGACCGCAGCCTGACGATCGATGGTGCCGATGATCGGATGCGTCGGCCCCGGTCCTGCGCGGAGCGGAAGGTCGGTCATCGCGGTACCCGGGAACGCAAAGACGGCCGACGGCAGCACGAGCGCGGCGGCAACGGCGAATGCCGGAATTCTCAGCTTCATGGACATGTCCTCTCAGGTTGTCCCCCGCGACCGGAACGACCGATGGGCATCGCCGGTTCCTGATCATCGCTGCTTGCCCTGCAACGAATCGCGAAGCGATGCTTGAGCGGATTTCGATACCGCAGCCGAGGTCAGGCCGGCGGTGATTCCGGGCGTGCCGCCAGGCACTGATCGACCACGGCGATGAGCTGCTCGCGCGTGAAGGGCTTCTGCAGCGTCGCGGTCGCGCCCAGCCGTTGTGCCATCCGTAAGAGCTCGTCGCGGGCGCCGTATTTGCCGCCGCCCGAGATGGCCAGGATCGGCAGGCTCTCGTTCTCCCGCCGGATCTCGACGATCGTCTCGATCCCATCCTTCTCCGGCATCAGGAGATCGGTGATGAGGAGATCGAACGCTTCCCGCTTCATCATCGCGAGCCCTTCGGCGCCATTCTTCGCGATGTGGACATCCGCCGGCGCCAGCATTGCCGCGGTCAGCTTTGCGAAGAACCGATCGTCGTCGACAAGCAGGATCCTGGTCGCCGTCATCCAGGCTTGGGCGGCTTGCCGCGAGGTGCGGGAGCGAGCGGGTTGGCAGGCGCGAGCGCCTTCATGGCCGTCTGGCTGAGCTCGGCCAGACGCAGCGCGCCGGCCTGCGCCGCCAGCATGTCGGCCATGATCCGGCCCATGCTGGCGTTCAACCACTCGCCGTAAGCAGCGACCATATCGCCGGCATCCTTCGACTTCGAAACCCTTTCCAGCGTGCGGAATCCGGCCTCCATCGCCTCCTGCCGCCGCTTGGTCCAGGCCGCCATCATCTTCTGGGTCTCGTCGAGGAGCTCGGCCTGATCATGGAGCATGGCTTCCATCTGGACCTGGACCGCCTCCGGCCATTCGGGCGCGGCCGCCGCCTCGGGCGCAACCTCCTGGTCGGCCAGCCGCGCCTTCAGGCGCGTCATGGCGGCGAGCACAGTCGGTGGCGGTGTCCCAGCCTTCACGTCCGTGTCCCCGAGTCCAATCGCAAAGCCGATTGAAGCATCACAGTACCGTAGCCCAAACGCAAGTCGCGGGCCGTCAGACAAGGCATCCAGGCGTCCGCTAGGCGAGCATCATTCCCAGATCACCAGCTGCCGCCGCCCGTGCTCGAACAGGCCCTTGTAGACGGTCGCGTGGTAGAAGCGCCGGTACCAGTCGGCGAAGTTGCCTCCCTGGGCCGGCCGGGCGGTATCGACGAACCAGCCGTAGTTGGGATCGAAGAAGAGAGCGCGGTTCCGCGTATCGAACAGAAGCGTGTGGCCCGAGCCGGCTGCCGACGGGCGCAGCACCAGCATCACGACAGCCCGCCTCGCGATGATCGCGTTCACGATGTCGAGCGAGGTCTTCAGCGTCTTGTTGGTGATGAAGGGAGATGTCCAGGTCCGCGTCGTATACTCTCGCTCGACGATCGTCGGCACCACTTCTCTCAGGCGCAACGCCTGCGGCGTGATCTCGAATTGCTCCACGAGCTGGGTGCGGATTGCCATTTCGAGTTCGTAGGCATCGTTGAAGTCGCTGAAGCCCCGGCCTTCGAGCAGGTGCGACGCCGCCGAAATGCAGAGGCTGTAGCAGGCGCCGGCTTGCGCCTTCTTTATGTTGAAGTCTCCGTCTCGGTCGCCGATCCCCTGGATCACATCCCCCTGCTTGAAGGGGTGCCGAAAGCGGGCCTGATTGCTGTCGTCGAAGACAGGATACTCGCCGATGATGTCACTGAGCGCCATGGCCTCTCCCACCTATCTATGCGGGAAATCCTATTGCACTGAACTCCACTCCGCATCTGTGACGAAGGTCACTACGCATCGGGTTGAGGGCGGGGCGGTCAGATTGACTTGCCTGGTTTTGCCGGTGACTATTCCCGCTCCTCGACACACCGAACAGTCTCAGGGAGAACGGAACCATGGCGCGCACCCCCATCTTCCGGTCACGGCGCCGTTTCCTGCAGGGCGCCGCAGCCGTATCGGCCAGTTTCAGCGCACCATTCGTCATCTCCGCCCGCGCGGCCGAGACGCTGGTGGTCAACGCCTATGGCGGCGAGTTCCAGGACATCTTCCTGAAGACGACGGTGGCGCCGTTCGAGAAGAAGTTCGGCGTCAAAGTCACCTATGACGATGCCGGCTCGGCATCCGAGGATTACGCCAAGATCCGCGCCACCCGCGGCGCGCCGGGCTTCGACGTCGCCGCCGAGCTGACCCCGCCCGAGATCATCCTCGGTGCCAAGGAGAAGCTGCTCGAGCCGATCACCGAGAAGGAGGTCCCGAACCTCAAGCACGTGTGGAAGAAGAGCCTTGAGGTCATCCCCGCCGTCGGCATCGTCCACACCTACCAGTACACGGCACTGATCTGGAACAAGAAGCAGATCGAGAAGCCGACCTCCTGGGGCGACTACTGGATGCCGCACGCGAAGTACGGCGACAAGATCAAGGGTCACGTCATGGCCTTCGAGCCCGGCAACCTGCTCTCGATCTACGCGCTGATCATGGCGGCGAAGCTGAAAGGCGGCAGCGTCGCCAACATGGACCCGGCCTGGGACGTGCTGAAGGCGCAGAAGCCCATGGTCGGCGCCACCGTCATGGCATCGGCCGCGGCCGCACCTTATTTCGAGAACGAGCAGATCTGGATCGCGCCCTACTGGAGCGCGCGCGCCGCCTACTACGAGGCGCAGAAATACCCGATCGGCGTCACCATCCCGAAGGAAGGCACCATCGGGCTTGCCAACTGCGCCGGCATTCCGGTCGGCGCGACCAACAAGAAGCTCGCCTTCGAGTTCCTGAACTGGCGCCTCGACAAGGACGTGCAGCGCGAGTTCCACCTGGCCTACTTCTCCAGCCCCGGCCGCGGCGACATCGCCGACTGGCCGCAAGGCTTCAAGGACGTCCAGATCACCACCGAGCAGCAGATGGCGGCGATCGACTTCCCCGACAGCGAGGTGATCGCCAACAAGCGCCGCGACTGGACCCGGCGCTGGCAGGAGGTCATGGCGTAAGTCGCCTGACCGGCCGGGGGGCGGATCGTTGCTGACGTCGACCGCCCCGCCCGGGCGCCTCGTACCGTACCTGCTCGTCGCGCTGCCGGCGACGTTCCTGCTCGTCTTCTTCGTCATCCCCACCGCCTTCCTCCTGTCGGCGAGCTTCATCGAGTCCGACGGCGTCATCATGACCGGCGTGTGGACGACGGCGAACTACACCGACCTTCTCAGCCGTCCGCTCTATCAGCAGGCGATCCTGCGCACCTTCATGATCGGGCTCGGGGTCGGCGTCACCGTCGTCGTTCTCTCCTATCCGCTGGCCTATTTCCTGGTGCGGACGCCGAGCCGCTGGCGCGGCCTCCTGATCGCGCTCTCGCTTTCGCCGCTGCTGGCCAGCGTCATCGTCCGCACCTATGGCTGGTGGGTGATCCTGAACCGCGAAGGCGCGGTCAACTCGGCCCTGCTCACGCTCGGCCTGATCGACCAGCCGCTGGTGCTGCTGCCGTCGTCGATGGCGATCATCATCGGCTTGAGTCACGCGCTGCTGCCCTATGGCGTGCTCACCATCATGGCGTCGCTGAACGGCCTCAACCCGAACCTGGAGCGGGCGGCGATGAGCCTCGGCGCCGGGCGCGCCCGCACCTTCCTCACGGTGACGCTGCCGCTCACATGGCCCGGCATCATCGGCGGCTTCCTCTTGGCATTCGCCGTCGCCATCAGCGCCTATGCGACGCCAGCGATCCTGGGCGGCCCGGGAACCCAGGTGATGGCGACCCTGATCCGCAGCTTCATGGTGCAGGCGCTCGACTGGGCGCTGGGCTCGGCCATGGGTGCGATCCTGCTGGTCAGCTCGATCCTGCTCCTGGTGCTGACCTCGGCGCTCGGCAACCGGAGGACCGCCTGATGCGGTCCGGCCCGTGGACGCTGCTGAAGGTCACCGTGGCCGCGATCTATCTCTTCATCCTGGGGCCGATCGCGATCACTGCCGCGGTCTCCTTCAACGCGACCAACCGCTCCTTCTTCCCGCCGCGGGGATTCTCGCTCCGCTGGTGGGGCGAGGCCTTCTCGCCGCAATGGATCCAGCCGTTGATGTTCAGCCTGGAGCTGGCGGCGCTCACCGCGATCATCGCCACAGTGGTCGGCGTGCCGCTCGCCTTCGCCTTCCAGCGCTACGAGTTTCCGGGAAAGGCCATCATCCGCACGGTCACGCTGGGGCCGCTGATCCTGCCGACGCTGGTGACCGGCATCGCGCTGCTGCAGTTCCTCACCGTCATCGGCCTCGGCCGCTGGCTGGGATACTGGGCGCTCCTGATCGGCCACGTCATCATCTGCCTGCCGTTCAGCGTCCGCACCATCGCCATCAGCCTGCAGGCGATGCCGGGCAGCGTCGAGCAGGCAGCGACCAACCTCGGCGCCGGCCCCCTGGCCGTGCTCCGCTACGTCACCTTTCCCCTGATCATGCCCGGCGTCTTCGCCGGCATGGCCTTCGCCTTCATCCACAGCTTCACCGACATCAACATGTCGCTGTTCATCGCCCGGCCGGGCCAGCGCCCGGTGACGGTCGCGATCATGTCGTTCCTCGATTTCGGCTTCGCGCCGACCCTGGCGGCACTGTCCATCCTGTCGCTGCTGATCCCGCTGGTGCTGGTGGCCCTGCTCGGCCGCTTCGTCGGCATCGGCAATTTCCTCTATCAGGAGCAAGGCCGTGGCTGAGCCGGCACTTCGCCTCGAGTCGCTGGTCAAGCGCTTCGGCACGCATGCCGCCGTCGCCGGCATCGACCTCGCCGTCGCGCCGGGCGAGTTCGTGACGCTGCTGGGACCCAGCGGCTGCGGCAAGACCACGACGCTGAACCTGATCGCGGGCTTCCTCATGCCCGATGGCGGCCATATCGAGCTGAATGGGCGCCGGATCGAGGAGCTGCCGCCGTTCAAGCGCGACCTCGGCATGGTGTTCCAGGACTATGCCCTCTTCCCGCACATGACGGTGACCGACAATGTCGCCTTCGGCCTCAAGATGCGGAAGGTTGCCACCGACGAGATCGCCCGGCGGGTGAGCGAGGCGCTCATGCTGGTGAAGCTCGACGGCTTCGGCGCCCGGCGGCCGAACCAGCTCTCGGGCGGCCAGCGCCAGCGAGTCGCCCTCGCCCGCGCGCTCGTCATCCGCCCGACCATGCTTTTGCTGGACGAGCCGCTCTCCAACCTCGACCTCAAGCTGCGCGAGGAGATGCGGACGGAGATCTCGACCCTGCAGCGCCGGCTCGGCATCGCCACCGTGTTCGTGACCCACGACCAGGGCGAGGCGCTGACCATGTCCGACCGGATCGCGGTGATGCAGGACGGCCGCATCGAGCAGATCGGCACACCCGCCGACATCTACGAGCGACCCGCGACCCGCTTCGTCGCCAGCTTCATCGGCAGCATCAACATGGTGGCGGGAACCGTCGCCGGGTCGGCGGCGGCGGACGGGCTGACGCGGGTCGAGACCGCGGCCGGGCCGGCATTGGCCCGGGTCGGCGGCAACATCCCCTCCGGCCGCGAGGTCGCCTTGACCATCCGCCCCGAGCGGCTGAAGCTTGCAGAGCCGGGCGCCGCGCCGGACGGCGCAGTCGCCTGGAACGCCACGGTCGAGCGGGTCGTCTATACTGGGGCCCGGCTCGAGGTGCAGCTTCGACTGGCCGATGGAACGCCGGCCATGGCCGAGATGACCAACGACGGCACGGCCGCGTTCGAGACCGGAGAGGCCGTCGTCGCCTGGTTCCGGCCGGGAGATGCCTGGGTCATCGCCGCGGCCGGTTGAACAGGAGATCGTCATGGATACGAGTATCGGCAAGCGCGTGCGGTTCACAGTGAAGCCGACCGGCGGCCCGCTCGGCGCCGACATCGTCGACTTCCCATTCGACGACTTCACCCAGGACGACGTCGACCAGATGCGCCGCGCCTGGATCGACCACCTGATCCTCCGCTTCCGCCACACCAAGATCACCGACGAGCAGCAGATCCGCTTCTCCGGCATGCTCGGCAAGTTCGTCATCCATCCCCGCCAGATGCAGGAGGGGACGCACGGCGCGCATCGCGAGATCCTGGTCGTCAGCAACGCCAAGAAGGCCGACGGCACGCCGGCGGGTGACCTCGGCGACGGCGAGGTCCACTGGCACACCGATACCTGGTTCCAGGAACGGCCGCCGGCCGCCTCGATCCTGCGCGCGATCAAGCTGCCCGCACATGGCGGCAACACCTACTTCCTCAACATGTACATGGCTTACGAGACGCTGCCGCAGGCGCTGAAAGACCCGATCCAGGGCCGCTTCATCCATCACCAGAAAGTTTATGACGGCCGCGGCGACATCCGCATGGGCATGACCAAGCCCGCCAGCGACGACATCCGCTCCTGGCCCGGCATGCCGCATCCGATCGTGCGCACGCATGGCGAGTCGGGCCG
>CAXNIC010000031.1:0-22309 GCA_964201945.1 Alphaproteobacteria bacterium
CACGCCCTCCGCTACGCGCAACGCCGGGGGCGCTGCGCTACGGGCGCGGGTCCCCCCTATGCACTACGCGGATAAGCCCATTCCTCCCCGCCCAGAGGGGTCGGAATTGGACGCGAAAAGGGGGTCACGGTTGGAAGCGATTTGACAGCCGATACGGCAGCTCAGTCCCTTCAGATCCTCTTCCCGGCCATCGACGGTCACGTGGCGTGGCGGTCCGCCGGACATGAGTCGTTCCATCGTCTCGCCCCGATGGGTCATGCGAATGAAGACATGCGGCCCGCTGTCGGGATCGACGTCGCTGAGATAGACGAAGAGGGTGCAGAACCCGACGTCGTCGCCGTCGCGATGCAGGCTGTTGTTCTGCGGTCCGATCGTCGGGTGCCCGCCGAACGACCACCAGAGATACATGCCGTAGATCGTGGGCACGCAGCCGAGATGAGCCTCCGCCGCGGCGAGCACGTCGGGGTGATTGGCGAGTTCCAGGAGATGGGGCAAGGCCATCGTCGTCGGCAGGTCGTAGCAGCCGAAGTGGAACCGCCTGGCATCGCTGCGGATGTCCCGCGCGATCCCGTCGCTCTGCGTCAGGACGTGCATGTTGTAGACGGGCGTTCCATCCAGCGCGGCATGTACCTCCGCCAACTGGGAGGAAGTGAGAAGGCGGCCGAACAGCGCCAGGCCGTCGTCCTTCATGCCGGGATGCGCACCGTGTGCCGCCTGTCGTTCGATGCCGTGGGCATCGCAGAACGCCGTGACGATCGCCGCGAACCGTAGTGCCGACGCCTCCCGGTCGCCGAAGTCGGGTTGCGGATGGTCGTTGCAGGCGAGCCGCAGGCCTTCGCCGTCCGGGATGTGGAGGACGGGCTCGATGTCCCGGCCGTACTCCGGAGCGAGCGTGGTCAGGCCATGATGGGCGGCAGCCGAGGTCGGCTGGATCGCGAGCGCGTCGCGATACGCGGCAATCGCCTCGTCCCGGGAACCGAGGCCCGCGAGCATCAAGCCGAGAGAGCAATAGAACACCGCGTGCGGCCGGAGCCGGATCGCGGTCCGCACCATCCCGGCCGCTTCGGTGCCGTGCCCGGCCTGGTAGAGGATGATGGCGAGGCCGTGCAGCGCGTTCGGCTCGTTAGCGTCAACGGCGAGTATCTGACGGTAAAGCTGCTCCGCCTCCGCAATCCGGCCCGCCTGATGATGCTCGATCGCGAGTTCTAAGGGGCCGCGCATGGCGCAAGTCTAGACCCAAGACAACGAAGGCTGAAGAGGCAGCACGCCTAGAAGCCTCTCGGATGCCTGACCCAGGAGCGCCCGAACTCCCCGCCAGTCGGTTCGACCAACGGGCGCAGCGGCGCCTCCCGGCTTCGAAACCAGCTGTGCCGGGGGGCTGCTGCCGCAGCCTCTTCGCGGCGGCCGAGGCGCTCAAGCACCCAGGCGTGCAACTGCCACGTCGCCTGCGGGTCGGCACCAAGAGCAAGCGCCTGATCGGTTGCCTGCAAGGCCGCCTCCTGGTCTCCGGCCTCGAAGCATGCCCGCGCGCGTTGAAGCCAGAGCGACCCGTCCCCGGAGCAGGCCGCGACCGCACGATGTGTGATCGTCGCCAGCAGGGATGGGTCGTGCAGGCTTGTCGCCGCTTCACACAGCGACAGATGGAACTGGGGTGAAGTGGGATTGGCGTCCACGGCCTTCCGGAGGAAAGGGACCGCGTCTCGCGGCCTGCCCTCGTCGAGCAGGCGGATTCCTTCGTAGTAGTCCGGCGTATAGGCGAAGCGGGCGAAACGGCGGACATACTCGTCGTGAGTGAAGCTTCCTTCCTGGAAGTGGCGGTAGACGAGGTCGTCGGTCCAGAGGAGCCCGAAATGAGCGGATACGGCGGGGTGGATCGGGGCTTCGTAGGTGCCGACGCCTCGGAAGGCCCGAAGGCGCTGCAAAAGGGCATCGACGGTGCCCGACGGCTTGAGGCCGATTGCGTCGATCATCTGGCCGATTATCTGGGCGAAGACGATGCCTGTCGGATGGCCGGGGCTGAGGAACAGCCGTTCCTTCTGCATCGAGCGTTCGACGAAATCGGCAAGGACCAGATCGCAGTCCTTCTCGATGGAGCGCAGAAGGGTCAGGCTCAATGCATGCAGGCGATCGAAGTCGCCGTATTTCGACAGGTCGAGGTCGAGAAAGCGTGCGGCTGCGGTTTCGGCGCTGTCGCCCTTGGCGAGGTTGTCCAGAATGAAGCGATTGGTCAGGGGGCGTGGGTAAGGCCCCTCGGCAAGCGTCGGCATGATCGCCGGCGGGTTCCGCGGGTCGTCCATCACGAACGGCCAAAGCGACAGCACGATCCCGGGCGGGAAGCGCACGACCTTGCAGCCGGCGGGCAGGCATGAGATCAGCCACTCCTCGAACTTTCGCGTATCTCGTCGCACCTGCAGGAAGCAGATGACGCAGCGGCTGGCGGCAGCCTTGAGTTCCTGGTCCCAGAGCGCCGGATCGGGCGGCGCGTAATGCAGCTCGGCGCTGTCGGTCAGGATGCCGAGATGGGAAAGCGCATTGCGAAGCACCCCGGCATTGCAATTGCCGGCGACAAGGATGCTGGGTTTAAGCGCCGCTCCGCTCATGCGGGCTTGGCCTGGCTGCTTCGCGCGACCAGGTCCGCGAGGTCTCCCACGTTCTCCAGGGCGAATACCGCTTCCGTATCCAGGCACAGTCCGAGCAAGCGCTCGATCTCCAGGATCACATAGACATGCGTGATCGAGTCCCAGCTCGGCACGTCGTCGGCGGTCATCTTGCGGGTCACGGACGCCTCGTCGATACCGAACATGGCGCTCAATATTCCTGCGACCCGGCCGAAGCTCTCTTCGGTATTCATCGGCGATCTCCCGGATGAACCTCGGCGAGGAACCGGGCGCGGTTCGCCGCCCGGCTGATCTTGCCACTCGTCGTCTTCAGGAGAGACCCTTGCGGCACGAAATGCACACCCTGCAACGTCAGCGCCGTCTGGCTGAAGACATGCTGCTTTATCCGGCGCGTCAGTGCCGCCAAGGCCGGCCCGTCCAACGGCGCGGCTTCCGCCAGCAGAATGGCCGCATCGGTGCCGGCGGCGCTATCCGGGACCGAGAAGGCGACGCTTCTTCCTGCCTTCACGCCCGGAACCTCGTCAACGAGGGCTTCGATCTCATGGGCGTGAAAATTGCGCCCGTTGACGATGATGACGTCGTCCATCCGACCGAGGACATAGACTTCGTCCTCCCATAGGAAGCCGCGGTCGCGGGTGTGGTAGACCCCGTCGACGAGCCGTTCGGCCGTCTGCTGTAGCAGGCCTTCGTAGCCGGAGAACAGGAAATCCCCCCGTATCGCCAACTCGCCGACGCGGCCGGCTGGCAGCGGGCGGCGCCCGGTGTCGACGACGGAGACATTGATGCCGGGCAAGGGACGCCCGTTCGAGAGGAGGTCGATGCCATCTTCTTCGCCGCCCCCGCACCGGATGATGCCTTGCGTGCGCAAGAGTTCTTCGTCGACCCGAAGCCTCGACACGGCCTTGCCGATGCCGGATTGGCTGACGGCGAACACCGTCTCCGCCATCGCGTAGCAGGTCTGCAAATGGTGCGGCACGACGCCTGAACCGGAGAACGTCCGCGCGAAGAGGTCGAAGGTCTCAGCCCGGCAGGGCTCCGAACAGTCGATCCACGCCCGCATCGAGCCGAGGTCGAAGGTCTCGGCCCCGCAGGTGCGCGCGGTGTGATGGAAGGCGAAGTTCGGCATCCAGGCGAGGGTGCAGCGATGGGTCTCAATCGCCCGCAGGAGCAATTCGGGCCGCAGGGTCCACTCCAGCGCGTCGATCGCGACGACGGGGATGCCCCTCACCAGCGGCAGGACGCAGCAGGCGACGAGCCCCATGTCGTGATAGAGCGGCAGCCAGGAGGCGATGCGATCCTCGTCCGTCAGGGCTAGCCGCGCCATGTAGGCCGAGAGCTGGCTCGAGACCGCGCGATGGGAGAGGCGTATCCCCTTTTTGGTTTGGGTCGTCCCGGAGCTGTGCTGGAGGAAGGCGACGTCGGTGTCACCGCCGATGGATCGGAAACTCCCGCCCGCGACCGCGGCGGCTTGAGCGGTCGTGATCAGAACTATCCCGTCGAGATCGAGATGGGTGCGCAACTCCTCGGCTCGCGCCTCCGAGAGGATGATGGCCTTGGGACGAGTGCGGGCGAGGAGCGTCGCGTGCGCCGTCCAGTACGCGTCGGGGACCTGCTTCCTCGTCAACGGCGGCATGAAGGACGGAATTGCGCCGATCTGCATCGCACCGAAGAACGAGACGTACTGGTCGATGTCGTGATCCAGGAAGATCAGGACGATGTCACCGCTTTCGACACCTCCGTCGGCCAGGGCCTGCGACCAGCGGTTCACGCCGCGCATCAGATCCCGGCAGGTGACGGGCGTGACGGTACCGCTCTTCTGGAACCAGAGGGCAATCGCGTCCGGTGTCGATGCCGCTCGAGATCGGATCGGGTCGACCAGATGCGTCACGCCGGCGATCGTTTCCGTCAGGGTCGGAAGCTTCTGAACTCGGTCGAGCAGGGCGGTCCTGCGGCGAGATGGAGCACGGGATCGGTGCTGTGCTCGTAGACCATGCAGCCGACGGTATAGCCGATGGGGTTGCCGTCGGCGGCGGTTTCTCCGGTCCTCGAGATCGGCGCGGCGGGGTCCTTGGACCTCAACGTGTCCTTGATACTGCCGACCGTAAGCTTGCCGCCGGCCTGGCGTACGCAGGCCTTCAGCCCGTCATAGCGGCCGACCGTGGTCGAGCGGAGCGCGCCGTCGCCCTTGGAGATCTCGCGGAACATTCGGTCATCGCGGCTGGCGAGCGGGTGATTGGTGTGCAGGATCGCTTCGCCGGGACCGTCCTCACCCCGCCACTCGACGGCGTTCCTGCCGGAGCACTCGTAGGAGGCGACGCGACCCGGACCTCCGACCAGGTAGTTCTGGCCGGAAGCGTGCTCGACGGTCTTCAGGAAGTCGACCGCGGAATCGAAGCTCGGCTGCTCCAGCACGCGACGCCCGACATAGGCCATCGGTAGGCCGGTGGCGCTCGGATCGAGCTGGATCACCGTGTTGCAGCAATAGCCGATGCCATTGCCATTGAGTCCGTTGAGGCCGATCGATCCGGCGTAGCTGAACACCAGTTGATCGGGGCCGGAGTCCGACCGTATCCGCAGCAGGATCTGCGATCCTTCGATCCAGGTACCGATGTCCATGGTCTGGCCGACATAGGTGGTGCCGGCATCCTTGACTTGGCCGAGCGCGCTGCAATGCTCGACTACCGCTGAGCGCTGGCGCCACGGAGCCGCCCCGGCCTTGCGGTAGAGGGTGAACCACCAGATCTCGTCGAGCAGCTGCAGGCCGTGGATGCGCCAGACCGGCTGACCGGAGCCCTCTGCGATGCCGCGTACCTCCTCGGCGAGGTCCGGCGCCCAGCGGGCGACAGCCTCGTCGAAATGGGTCTCGCCGACGATGTCATCGACCAGTGCCTTCGCCGGTTGCCCGGTGTCGCGCCGGATCTGCTCCTCCCAGCGGTCGAGGAGGCGTGCGATCTCCACCTTCAGCGTCTCGCCGTAGTGCCGACCGCGCTCGCGGCCGGAGCCGCGGAGCTCGATCACCGGCATGTCGGCGGTACGCATCCTCAATGCGCCTTGGCGACGGTGTCCTTCCAGGTCTCGCGCATCCACTTCGCGCAGGCGATGTTCTGCTCGAAGATCGAGTACTTGGCGCCACCGCCGTAGTCGGGCGGCGGGATGAACTCGCAGGAGATGAACCCAAGCGGGCTCTTCGGGTCCTTGGCGTGGTGGGTCAGGAGATTCCGCACCACCTGCTTCCACGGCTCGAGCTTGCTCTCGTCCCATTCCGAATGCCACTCGCCGGGCTTCGGCTTGATGAACGGGTACTGGATGCCGCGGCCGACGCGGCCGTCCGGATGCTTGCCCCAGATGTTGATCGGGTTGTTCGGCACCGCGGCGCGCGCATGCATCAGCTTGACGTAGTTATTGTCGATCCAGGCCGAGGTGACGTTGCCGGGCTTGTCCGGATGCAGCTCCAGCAGGCCGGCATCGATGTCGGCCTTCATGTTCTGGACTTCCTGCTCCTTCGGATTGTCGATCTTGAAGATGACGTGGGAGTGGTCGAGCGTCATGTAGAAGGGGATGCCGCGCTTCTTGATCAACTGCGCCACCTTCTCGATGCGGCCGTAGTGCTCCGACCACATGTTGACGTGGACCTCGAGGCAGGGCGTCACGCCCATCTTCTGCCCGAAATCGACGATCTTGCAGTAGAAGTCCGCCACTTCCTGGTCGGTGACCATGCGGCCGTCGGCGTTGTTGGTCATCACCTGGGTGTTGTGGACGACCGAACCCAGCTCGCGGGCGAAGTAGAGGTTCCGTTCGGCCAGCTTCTCATCGCGGCCCAGCGTGTAGAACCAGCCGCAGGAGAGGATGGGCAGGCCGTATTTCTGGCTGGCCTTGGCGTACTCCTCGATCTCTTCCAGCGGCGGTGTGCGATCGATGTAGTCGAACACGCCGGCCTCGGCGACCATGCGGACCTTCTCCGCCGGCGCCGGGATGTTGGTGTCCTGGTGGGTGGTGCCGCCGGCCGTGCAGCCGAACTTCAGGTCTTCGACTTTGCGCATGTGTTTCCTCCGTGTCCGGTCAGACTGGCACCGAGGCTCGCGGACGACAAGCCGGGCGGCGGGTTTGCCGAAACGAGGGCGCGCGTCCATTGTCTCAGGCCCGTTCCTCGACGAGGCCCGACATGACGCTCGACTACGCCAAGACCGCCGCCGACCTCGAACGGCTGCTGAAGCTGCGCGCGATCCCGTTCGGCATGAAGCTGTTCGCCACGGTCGAGGAGATGGCGGCGATCCCGCGCATCCGCCGGCCGCAGTCGACGGTGCACACCCTGGATCAGATCGTCGCCCAGGCGGCGCGCCTTGGCTGGACCGTCGGCATCACCGCCGAGGACCTGGTCGGATCGCAGTGCCGTGCCGTGGTCGGACTGACGGCCCAGGACGAGACCTGGAAGGCCGGCAAGAACTATGTCGGCGTCTGGTATGCGACGCCGGAGGATGCGCGCGCGCACCAGGAAGCGATGGAGGTGGTGCCGCATGGCAGCTACCGCGCGCTCGCGGTCTCGCCGCTGGCCAGCGGGCGGCTTTCACCGCCTGACATCGCGCTGTTCTATGCCACGCCCGGCGCCATGATCTATTTCATCAACGGCCTGCAATGGCAGGGCTACAAGCGCTTCGACTGGAGCGTGGTGGGAGAGTCCGCCTGTGCCGACTCCTGGGGACGGGCGCTGAAGACCCGCCAGCCGAGCCTGTCGATCCCGTGCTTCGCCGAGCGCCGTTACGGAGGCGTGCTCGACGACGAGATGCTGATGGCATTGCCGCCGGAGATGCTGGCGAAGGCGATCGAGGGCATGGAAGCGCTGGCGAAGAACGGCTTCCGCTATCCGTTCCCGCAATACGGCATCCAGCAGGACGTCCGCGCCGGGATGGCGGTGAGCTACGGCGAGAAGAAGGGTTAGGGCTCGTCCCGCGCCGGCGGGTCGTCTCGCCGGCGCGGGGATGAGCGATGCGGGCTAGATCAGCGGGTAACCTGACCGCGGATCTCGCCACCCGGATGGGCGGCGGTGTGGATGTTGATGTACCAGCGCCCGGCCAGAAGATCTGCGGCCTGGGCGTCGGTCAACGTCGCCTGGCCGTTGGCCGGGCTGGTCATGCCGGCAGCCCCGATCGGCAGGGCCACGCCGGCATTGGCGCCGGGAGCGGCTGGCCCGTGGAAGTGGGCCATCGTCGCCGGGCCGGTGAGCGGGCTCCAGGTCAGGCTCCAGGTGAGGCGCTTGGAGGCCTGGTCATAGGTCAGCGTGCTGCTGCCGGTGCTGGGACTGGCGACCGGCGGGTTTTCCTGGGCGCCGCTGAGGCTGGCCTTGAGGCTGATCGGGCCTTGGGCCGTCTGCTGCATGCCGCCGCAGGCGGCGAGAAGGAAGAGAAGGCCGAAAGCGGCGGTGAAGGCGGATAGGCGAAGACGCGGCATGGATTACGCTCCCTTTAGTTTACGGTACGAATCAACATGCCCCCATCGATAGATTGGACCGGTACCGCGCCAACGGCAAGCGTTCGCTGACGGGGCGAGATTCGCCCCGATCGGCCTTTAGCTGGAGACGAACAGCACCGAGGCCTCGGTGCGCTGCAGCACGGCGAGCGCCACGTCGCCGAAGAACAGCGTCTCGCCCGGGCGGCGATGCACGCCCATGACGATCAGATTGTGCCGGCCTTTGCGGGCTTCCTTCAGGATCGCCTCCGCCGGCGCGCCATCGACCCGGACCGAGGTCCGCACCTCGGTGTCGTAGCGCTCGGCCAGCAGGGTTACGTCCTTCAGGATCTCCTCCTCGTGGCGGCGGGTGATGCTGGCGCGACGGCGGTTGGCAATACCCTCCATGGCACTCGAGACGTAGAGGGCCGAGATCGGAACGTCGTTGGCCCGCGCCAGCGCGACGGCCACCTCCGCCGCCCGGCGCGAGATGTCTGTCCCGCTCACCGGCAGCAGGATCCTGAAGACGCTCTCGAGAGGAGCTTCCAGGTGAGGGCCGCGTCCGGTGGCGATCAGCATCGGCCCGTCGAAGCCGGCGGCGATGCTGGCGAGCTGTTCGTCGAAGACGCCGGCGTCGCTCAGGATGCGGTCGAGGCCGATGACAAGGAGGTCATGGCCCTTGCGGGCCGCCGCGGCGACGGCTTCGGCCGCATCCTCCTCCCCGATCCGGGTGGTGACCTCGACCTTGCCTGGCCTTGCGACGTCCAACTGCCCCTCGACCTCGGCAACGGTCCCGGCGCCGGCCTTCACCGCTGATTCGGGACTGTCGCCTTCGGCCCGGGCCTTCCGCTGTGCCTTCGCCTCCTCGCCGACATGGAGCACGGTCGTCGGCTTGCCGCGGGCACCGGCGATGAGGCCGGTCAGGCGGGCGGCGAAGCGGCCGTTCGGGCTCTCGTCGACGGCAACCAGGAACCGCTCGACGTTCGGCAGGAACCCCTTCGCCTCGAACTCCTCGCGCTGAAGCCGGGCCCCTTCGTCCTCGCTGAGCGGCAGGCGGCCGAGAGCCCAGCGCAGCGACGGCGGCATCGCCAGCGTGGTGAGGATCGCCATGGCGACGATCATGGTGAAGAGATCCTGGCTGAGAACGCCCATCGAAAGCCCGATGGTGGCGACGATCACCTCGGTCGAGCCGCGGGCGTTCATGCCGAAGGCAAGCGCCAGCCCTTCTCTGCGGCTAAGCCCGCCGAACTCCGCGCCGAGGAAGGCGCCGCCGAACTTGCCGAGGCTCGCCACCGCGATCAGGCCGAGGGTGAGGAGGAGGAGCATCGGGTCCTTCAGGATCGTCAGGTCGGCGCTCAGCCCCGCCATGCCGAAGAAGATCGGCATGAACAGCCCGGCGATCAGGCCGCGAAGCTGCTGCTCGATCTGGCGGGTGAGGATCGGGGACTCGCCGACCAGGATGCCGGCGACGAAGGCGCCGAGCACGGTATGGACGCCGATCGCGTCGGTGATCAGGGCCATCCCGATCATCAGCAGCAGGATCACCGAGATGACCGGGACCTCGCTGACCATGGCGTCGTTGGCCCAGCGGATCAGGGTGAAGACGATCCGCCGGCCGATGGTGAGGCTGATTCCGAGGAAAAGCAGGGTCCCGATCACGGCCTTGGCCAGCGAGGCGGCGTCCAGCGTGCCGTGGCTTGCGAGGCTGAAGGTGATGGCGATGATCACCCAGCCGATGGTGTCGTCGATGATCGCGGACGCCACGATCACCTGGCCGAGATTGCGGCGCATGAAGTTCATCTCGCGGACGACCATGGCGACGATCTTGACCGAGGAGATCGAGAGCGCGGTGCCGAGGAACAGCGAGGCGACGAGCCGCTGCGAGGGGTTCGGCAGCAGGGAGTCGGGGATGAACTGGCCGAGCGCGAAGCCGCAGATGAACGGGATGGCGACGCCGGTGACCGAGACGCTGAACGCCGCTCTTCCGGCGCGCCGGACCAGCTTGAGATCGGTCTCCATGCCGGTCAGCAGCAGAAGCAGCAGGACGCCGAGCTGGGAAACGGCGTTGATCATGCTCTTCTGGCCGGGTGTCGGCGGGAAGAGCGCCTGCTGGAGATCCGGCCAGACCGCGCCGAGGACGGAGGGACCGAGCAGAAGCCCGGCGACCAGCTGCCCCATCACCGCGGGCTGACCGATCCTCTGCGCCACCTCACCGAGGAACCGGCCGGCAAAGAGCAGGACCACGACCTGGATGAAGAAAACGACCTCGGAGGGGCCGGCCGGTGCGCCCGGCGCCGACGCCGCAACGGCGGCTGTCGGCAGCGAAAGAAGGCCGCCGCCCAGGACGGCAAACCGGATCAACGGCGCCAGGGCGGGCGCCATCGGGCGGCGGTCTCTAGCTTATTTACGGCTGGTGATGACGGCGCCCACGACCGGGATGTGGGAGATGGCGTCGCGGATGGTATCGACGATGCCGGTATGGGGGGGCTTCCGCGCCGGTTTCCGGTTGGTCTTCTTCGCGACGAGCTTCCGGGTGAGGATCTTCTTCGTTGCGGCCTTCTTGGCGCCGATCTTCTTGGCAGCCTTCTTCGCGGTCTTCTTGGCTGCTGTCTTGGTGCCGGCCATGGCCTTGGTGACGGTGCGCGTCGCCTTCCGGGCGGCGGTCCGCGTGGTCTTCATCGTGCTCTTCATCGCGTCGTCGACGGACTTTGCTGCCGACTTTGCCGCCTTGCGGACGCTCTTGCCGGCCGCGGACACCTTGCGGGCGACCGTGGTCCGCGCGGATGTTTTCATGGATCTGGCGGACCGCTTCGCGGTCGCCTTGCGTGTCGTCTTCTTAGCCATGGGGACTCCCTTCAGAGTGCCGAAATAACGGCCTCTATCTCAATGGGTTCCCGTGCTGTGGATAAAAAACTGCAGGTAATCGAACCGTTGCCGTCCCAGCGCTGGGCGATTAGGCTCGGCGAGGGTGATTAGCAGCGGGGGCTGAAATCCATGCGCCTGTCGAGCGCGGTGGCGCATTTGTTGTCGGCCATTCGTCTCCTGTGCCTCGGTCTGCTGACGATCTGCCCCGTCGGGGCTGCTGCGGATCACCTCGCACCGGGTCAAAGCGTCGCCGAGAAGCTGTCGCTGGGTGCGAAACAGATTCCGCTGCCGGCAGGGGAGTGGCGGGTCGCCGGGTATGGCTCGAACGTCCCGGGCGAAGGGGTCTTCGGTGCCTTCGGCGCCATTCAGAACCTCATCGCTTTCCGGCTTCAGGACGGTGCCATCGACATGCTGGCCGAAGTCAGCGTCAACGCCTTGCCGGTGGTTGACGGCTGGGGTTTGTCCCGGGACTGCCTCCGCAGCGACATCTACCTCACCGTCACCCGGTACAAGTCCGGGTTCGATGGCTCCTGCTACTTCGTGAAGCGGACCGTTCCGGCGACTTCCGATGAATCTCATCGGGCCTGGGCGGCGGCGAAGACCTATGCAACCGAGCAAGGCCTTCGTCTTCCGCCTGCGTGGATCACCGTCGGATTCCGGTTGTTCGACCGGCAGGACGTCGTCGACGTCCGCTATCACTTCAACCCGGCGACACGCGGGCTCGGAGCCGCGGGCATGCAGCAGAGCGAGGCCTGGAAGGTCGACCGGGTCGACAAAGATCCGCACAAGCGCAAATTCGTCGAAGACCTGTCCTTGTGGGGGTTGCACACCGCCGCCTATGTCGAGGCCGGCCTTCGCAACCGCATGGCCGATCTTCCGGCCCTGGCGATGCCGGGCCGTGACGCCGAGACGCTGGCGCGACCGGACATCGTCGACCGCCTGGAGACACTTGACCGCCTTCGCGCCGAGTCGGCGATCGACGACGCGCAATTCAAGGCGCAGCAGAGTGCCATCGCGAGCGAGCAGCAGGTGACGACCGAAGGGGGGTGGCTCAGCCAGTCGATCAAGAAGAACATTTCCTTCCGGGTGTTCGGGTCGGCCGTCGACTGGATCCTCGCCTTCACCGTCACGCTGAGCGCCCCGGTCTCGACCGGCATCACCGCCTCGATCGTGGCGATCCACTCCGTCATCTTCGTCTTCAACGATCGTTACTGGGACACCTACTGGGCCAGGAACGGTCGCCGCGACGGCACGCAACTGATCGATTTCGTCTATCTGGGTGACGAGGCATGACCGGAAATCCGATGAGGCGCTTCGTGTTCGCTTGCCTGGCCTTCGCCATGTTCAGTTTCGCATCGACGGCCGCCCGGGCTCATGGCTTTCATCCCGGCCAGGCCTTCACCGGCGTCCTGGGGGTTGCCGGGAAACAGGTGCCGCTGCCCGAAGGCGTCTGGTACGTCGCCGGCTACCATCGCGCCGCGGTCGAGAGTTCCACCGACTTCGGCCCCTATGGCGTCATCCACGATCTCGTCCTCTTTCGTGCAGAAGGCGGCACCGTCGGCGCGTTCATGCACGTCCATGCGAATGCGCTGCCGGTCAACGACGGCTGGGGCATCTCCCGCGATTGCCAGCGCAAGGACGCCTACGCGACGGCGATGCGTTACCAATCCGGCTGGGACGTCTCCTGCGTCTTCCTCGTCCACACCCAGTCGGCGCCCGCGGAAGCGTCGTCGCGCGCCTGGAAGGATGCGCTCGTCTATGCCGGCGACCACCGGTTATCCGTCCCGGCGACCTGGATCACGACGGGCTTCCGCGTCGGCAACAGGCGTGACGTCCTGGATGTCCGCATCGCTTTCAACCCGGAAGGGGGTGAGCTTCCCGCCGCCGCGCCCGGGCCTTGGGAGGCCAGTCCCTGGCATGCGACGAAGGTCGAGAGTGATCCGGCCCGTGCCCGCTATCTTCATCACCTCGCCCTGTGGACGCCGGGATATGCCGGGCTGGTCGAAGAGGGGATGAAGAACCGCCTCGACGGCCAGCAGGCCTATCCCATGCCTTTCGACGAATGGGACCCGTCGGCGGCCAAGTCTGCCGATGCGGCGGGACGCCTCAAGGTCCTCGACCGGCTCCTGGCCGACGGGCTGATCGGCGAGAGCGACCATGCGACCCAGCGCGAACTGATCCTGTCCGGCAAGGCGCTCGAGCCGATTCCGCAGCCGGACGGTCCGACGATCGCCTTCTGGAAGACGATCTCCTACCGGCCGATCGTGTCCACCGCGAACGTCTTCATCGACTACTACTGGGTCGGCTCGCCGTTTGCGACCGGCGTGCTCGTCGCCCTGCAGATCGTCGTCAACTCCACCAAGTTCTATTTCCACGAGATCGCCTGGGAGCGCTACTTCGGCGCTGCCGTCGGCAAGCGTGACGTACCGAGGGTGATCGACTTCTCCTATGCCGGGGTCAGCAGCTGACGTTGCACACCCGTCGGGTTTCGGCCGGTTCTGCCCGGCGTTGACGCGACCCGGCGCCGGCGCCTGTAATCCCCGGAGTTCTTAAACGCGGGGAGGCGGGACCATGGAAATCGAATGGGCGAACCTGAAGGCGCATGAGCTCAGGCGGCTGGCCGAGCAGGATGCGATCGTCATCCTGCCGGTCGGCGCGATCGAGCAGCATGGCCCGCATCTGCCGGTGCAGGTCGACTCCCGCCTCGGCGGCGAGGTCGCCCGTGCGGCCGCCCGCATCGTCGCCAAGACCCAGCCGGTGGTGGTGACGCCGGTCATCTGGTCCGGGCTCTCCGACCATCACATCCCCTTCGGCGGCACCCTCTCGCTCGATTACGACACCTGGTACCGGGTGCTCCGGCGCCTGACTCATTGCCTGGTCGAGCAGGGATTCCGCCGCGTCTGCATCGCCAACAGCCATGGCGGCAATGTCGCCGCCTCGAAAGTCGCGGTCGCCGACCTCACCACCGAGTTCAAGATCCCGATCGTCACCACCGGCTATTTCCACGAGGCCGAGGCCGAGTTCGCCAAGCTGCTGGTGCGCCAGAAGGGCACGCAGCACGCCTGCGAGGCCGAGACCTCGATGATGCTGCATTTCGAGCCGGGCCTCGTGGATACCTCCGCGCTCGGCAAGATCGCAGGCCCGAAGACCCAGGGCATCTCCGAGATCTCCGCCAACGGCGCCTATCGCTGGTATTCCTTCGCGCACCGCACCCATAACGGCGTCATCGGCGACCCGACGCTGTCGACGGCAATCAAGGGAAAGAAGCTGACCGAGGCCGCGGCCGCGGCGGTGGCGCGGCTGCTGCTGAACCCGCACACCTGGGCCGACTTCATCGACCTCCGATCGAAGGAGACCGGCGGCATCGACCTCCGCGCCCCCAAGCGCGGCAAGAAGCGGCCCTACAAGGCCAATGGCAAGTCGAAGGAGACGCCGCTGCCGGGCCGCTCGGGGCTGCTCTAGCTTTAAGCGAGCCGCCAGACGGTGATCGGCTCGGCATAGCCCTTCACCGTCGCCGCCTGCGGCTTGGCGTCGCCGAGCGCCGGGCCGAGGGCGTCGGCGACCGCGCCCGAGACGAGGAAGCGGGAGCCGAGTTCCTTGTTGAGCTGCTCGATGCGGGCGGCGAGGTTCACGGTGTCGCCGATCACCGTATATTCCTTCCGCCGCGGCGAGCCGACATTGCCGGTCATCGCCATGCCGAGGTGAAGGCCGATGCCGACGCGCGGCGGACCCTCGCCGGCTGCCGCGCGGCGGTCGATCTCAGCCAGGATCTCGCGCGCCGCGGCGACGGCATTCCTGGTTGCGTGCGTGTCCGATAGTGGCGCGCCGAAGATCGCCATGAAGCCGTCGCCGAGGAATTTGTTGACGATGCCGTGGTTGCGGTCGATCGCCTCGACCATGAAGCCGAAGGCGTGGTTGAGAAATCCCACCACCTCGGCCGGGGTCTGCTGCCGGGTGAAGGCGGTGAAGTCCCTTATGTCGAGGAACATCACGCAGACCTGGCGCGCTTCGGCTTCGGTCTCGACCGTACTCCCGAGAAGCCGGTCAACCACTGACGGAGAGACGTGCTGGCCGAAGAGATTGACCACGCGCTCGCGCGCCGCCGACTCCGTGAGCACCCGCACCAGGTTAGCCCTGAGCCGCATCGCCACGAGGCCGGCGACCACGCCGGCGATCAGCATGAGGAAGGCGCGGCCCCCATGGAACACCGGCGTCAGCAGCGCCTGATCCGCCGCCAACGAGAGAGGCAGGATGTAGGCGGCGACTGCCATGTACTCGACCGCCGCGACGACGCCGGTGAGCGCCGGCAGCGCGAAGTTGAGTCGCAAGGTCGAAGCCAGGATGAACACGAAGTAGAGGAGCGACGGCCAGCCGCCGAGGACCACCTCGGGCGTCACATAGGTGCTGGCGACCAGCATGATCACCGAGGGCAGGCTGACCTCGATGGCCGCGTTGGCGTAGCGGGCGATCCATGGCGGATGCGTTCCCCGCGCGGCGAAACGCGACAGGATGAAGACGACAAAGCATTCGTAGAGGATGAACGGGCCGGTGACCTTGATCCACACCCACCACGAGACCGGCCGGGTGACGAACTTCTGGATTGCGTCATGGCCGATGGCGAAGGTGGTCATGAGGACGGCGACGAGCACGCTCAGGGTTACGGCGAGAACCTTCGCTCGCAGGATCTCGCTGGCGACGATCTCGCGCGAGAGGGCGCGCGCGAACGCCTCGTCTGTCGACGGGGCCGTCGCGTCCCTCACGCGCCTCGGCCGAGGGCTTCCTTCACGCGCTCCGGCGTGAACGGCACAGTGCGAAGGCGCGCGCCGGAGGCGGCGAAGACGCCGTTGGCCAGCGCTGCGGCGACCGGGGCGGCGGCAGCTTCGCCGGCGCCGAGCGGGGGCAGATCCTGGCGCATGACCAGGTCGATCTTCACGTCCGGCACGTCGGGGAAGGCCAGGATCGGGTAGCTCGCCCAGTTAAGGCTGGTGACGCGCGCCTTGTCGAAGGCGACTTCCTCGAGGAGGGCGCGGCTGAGGGTCTGCAGGATGTTGCCTTCGACCTGCTGCCTCACCGTATCCGGGTTGATGACCAGGCCGCAGTCATGCGCGCAGGCGATGCGATGCACGCGGATAGCGCCGGTCTTGGCGTCGACCTCGACGTCCATCGCCATGCCGACATAGGTCTCGTTGTGCTTGTAGTGGACATAGGAGAAGCCGATGCCACGGCCGCTGCCCGGCTGCTTCGGCCGGCTGTCCCAGCCGATCAGGGCGGTGGTCCGCTTGATCACCTCGATGCCGCGGGGATCGGTGAGGCCCTCGAGGCGCATCGCCACCGCGTCCTTGCCGGCGTGGGTGGCGAGCTCGTCGTAGAAGCTCTCGACCGCGAAGCTGTTGGCGATCTTGCCGGGCGCCCGGATGTTCGACGGCCTCAGAGGCGCGTCTTTCAGCCAATGGACCGTCACCTCGACATTCGCTACCGCATAGGGCGGATCGCCGTTCTGGGTGACCTGTCCGGTCGAGAGGCCCTGCGTCTGCGCGATGCCCGCGGCCTCGGGGCCGAGCAGCGGCACGTTCGGCAGGTTGGCGGTCGCCTTCGGCAGCCACATCTCGGTTCGCCAGGCGGCGATGCGGCGGTCGGAGTCGAGCGCGCCTTCGAGCGAAAGCAGCTGCGGCGGGCCCTTCGGGTCCCAGCCATGCTCGTCTTCGCGCGTCCATTGCACGCGCACCGGGCGGCCGAGCTTCTGCGAGATCAGCGCCGCGTCGGCCGAGGCGTCGTCATGGCCGTTCATGCCGTAGCAGCCGGCGCCGTCGAGATAGATGACGCGGACTTTGTCGGCCGCGAGACCGAGGATGCGCGAACAGATGTGGCGAAGCCGGTGCGGGCCTTGCGAGGCGGTCCAGACGGTGGCGGTGCCGTCCTTCACGTCGGCGACGGCGCAGGAGGGACCCATCGAGGCGTGCGACTGCATCGGCCAGTAGTAGGTGGCGCTGAGCCGCTCCCTGGCGCCGGCGAGCGCGGCGCTAGCGTCGCCCTTCTTCACCACGGCATCGTCGCCGATGAACGGGCCGTTCCGCATCCAGTTGACCACCTGGTCGGTGCCGAGCAGCGCATCCGGCTGCGACCAGCGAGTCTTCAGCGCACGCGCGGCCTTGATGGTCGACCATTCGTCGGCACCGACGACGGCGAGGAAGTCCTTGATGCGGACGATCTCGGTTCCGGCGATGCCGGCGATCGAGGCGGCATCGACCTCTTCGAGCGTGGCGCCGACCGAGGCCGGGCGGATGACGCGCGCATGCAGCATGCCCGGCAGCTTGAAGTCATGGACGAAGACATGCGTGCCCGAGAGCTTCGCCGGCACGTCCGGCCGCTTCATCGGCTTGCCGACCACGACATAGTCCTTGGGTGCCTTCAGCGGCGCCTTGGGATCGAGCTTGATCTGGAAGCGACGGTCGCCGACCAGAGTGCCGATCGGGATGCCCGGTCCGCCCGCCTTGAGCCCGATGACGCCGTCGATGATGGTGAGCTCGTCCTCGGTCCGCCCGAGGCGCTCGGCGCCCATGCGGATGAGGGCCAGGCGCGCCGTCGCCGCCGCCTGGCGGACCTGGACGCCGCCGCGGGAGATGCCGGTCGAGCCGGCCGTCGTGCCCTGGTCGGGGGTGAGCGCGGAGTCGCCTTCGACCAGCTTGATGCGCTCGACGCCGATCCCCAATTCCTCCGCCGCCATCTGGCGGACGGCGATGCGGTGGCCGGTGCCGAGGTCGACCTTGCCGGAGTAGACGGTGACCGTGCCGTCGGTGTGGATGGCGAGGAAGCCATCGACCTCGCCTGCGTCCACGGTCTTGCCGAGGGCAGCATCGGCGCCGGGCAGGACCTGGGCCAGGCTGCGGCCGGCGAAGCCGAAGCCGATGACCAGCGCGCCGCCTGACTTCAGCAGCCGGCGGCGGGAGAGGGCAGTGCTGCTCATGGGAGGACCCTCCCGGAGGCACGCATGACCGCGCGGAGGATGCGGTGGTGGGTGCCGCAGCGGCAGAGGTTGCCGGCGAGCGCTTCCTTGATCTCATCCAGGCTCGGCTGCGGGGTCTTCTCCAGCAGAGCGGCCGAGGTCATCACCATGCCGTTGGCGCAGTAGCCGCACTGGGCGGCTTGCTCTTCGACGAAAGCCGCCTGGATCGCATGGAGCTTGTCCGGCGTGCCGAGGCCTTCGATCGTGGTGACCGAGCGTCCGGCCGCGGCCGCGACCGTCATCTGGCAGGACCGCGTGGCCTCGCCCTCGATGATGACCGTGCAGGCGCCGCACTGGCCGAGCCCGCAGCCGAACTTCGGTCCGGTGAGGTCGAGTCCGTTCCTGAGGACGTAGAGCAGCGGCTGGTCGGGATCGGCCGACTCGACGCTTCGTGCCCTGCCGTTGACCGTCAGACTGTACGTGGCCATGTCCCGCCTCCCCGCAGCCGGGCGACTGTCGCACCCGACCGCGGGGGGGAGCAAGCCAAGGCCCCGTGAACTAGGCGGCGAGGCGCCCCGGCAGGCGGCAGACCCGCTCGTCCCAGGCGAGGTTCACCCGGCTCTCGGGCTTCTGCGCCAGGCGCTCGGCGACCAGGCCTTCGGCCAGCGAACGGTCGCCTGTGCGGAGCGCCGCCTCGGCCAGCGTCCACGAGAAGATGTCGCGCTGGGCATGGCTGCCGCCGAAGCGGTTGGCCTTGCCGCGGATCGGCAGCAGGCGCTCGACCGCCTCGTCATAGGCGCCGCGGCCGAAGGCGGCGAAGCCCTTCAGCGACGGCAGGCCGACCTCGCGCGTCATCATGGCGTTGGTGCCGGCGCCGAGGGCCGCGCGCTCGGCGACCTGGATCAGCGCCGCCTGCTCGGCCCGCCGGTTGGCGCCGATGAAGGCCATCATCGCGTGCAGGTCGTTGAAGGCGTAGTAGCCGTCCTCGATCCGGGTCGCCCACTTGTCGGCGATGTCGGTCCAGCGGGCGCCGACATCGTGGCCGAGGAGCGAGAGGCGCCAGAGGAGGGCGGAGCCGTCCACCAGCTCCAGCGCCTGCCCGAAGCCGCCGGCCGAGACCTTCTCGTCGAACAGCTTGAAGGCCCGGCGCGGGTCGCCGGCATCCAGGCAGAACAGCGCCTGGTGCCACCAGTTGTGGAAGCCGAACAGGCTGCCGGGCGCCCAGGTGGCCGAGGTGCTCTCCAACCAGTCGATGCCGTCGGCGGCACGGCCCTGCATCTCCATCACATGCGCGACCGCATGGACGGCCCAGGCATCGCGGCCGTCGAGCGCGACGGCGTCGCGGCCCACCGCGTCGGCATTGGCGTAGTCGCCGCATTCCTCGAGGCCGAAGGCGTGCATGCCCAGCACGAAGCCGTAGTTCGGCACCGCCCGGTCCCAATGCGGCAGCACCCGCGCCACGCGGTCGCGCAGCATCTGCGAGTATCCCAGGTAGAAGTCACCGAGCTGGGCGAACTGGATCGCCGTCACGTCGCGGGGATAGAGCAGCGCGGCGCGGCCCCACATCTCGCTCGCCTGCTCGAAGTTGCCGTTGAGCCAGCTGCGGGCGGCGGCGATGTGCAGACGCTCGCGGTCGTTGGCCTTGCCGGCCAGGGCCTCGGCGGCGGCGACGGTCTTCGCCAGCTCGCCCTCGAAGGCCTTGTCGCCGGCCGTCGCCAGCGCACCGGCGCGGAAGGCATGAGCCATCACGAAATCCGGATGCTCGGCGAGCAATGCGTCGACCTCGGCGATCGGGTCGGCTTGATAAGCGTTCATTAAGGTCATGGTGTTCTCCAGCCGGCGGATGGCGTCGGCGGAAGCGTGGGAGACCGGGTTGCCCCAGATGTCTGTGCGCGGCATCGTCTTCGTCCTTCGGATCGTTCGCCCGTTTCCCTGAGCGGGCGGAGGAAATACGCCGGAAGGCCGCTACAACTCTAGAGAACCTATGGTATAGCGACGGAATATTCCCTTGGGACAGCGCGTTAACGCGATTCCCGGACGTGGGCGCTGGGAGTGCCCAGGCCCCGACTGTACCGACGGTATGGTGCGACGATGCAACAGACGATGAAGCCCTCGGCCCGCGAGCGCCTGCTCGAGCTGGCGGAGGTCTCGGTCATCCAGAAGGGCTTCGCCGGAACCTCGATCGACGAACTGGTCGCCGGTGCCGGCATTACGAAGAGCGGCTTCTTCTACCATTTCCGCGACAAGAGCGAGCTGGCGCTGGCGCTGCTCCAGCGCCATTTCGAACGCGACAACGAGATCCTCGACGGGCTGTTCAATCGCGCGCGCGAGCTTCACGACGACCCGCTGCACGCCTTCCTGATCGGGCTCAAGCTGTTCGCGGAAATGCTGACCGACCTGCCGGAGAACCATCCGGGCTGCCTCGCCGCTTCGATCTGCTATCAGGACCAGCTGTTCAACCGCGAGGTCCGCGAGTTGAACGCCCGCGGCACGCTCACCTGGCGGACGCGCTTCGGGGGCTATCTGGAGGAGATCGCCCGCGTGCACCCGCCGCGGATCGAGGTCGATCTGCAGGCGCTGGCCGACATGGTCTCGGCCCTGGTCGAGGGCGGCATCGTCCTCAACAAGCTGTTGAAGGAGCCGAAGCTGCTGGCGACGCAGATCACGCTCTACCGGGCCTTCGTCCAGCAGGTCTTCGCTCGCGACTAGGGACCGTTGCGCACGGGAAAGCGTGTGCTATCAATGACATGCCTCTCCCCGATTGATGATGATTGCATGCCCTTGCGACAGGGAGACCAGGTGAAGCCGCCCCCCACCATCCTGGTGGTCGACGATCAGCCCTCGACCCGCGCCATCCTGCGCGAGGCCTTGGCGGGACGTCGCGGCGCGGTCATCCTGGAGGCGGCCGACGGCGAGGCGGCGCTGGCTCTGATCGAAGACCGCCTGCCCGACGTGGTCCTCTGCGATATCCAGATGCAGCCCGTCGACGGCCTGACCCTGCTCCGGGCCATGCGCGCCCATGACGAGGAGCGCATCCGCAAGATGCCGGTCATCATCATGTCCGCGGTGGCGACGCGCGACACCGTAGTCGCGGCCGACAAGGCCGGCGCCACCAGCATCCTCGCCAAGCCGATCTCGCTTCGTATGCTATCGGCCCGCCTGGACGCAGCGCTCGGCTCCTAGGCGTTTTCCGCCCCGATGGGGATGCTGCAGACGATGAAGGCGGTGACGAGCTTGCCGCTCTCGGTCTCGTCCAACGGCACCACCAGCCTCAGCCAGAGGTCGACCGCCACGCTGGGCGGCGGCTTGTGCTGGCTGAACACCGGGACCCGGTAGCCTTCGCTGAGGCGATACACCGATTTGAAGAGCTGGCCGATCAGCGTCGGAAAGTCGTCGACGCTGAGGCCGGTCATGTCGCGGCCGTAGGCCTTGGCGAGGGTCCGGCCGAAGCGGAGGTAGTGCAGATCCTCGCCGCGCTTTGCCAGCAGCACCATGTAGTCGTCGATCTCCGCGAGGAAGCCTGAGTTCAGGTCGGATGACGCCGGCACGCCGTCGCGTTGGCGCCGGGCCAGCCGCCAGTGGTGACAGAGCCGCCGGTGCCGCACGTCCACGAGATCGCTGTCGACCGGGTCGACGACGACGTCGATCGGCGTATCCAGTCCATCCTGAACCAGTCGGTCGACGAAGCGGGCCATGGCCTTGAGAGTAGTATCGTCCTTGCCATCCGGGCATCGCTTTTTCCGCAACCGGAGATCGAAGGCCGCCAGCGGTCTCGTTGGCATGCGGCCTCGCACTTGGGTATCCTCGGCCTCCTTCCCCGACGTCCTCCGGACCTGACCCAGGTCCGGCCACGGACACCCCGAAAGACACAAGGAGTCTCGACCATGGCCTCGTCCCAGAAGATCGCCCTCGTCACCGGCGCCGGCAGCGGCATCGGCCGCGCCGCCGCGCTTGCGCTGGCCAAGGATGGGTTCGCCGTGGTGCTGGCCGGTCGTCGCAAGGACGCGCTGGAGGAGACGGCGAAGCGGGCGGGATCGGCGAAGACCCTGGTGGTGCCGACCGACGTCCAGGACGTCGCCTCGATCAAGGCGCTGTTCGCCAAGACCAAGGAGACCTTCGGCCGCCTCGATGTGCTCTTCAACAATGCCGGCATCGGCGCGCCGCCGGTGAATGTCGAGGACCTGACCTACGAGCAGTGGATGGCGGTGGTGCAGACCAATCTGACCGGGCCGTTCATCTGCACCCAGGAAGCCATGAAGATCATGAAGGACCAGAACCCGCGCGGCGGCCGCATCATCAACAACGGCTCGATCTCGGCGCATACGCCGCGCCCGAACTCGGCGCCCTACACCTCGACCAAGCACGCGATCCAGGGCCTCACCAAGTCGATCGCGCTCGACGGCCGCAAATACGACATCGCCTGCTGCCAGGTCGACGTCGG
>CAXNIC010000032.1:0-21761 GCA_964201945.1 Alphaproteobacteria bacterium
ACGTTCATCCACAACAAGGCCGGCGCGCTCGGCATCATCAAACCGAACTTCCTGCATCCGCCCTTCAACAACGTGAAGGCGCGCCAGGCGCTGATGCATGCGATCGACCAGACCGACTACATGGCTGCCGCCATCGGCAGCGATCCGGCCAACTGGAAGACCTGCTGGGCGGTGATGGCCTGCGGCATGCCGACGGCGAGCGAAGCCGCCAGCGAGCCCTACCGGAAGCCCGACATCGCCAAGGCGAAGCAGCTTCTGATCGAGTCGGGCTACAAGGGCGAGAAGATCGTCGTGCTGATCCCGATGGACCAGCAGGTGATCCGGGATCTGGCGCAGGTGACGGTGCAGAAGCTCCGCGACATCGGCGCCAATGTCGAGCCGGTCGGCATCGACTGGGGCTTGGTCCTGCAGCGCGGCAACAAGAAGGACGCGCCGGAGGCCGGCGGCTGGCACCTGTTCCACACCTGGGTCGCCGGTCCGATCCTGGGCAGCGCCATCTCCAACTTCCAGATCGGCTCGCCTTGCACTTTGGACGGCTACCGCGGCTGGACCTGCGATCAGAAGATGGAAGACCTGCTGACCGCCTGGGCGAAGGAGCCCGAACTCGCCAAGCGCAAGGTGCTCGGCGAGGAGATCCAGAAGCAGGCGATGACGACGATCCAGTACGTGCCGCTCGGCCAGTTCTTCCAGCCGATGGCGATGCGCACCAACATCAACGGGTTCCAGGAAGTGATGGCCCCGGTGTTCTGGAACGTCGACAAGAACTGAGGCTAAGCGACCCTAGAAGCGAAACGGCCGGCCCGAAGGGGCCGGCCGTTGTCGTTTTCAGCGATCCTGCCCGCGGGGCGGCGAGGCGGACCGGAGGAAGCCGACCTCGCCGAGGCTGCCCGAGCCGCCGCCGCCGGCAGAGCGCGGGCGGTGGTTCTGCGGACGCTGGCCCGGCTTCGACGACGGACCCGAAGACCTGCCACTCCGCTGACCCTGGCCGTCGCTCTTGCCGTGGCTGCGGCCCTGGCGCTGGGGCGGACGTCCCTGGCGGTGCGGACGACGCTCGTCGTCGTCGCGCGCGCCGGCGGGAGAGGCATGGCTCGCCGGCGTCGCCGGCAGGGCGGGAAGCGCCACCACCGGGATCAGCTGGCGGGTCATCCGCTCGATCGACTTCAGCATCGAACGCTCGTCCGGGGCGCAGAAGGCGATGGCGACGCCGGTGGCGCCGGCGCGTGCCGTCCGTCCGATCCGGTGGACATAGCTCTCCGGCTCGTTCGGCAGGTCGTAGTTCACCACATGGCTGATCGCGTGCACGTCGATGCCGCGGGCAGCGAGGTCGGTTGCCACCAGCACCCGAAGGTCGCCGGCGCGGAAGGCGGCGAGCGCCTTCTCACGAGCGGCCTGGCTCTTGTTGCCGTGGATCGCCGAGGCGGCGATGCCCTGCTTCTCGAGCCGCTCGGACACCCGGTTGGCGCCGTGCTTGGTGCGGGTGAAGACGATCGCCCGGTCCATCTTCGGATCGCTGAGCAGATGCGCCAGCAACGTCGACTTCCGCGCGTGATCGACATGGATCACCTGCTGCTCGACACGATCCACCGTGGTCGCCTGCGGCGCCACCTCGACCCGCTTGGGATCGGTGAGGTAGGCCTTGGCGAGGCTGGCGATCTCCTGAGGCATGGTCGCCGAGAACAGCAGCGTCTGCCGCTGCTTGGGAATCATCGCGACGATCTTCCGGATCGGGACGATGAAGCCCATGTCGAACATGCGGTCGGCCTCGTCGAGGACGAGGATCTCGACGCCGGAGAGGTCGCAGGCCTTCTGCTCGACGAGGTCGAGGAGACGTCCCGGGCAGGCGACGAGGATGTCGACGCCGCGACGGAGCCCGTCGACCTGCGGGCGATAGCCCACGCCGCCGAAGACGACCGCGATGCGCACGCCCTGGAGGTTAGCGGAGAGCTTGGTGAGGCTGTCGGCGATCTGGGTGGCGAGCTCGCGGGTCGGCGCCAGGATCAAGGCGCGCGGGCGGCTCGGCCGGCGGGGGGTTGCCGAAGCGGTCAGCCGCTGCAGCATGGGCAGCCCGAAGGCGGCCGTCTTGCCGGTGCCGGTCTGGGCGATGCCGACGAGATCGTGACCGGAAAGGAGGGTAGGAATGGCGCCAGCCTGGATGGGCGTGGGCACAGTGTGACCGATGGACGCGAGCGCTTGAAGAAGCGGCGCCGAGAGGCCGAGATCTGAAAACTGAGTCAAGGGAACCTTTGATTGAGAACGAGTGTCCGCGATCCGCGCGTACGCGGCGAGAACCACCGGGAGGCCACTCTTTAGAAGGAGAGATCCTGATGGGGGGCCGTCGAGGCCGAGGGCATCCGACGCCCCGAGCTCCGCTCATGCGCCGACCATGCGGGCGAACCCGCAACTGCACTCTGGACGTGCATATAGGGCAGATGGCCCCGAAATTCCAGGAATAAACGACACGCACTTGCACCCGAGCCGCCATTGGGACAGGCTTTCCGACTGGAAACGGCCCAAAAATCGGGAGACGGATCAACATGCGACACATCATCACAGCCGCAGGCGCGGCTGCGCTGCTGGCGACCAGCTTGGCGATGCCGGCCGGCGCGGCAACGCCGAAGGACACCCTCGTCATCGCCTGGAACCTGGACAACCTCTACACCTTCGATCCGGCTCAGATCGGTGAGACGACCACCGACGAGATCATGAACAACGTCTGCGATCCGCTGATCCTGACGTCCTATGACAAATCGGCCGAACTCATTCCTGGCATCGCCGAGAGCTGGTCGATCAGCGAGGACGGCAAGCAGTGGACCTTCAAGATCCGCAAGGGCCTGAAGCACAGCCCGTCCGGCAATCCGCTGACCGCCAAGGACGCCGAGTGGTCGCTCCGCCGCGTCGTCACCTTGAACCTCAACTCGGCGAACATCATCACCAAGTGGGGCATCAATAAGGACAACGTCGAGCAGGCGATCCAGGCAAAGGACAACGACACGCTGGTCGTTACCTTCGACAAGGGCTATCCGCAGTCGCTGATCGGTCCCGTGGTCTTCGCCAGCCGCGCCAGCTTTGTGCTCGATTCGGTCGAGGCGATGAAGCACGAGATCAACAACGACAAGGCCAACAAGTGGCTGGGATCCAACACCGCCTGCGTCGGCGGCTACAAGCTTCGCAGCTGGGCGGCCAACGACACGGTCGTGCTCGAGCGCAACGACACCTACTGGCGCGGCCAGCCGAAGATGCGGCGTGTCATCATCCGCCACGTGCCTGAGTCGGCAGCCCAGCGCCTGCAGCTCGAGAAGGGCGACATCGACATGGGCCGCGTGCTGAACGGCAATGACCTCACCGGCATCGAAGGCGGCAAGGCCGCGCGCGTCGTGCGCACGCCGCGCACGCAGTTCTACTACGTCACCTTCAACATGGGCGATCCGATCCTGTCGAAGCCGAAGGTGCGCCAGGCGATCAAGTATCTGGTCGACTATGACGGCCTCGAGAAGACGGTGATGAAGTACGAGGGCCGGGTCCGCCAGTCGCTGGTGCCGATGGGCGCCTTCGGCGCGCTCTCCTACGAGGAAGGCAAGCCCTTCAAGCTCGACCTCGAGAAGGCGAAGCAACTCCTCACCGAAGCCGGCCATCCGAACGGCTTCGAGAAGGAGATCATCGTCGGCAACGCCTTCCCCTATCCCGACCTCGCCCAACACATCCAGGCGAACGCCGCCAAGATCGGCGTCAAACTGAACGTCGTCACCATGGCCTATGGCCAGGTCGTCGCCCGCCATCGCGCGCGCAACTTCGACATGACCATGTCGGCCTACTACATCACCGTGCCGGACGCCGACGGCTTCGTCGAGCAGATGGCCTTCAACCCGGACAACAGCTTCGAGGCCAAGGGCAACGCGCAGTATCCGACTTGGCGCGCCAGCTTCTCCGATCCCTACTACAACGAGATCCGCGAGAAAGCGTTGTTCGAGAAGGACGTGAAGAAGCGCGAGGAGATGTACAAGGAGGTGCAGAAGCGGCACATGCAGGATGGCCCCTTCGCCTATCTGTTCCAGACCTTCCGCGTCATGGGTCTTTCGAGCACGGTCACGGACTTCAAGGTCAACGAGGACCGCGTCTGGTACGCGACCTTCAGCAAGTAACGTCCACGAACAACCTCTGATCCGCCGATAAGCGGCCGAGCGACACCCGTTGCTCGGCCGCTTCCTTTTCGGCCAAGCCCAATGCCGCCGGCGGGGTTGCGCGGAGATGCCGGTTGGGACACGCTTTCCGGCCGAGAACGACCCAAAAACGGGAGGCTGATCAATGCGACGTATCACTACAGCGGCAGGCGCCCTCGCGCTGCTGGCCGGAAGCCTGGCAATGCCGGCAGGCGCGGCGACGCCGAAGGACACCCTCGTCATCGCCTGGAACATCGACAATCTCTACACCTTCGATCCCGCGGCGATCGGCGAGACGACGACCGACGAGATCATGAACAATGTCTGCGACCCGCTGATCCTGACGTCGCGCAATGACGCGGCCAAGCTGGAGCCGGGGATCGCCGAAAGCTGGTCGGTCAGCGAGGACGGCCTCACCTGGACCTTCAAGATCCGCAAGGGCCTGAAGCATCCCTCGGGCAATCCGGTGACGGCGAAGGACTCCGAATGGTCCTTCCATCGCAACGTCATGCTGAACCTGAACTCGGCCAACAACGTCACCAAGTGGGGCATCGTCAAGGCCAACGTCGTCGACCGGGTCAAGGCGACCGACGACTCGACCCTGGTCGTCAAGTTCGACAAGCCCTACCCGGAATCCATCGTCGCTCCCTACATGTTCACCGGCCGCTCGGGCTTCGTCCTCGACAAGGCCGAGATCATGAAGCACGAGATCAACGGCGACTTCGGCAACAAGTGGCTGACCTCCAACACCGCCTGCGTCGGCGGGTACCGGGTCACCAGCTGGGCGGCGAACGACACCGTCGTGATGGTGCGCAACGACAACTACTGGCGCGGCGAGCCCAAGATGCGCCGCGTCATCATCCGCCATGTCCCTGAGTCCGCGGCCCAGCGCCTGCAGCTCGAGAAGGGCGACATCGACATGGCGCGCATCCTCAACTCCAATGATCTCGGCGGCATCGAGACCGCCAAGTCGGCGACGATCCTGCGCACCTCGCGCAACCAGTTCTATTACATCACCATGGCGATGGGCGATCCGATCCTCTCGAACGTGAAGGTCCGTCAGGCGATCAAGTACCTGACCGACTACGAGGGGCTCGAGAAGACGGTGATGAAGTACGAAGGCCGGACGCGCCAGTCGCTGGTGCCGATCGGCGCCTTCGGCGCGCTCTCGGTCGAGGAAGGCAATCCCTACAAGCTCGACCTCGCCAAGGCCAAGCAGCTCATCACCGAAGCCGGCCACCCGAACGGCTTCGAGAAGGAGCTGATCGTCGCCAACGTCTTCCCCTACCCCGACATCGCCCAGCACATCCAGGCGAACGCGGCGAAGATCGGCATCAAGCTCAACGTCGTCACCATGTCCTACGGCCAGGTCATCGCCCGCCATCGGGCGCGCAACTTCGACATGACCATGTCGGCCTACTACGTCTCCATCCCCGACGCCCACGCCTTCATCGAGCAGATGGCCTTCAATCCGGGCAACAGCCCGGAGGAGAAGGGCAATGCCCAGTATCCGTCCTGGCGCGCCGCCTACTCGGACCCCTACTTCAACGAGAACACCGAGAAGGCGCTGCTGGAGCGCGACAAGACCAAGCGCGCCCAGATGTATCGGGAGATGCAGCTGAAGCATCTGGCCGAAGGGCCGTTTGCCTATCAGTTCCAGACCTATCGCGTCATCGGTCTCGGCAAGGCGGTGAAGGACATCCAGGTCAACGAGGATCGGGTCTGGTACGCGACCGCGACGAAGTAGGGAGTGGGTGGCGGCCGTGTGAGGCCGCCATCGACCCTGAGATTGGCGGCCAAGCGGCACCCGCTGCTTGGCCGCTTCCTTTTGTACTGCCGCTTCGCGCGCGGGGTTGCGCGGAAAGCCCCGTTGAGACACGCTTTCCGACCGGAAACGGGCCAAAAGAAACTGGAGGGCGGATCAGCATGCGACACTTCATCGGAGCTGCCGGCGCGGCGGCGCTGCTCGCGGCAAGCCTGACGATTCCGGCAGAGGCGGCGACGCCCAGGGACACCCTCGTCATCGCCTGGAACATCGACAATCTCTTCACCTTCGATCCCGCGGCGATCGGCGAGACCACGACCGACGAGATCATGAACAACGTCTGCGATCCGCTCATCTTCACCTCGCGCACCGACGCGGCCAAGCTGGAGCCCGGCATCGCCGAGAGCTGGTCGGTCAGCGAGGACGGCCTCACCTGGACCTTCAAGATCCGCAAGGGCCTGAAGCATCCGTCGGGCAATCCGGTGACGGCGAAGGATTCCGAATGGTCCCTTCAACGTAGCGTGCTGCTCAATCTGAACTCGGCCGGCAACATCACCAAGTGGGGTATCGTCAAGGACAACGTCGCCCAGCGCGTCCGGGCGACCGATGACTCGACCCTGGTCGTCCAGTTCGACAAACCCTATCCAGAATCCATCATCGCCCCCTACATGTTCACCGGGCGCTCGGGCTTCGTCCTCGACAAGGTCGAGGCGCTGAAGCACGAGGTCAACGGCGATCATGCTAACAAATGGCTGACCTCTAACACCGCCTGCGTCGGCGGCTACCGGGTCACCAGCTGGGCTGCGAACGACACCGTCGTGCTCGAGCGCAACCCCAACTACTGGCGCGGCGAGCCGAAGATGCGCCGCATCATCATCCGCCATGTGCCCGAGTCCACGGCCCAGCGCCTGCAGCTCGAAAAAGGCGACATCGACATGGCCCGCGTCCTCACCTCCAACGACCTCACCGGCCTCGAGACGGCCAAGTCGGCGAAGATCCTGCGCACCTCGCGCAACCAGTTCTACTACATCACCATGAGCATGGCCGATCCAGTCCTCTCGAACGTGAAGGTCCGCCAGGCGATGAAGTACCTGGTCGACTACGAAGGGCTCGAGAAGACCGTGATGAAGTATGAAGGCCGCACGCGCCAGTCGCTGGTGCCGATCGACGCCTTCGGCGCGCTTTCGGTCGAAGAGGGCAATCCCTACAAGCTCGATCTCGCCAAGGCCAAGCAGCTCATCACCGAGGCCGGCTATCCGAACGGCTTCGAGAAGGAGCTCATCATCGGCAACGTCTTCCCCTACCCCGACCTCGCCCAGCACATGCAGGCGAATGCCGCGAAGATCGGCGTCAAGATCAACATCGTCACCATGTCCTACGGCCAGGTCGCCACCCGCCACCGCGGGCGCAACTTCGAGATGGCGATGTCAGCCTATTACATCTCGCCTCCCGACGCGCATGGGTTCATCGACCAGATGGCCTTCAACCCGGGCAACAGCGCCGAGGCGAAGAACAACGCCCAGTACCCGTCCTGGCGTGCCGCCTACTCGGATCCCTACTTCAACGAGAACACCGAGAAGGCGCTGCTGGAGCGCGACAAGACCAAGCGCGCCCAGATGTACCGGGACATGCAGATCAAGCACCTGGCCGAAGGGCCGTTCATCTTCATGTTCCAGACCTACCGGATCATCGGCCTCGGCCACAATGTGAAGGACATCCAGACCAACGCGGATCGGGTCTGGTACGCGACCGCGACGAAGTGACCGCGACCGGCGGCGGCCTCACACCCCGCGTGTGATGCCGCCGTCGACCCTGAGGTTCTGGCCGGTGATGTAGCCGGCCCCGTCGGAGAGGAGGAAGGCGACGGTCTTCGCCAGCTCCTCGACCTTGCCATAGCGGCCGAGCGGCACCCGCTGCTTGGCCGCTTCCTTTTCCGGCAGGCTGTCGAAGAAGCCCGGGAGCACGTTGTTCATGCGGATGTTCGACTTGGCATAGCGGTCGGCGAACAGCTTGGTGAAGCTGCCGAGCCCGGCGCGGAGCGCACACGAGATCGGAAACGCCAGGTCCGGCTCGAAGGCGGCGAAGGTGGAGACGTTGACGATCGTCCCGCCGCCCTGCGTCTCCATCACCGGCACCACCAGCCGCGAGAGCCGGATGACGCTGAGCATGATCATGTCGAGGCCACGGTGCCAGTCCGCGTCGGAGAGCGCCAGGAGATCGCCCTTCGGCGGATGCCCGCAACTGTTCACCACCGCGTCGATCCGCCCCCAGGCCTCCAGCGTGCCCTTCACCACCCGCTCGAGCGCGGCGGCGTCCTCGTTCGACGCGGTGAAGCCGAGGCCACCGAGAGACTTGCCCAGCGCCTCGCCCTTGCCGGACGAGGACGAGACGGCAACCTTCCAGCCCTGCCCCGCCAACTCACGCGCGATCCCGGCACCGAGGCCGCTACCCGCCGCCGTGACGATCGCCACCTTCTCCGCCATGCCCGTCTCCTGTCGGTTCTGAGCCGACAGTCAACCATGGACGGAGAAGCCGGTCACTTGGCCAGCGTCGGCAAGGTCGCGCGCCAGACCAGGAAGGTGGTGTCGACGTCGGCGCCGCTCTCGTCCCTGTAAGGCGCGCCGACCTGGAAGCCGTCCTGGGTGATGAAGTCGTTGTCGTTGACCACGAACACGAAGAAATCCTGCGGGGCGGCCGGGTCGAGGGCGCTCACGATCGAGATCGCCTCCCACTTCTCCGAGAGATTGTTGCGGTCGTTGGGACCGCCGTTGCGGAGCCCGAAGCGGGCGAGGTCGGCCGCGTCGTTGAGGTCGATGAAGCCGGTCAGCGTCGCCGGCTGGATCGAGGCATCGAGGATGCCGGCCGGCGCCACCGGCTTCGCCCCGTCGAAGGCGGTGCCGGCGATGTTGGTCGCCTTGGAGATGTCCAGCAGGTCGATGCGACGATAGAGCGAGGTCGCACCTTTCATGCCGTAGCCGTTGCCGCTGTCGCGGCTGAGCAGCAGGAACAGCGTGTCGCTGAGCGCCGTCAGCTCGCTTTGCGCGGCGACCAGCGTCCTCTCACCCGCCTTGAACACCGGCAGCGGCACGACGTGCTCCGCCTTCAGCTTCGGCGCCGCCGCATCGGCCACGTCGTACATCAGGATGCGGGTATGATGCCGGGTCGCCGGCGCGTTGCCGCCATCCTGTCGGGTGGCGCTCTGCAGGATGACGGCCAGCGTCCGGCCGTCCGGCGTCAGCGCCATGCCTTCGAAGCCCTGGTTGTTCTGCCGGCCGGTCTCCGGGCTCGGCGGCACCGGCTCGGCGGCGCCCGGTCCCGGATTGTTGGAGCCGAAATGCTGCACGCCCTTCCGCATCGGAATGAAGGCCTCGGGCGGGCGGATCGCCGACAGCATCTTCCCCTCGGCGGAGAAGCGGTAGATATAGGGGCCGTATTCGTCGCTGACGAAGTAGCTGCCGTCGGCCAGTCGCACGATCGCCTCGGGGTCGAGCGCGATCTTGCCGTTCTTGGCCTGGGGCATGTCAGGGAAGCCGCCTCCCGCTGGGCGCACGCCGCCAACTTCAGGATCGAGTCCGGTCAGCGACAGGCCGGCAGCATCGGTCAGCAGCACCGTGTCGGTGAGCGTGGCGACGACGCCTTCCTGCGTGGTCTTCCCGGGCGTGAAGCGGATGGCGAGCTTGTTGATGCGGGAGCGGTAGTCAGTGGTGCCGGCAACGTTGTAGCCGCGGTCGGGAAGCAGGACGAACTGGCCTTCGTATCCCGTATCCGTCCGCCGCCAGGACTGCGGGTCGACGGTCATGCCGGAGCCCGAGCCGAAGGTCTCGCCGAACTTGTCGCGGAGCGTGGCCGGCATGCGGCCGACGCCGACCAGGCCCTTGTTGACGAAGGTCTGCCCGCCGATGGTCACGGCGCGGTCGGCCGCCTCCGCGCTCGCCAGGAACGCACCGAACGCCAGGACCACGGCCAAGCCACGCACCACCGTCATCGCCATCGCTCTCTCCCGAAAATCCTAGTTGCCGGCGGAGGCTAGCGGCGACGGATCACGGTTCGATGACGAGGATGTTGCGGTTTTGCGTCACTCCTGGAAGACGACGTTGCGCGCACTGGCGTCAACGGCTGCCCGGTAGACGGCAGCCGCGGCCGCGACGTCTTGAAGCGCCATGCCGGTCGAGTCGAAGACGATGATCTCGTCCTCGTCACGGCGTCCCGGCATTCGCCCCGCCAGGACGTCGCCGAGCTCGGCATGGACGTGGTCGCCCCGCAGCCGTCCTTCGGCCACCGCATGACGCAGGTCTCCCATCGCCAGGCACTGGGCGAGGATGTCGGCGACGACCGAAGTCCCCTCGAACAGGTCGCCGGCGAGCTCGCGCTTGTGCGGATTGTCAGCGCCGACTCCGGCGATGAACGCGCCCGGGCGGACATGCCGTCGCGCAAGCACCGGCGTCCCTGACGGCGTGCAGGTGATCCAGATCTGCGCGGACCGAGCCGCATCAGCCGTCTCGACCGCCTCGACCACGATCCCGAGTTCGCGGGACATGCTCTCGGCGAAAGCGTGGGCGGCTTGCGGATCGCGATCGATCGCGAACGCGGTCCGGATCGGGCGAACGCGGCAGAGGAAACGGAGCTGGTCCCGGCTCTGTCGGCCGCAGCCGATGATCGCCGCCACCGACGCATCGCTCCGCGCCAGGTGCCGGGCGGCAAGCGCCGTCGCGGCCGCTGTCCGCAGCGCGGTAATCTCGGCGGAGTCCATCAGCGCCAACGGCTCGCCGCTTCCGGCATCGAACAGCAGCACCACGCCCTGGATCGTGGGAAGGCCGCGCTGCACCGGGTTTCCGGGAAAGTTCGCATTGATCTTGGTCGCGGCATAAGGACGATCGAGCATCAGGCCACCGGCCTTGACATGGAAGCCGCCGCCGATGCCCGGCAGTTCCAGGACCGCGGGGGGCGTCGCAGCGCCGGTGCCATTGAGCCGGAACGCAAGATCCACCGCTTCGATGCAGGCATCGACGCCGAGAAGGCGCGCGACGTCGGATCGGGTCAACACCAAGGTGCCGACGCCGGGCTTCGCTGAGTGCAAGCGCGCAGTCATCCTCTGCTCCTCCTGAGCAAAGGCAGCGCTTGGACGATGACCGTCTTTGGGATGCCGGGCGTCTGCCGAGCCCGAGGCTTCAACGTATCAATCCGGCAGCCGCCTTACAACGGCCCGGCATACACGGCTTTGCTTCGCCAAGGGGCTGCGGGGAGTAAACATGGAAATGTGCGCACGATGCTCCAGTCACGTCGCTCGCTCCCTATTCCGCGGTCCCTTCTTCGGGATTGCGGGCCGTGCATCGACATGCCCTAACGGTAAAATAATACCCAATACCCTGACGTTCGGCACGGCGCCTAAAAACGGAGGGAAGACATGCTCACGACCATCCGCACGCTTCTGGTCTCGATCGCTCTGACCATGGTCCTGCCCATTGTCGAAGCACAGGCCGAAACCCACGGGGCGCTGGCGGTCGAACGTGGCCGCGGGGACGGGTTCGGAATTTCCCACAGCTATCGCTCGCGCGATGGAGCACGGACCCGCGCATTGCGGGAGTGCGGTGGTCGGCGGTGCGAGATCGTATTGGAGTTCGACCGCTGTGCCGCCTACGCCGACGATCAATCGCGGGGAAGCGACATCGCCGGATGGGGAGAGCACCGCTCGTCCAGGCAGGCTCAGGAGAAGGCATTGCGCGAGTGCAGCGAGCGTGGCGGCAGACGCTGTACCGTTCGCATCTCGGCCTGCAATAACTGAGACGCGTCTCAGCCGACCTTGAACCAGGGCTTGCTGCCCTCGGGGTACGGATCACCCTTCTTGAAGTGTCCGCCCGGGATGTGGCGGTAGGCGTGCTTGAGGGCGGCTTCCTCGTGGAACTCGATGCCGAGGCCGGGGCCGTCGGGGATCAGCATGTGGCCGTCGACCAGGCGGCAATGCTCGGTGACGATCTCCGAGCGCCAGGGCACGTCGACCATCATCGTCTCCAGCAGCGCCAGGTTAGGCACCGAGGCCGAAAGCTGCACCGACATGGCATTGCCGACGGGGCCTAGCGGGTTGTGCGGCTGCACCGGGAGGTAGGCTGCGCTGGCGATGGCGGCGATGCGGCGGAACTCGGACAGGCCGCCGACATGGACGACGTCTGGCTGGATCCAGTCGGCGGCATTGCGGCTGACCAGGTCCTGGAACTGCTGCTTGTCGTAGTAGCGCTCGCCGGTCGCCAGCCTGACCGGGATATGGGCGCGCACATTGGCGACCGCGGCGATGCTCTCGGGCGGCGTCGGCTCCTCGAAGAACAGCGGATCGAACTCGGCGATCGCCTGACCGACACGGATCGCCGTCGGCACGTCGAAGCGGCCATGGCCCTCGATCATCAGGTCGACGTCGCTGCCGACATGCCTTCGCACCGTGGCGATCTGCTCCATCGCCTTCCGCTTCTGCACCGGATCGATCTGCAGATAGGCCGGGCCGAAGGGGTCCCATTTGAGGGCGTTGAATCCCAGGCCCAGTGCCTCGTCGGCCCGCTTTTTCAGCACGTCGAGGGACTCGGTCTTCCGTCCCCAGTTGTTGGCGTAGCAGCGGATCCGGTCCCGGCACTTGCCGCCGAGCAGCTCGTAGACGGGAACGCCGAGCGCCTTCCCCTTGATGTCCAGCATCGCCGCTTCGAGAGCGGCAATAGCGGCGCGATGGACGACCCCGGTCCGCCAGTAGGAATCCCGGGTCATCGCATCCGCGTGCATCTCGGTCTGGAACGGGTCCTGGCCGACAAGGTACGAGGAGAAATATTCGATGGTGGCGGCGACCGCCCGCTCGCCCCGCCCCACCGTACCGTCACCGACGCCGTAGATGCCGGCGTCGGTCTCGACCTTGGCGATCACCCAGTTGATGCGGGCGCCGTCGACCAGGAAGACTTTGACGGCGGTGATCTTCATGGTGACGGCTCCTGGCTCAGACCGCCTCGCCGCCCGGATCGGAGAGGGTCAGCTTGCCGACCTTCACCGGCGCGTTCTCCTTCGCCCAGTCGCCTGCCCCTTTCAGGATCTTCTCGTAGGTGTCATGAGCGGCGGCCATCGCCGAGTCTTCCCAGTCGCGGCGGAGCGGCGTGGTGTTGTCGCGGAGCTCCTCGACGATCGCCTTGCCTTCCTTGGTGTCGTATTTGCGGTTCCGATAGAGCCAGCGCGACTTGAGCTGAAGCTGCGTGCGATGCTTCAGCGGATCGTTGTGCTCTTCCTTCTTGGCGCAGAACTCGATCACCGATCCGGCGATATCGGTGTTCGGGGACAGAATGTGCTGGAGGCCCCAGAACAGCAGGCCGTGGCGGCCGGGCCTCCCGCCGCTGCGGGCGATGCCTTCACTCCACTGCTTGTTGATCGTCTTGCGGTCGATGGTGTCAGCGCCGTACCAGTCGCCGACGCGCTTGTGCAGCGGATCGCCGATCTCGTTGAAACAGAGGAAAACAAGGCGGCCGTCGCCGATGCGGATCAGCGTGTGCCAGTCGATATAGGCGACGTGCTTGGCGTTCGCGAGCTTGGTGCGGATGATGTAGTCGACCGTATGCACCGACCACTCGCGCTTCTGGCCGCCAAACTGCGCGCCCTGCGGATGGCCGTATTGGCCGCGCGACAGCGCATCCGACATCTTCCAATCGCCGTACTTCTCGTAGAACGGCTTGGCGGCGGCAATGTGCTGCTCGACCAACTCATCGTCATAGCCTTCGCGCGTCGGCAACGCCGCCTCGACCTCGTCGAAGATCGGGTTCGCCGGCAGCGGCTTGGAATAATCGACCCAGTTGCGGTTGAGGTCGACGTTGCCCTCGCTGACCCGGATCATGTGGGCGAAGCCGAACGGGTTCACCGCATGCACCTTCAGCACGGCGACGCCCTTCGGCAGGCGCTTCTGCGTCCCCTCCTCCATCCACTGGATCTGGGCTGCCGATCCGGCGAAGCCTTCGGCGCCGTGGGTGCCGGAGAATGCGACCAGCACCACCGGCGCGTCCTTCGGGCCGAACCAGGCGGTATCGATGTAGAGGGGGCTGCCGTCCGGTGCGGTTTCCGTCGGGTGGCGGAAATGGTCGAGCTCGGCGCCCGCGGCTTCGGCCGAGGCGAGGAATTTGCGGCGGGCTTCCTGGTAGGTGGGCGCGAAAAAGCGGGCGGTATCCATACAAAAGCTCCTGATGGGAGGTCGATCGGCGCGGAGCCGCGCCGGCGGGCCTAAGAGCATAGCAGCTTGCCGGGTGGCCGCGCTCGGCCCTAGCATCGGACGAAACAAGACGTGCAACGGGGGGAAACGATGATCGCGAGGATTGTGCGGGCCTTGGCCCTGCTGCTGGTCCTGGGACTGTCGATCCTCCAGGCGGCAGCGCAGAGCCCTCTTCCGATCGTCTTCGTCCATGGCAATGGCGACAGCGCGTCCCTCTGGCACACCACGATCTGGCGCTTCGAATCCCAAGGATACGATCCCGCCCGGCTGTTCGCCGTCGACATGGCGGCGCCGACCGCTCCCGGCGACGACACCAAGTCCGAGGAAAACCGCTCGACCAGCATCGACCAGGCGGCCCAGCTCGCCGCCGCGGTGACCCGCGCGCTCCTCGCCACCGGCGCCGAGAAGGTGGTGCTGGTCGGAAATTCGCGAGGCGCCAACACCATCCGCAACTATGTCCGCTTCGGCGGCGGCCACGCCCACACCGCGCTGGTGATCCTGGCCGGCGGCGTCAATCACGGCGTCTATGCCGCGCCTGCCAACCTCAACAGCGAGTTCAACGGCTCCGGCAAGCTGATGTCGCGCCTGAACGAGGGCAGCGAGGTCCATCCCGGCATCCGCTACGTCACGCTCCGCAGCGACAAGCTCGACAAATACGCCCAGCCGACCGGCGAGTTCATCGGCCAGCCCGGCAAGCCCACGGGCGTCAGCTACGACGCACCGGCGCTGAAGGGCGCGGAGAACCTGGTGATCGACGGCCTCGACCATCGCGAGATCGCCTTCCACACCCGTGCTTTCGCCGCGATCTACGAGGCGGTGACAGGAAAGAAGCCGGCGGCGACGGCGATCACGGCCGAGACAGCGCCGATCCTGGACGGGATGGTGGCGGGCTTCGCCAATGGTGCGCCGACCAACCTGCCTCTCGTCGGGGCGGCCCTGGAGGTCTTCGAGATCGACCCGGCGAGCGGCGCGCGGCGGGGCGATGCGGTGCACCGCGCGACGACGCGCTTCGATGGGCGCTGGGGGCCCTTCACCGCCAAGCCCGACGCCGCCTACGAGTTCGTCGTCACAGCCGCCGGATACCCGACCCACCACGTCTACCGCACGCCCTTCCCGCGCTCGAGCCGCTATGTGCACCTGCATCTGAGGCCGGCCGACGCCAGGCTGAAGGATGCGGCCGCCGCGGTGGCGATGACCCGGCCACGGGGATATCTCGGCCATGGCCGCGACATCTTCACCATCGACGGCAAGGTGCCGGCCGGCGTGAACGAGGGCGTCCCCGGCGCCTCGGCCGCGGCCATGACCTTCCCGGAGGTCGGCAAGCCCGTCGTCGTGGTCCTCAACGACGAGCGGCTGACGGTGCGGAGCGAAGCGCCGGGCAGCGGCCACCTCGCCCTCGCCGAGTTCCATCATTGATGCAAAGCACCGTCTCGGATGTGACGTCCACCTGGGCGCCCATCGACGATATCAACCAGATCAACGACGTCAGGCTGCGCATGGCGTATGAGCGCTGGCTGGCGGAGGTCAAGACCGGCCGGATGCCGCGCAAGGACTTCGTCGACGGAGGCAAGCTCGCCGATCTCATGGGCTGGCTCTTCCTCTTCCGTGTCGAGCGCGATCCGCTCCGGTTCCTCTATCTGCTCTACGGCCAGAAGCTCGGCCGCCGGCTCGGCCTCGACCTGACATTGAAGTATGCCGACGAGCATCCGGACCCAGGGGCGCGCGAGGGCATCATCGGCGTCCTGACCGCCGTCGCCACCACGGGCAAGCCGCATCTCGGCGTCTCCACACGCCGCGTCCTCGACCGGACGGTGACCACCGAAGGAATGGCGTTGCCGCTGGCGGGGGCGGACGGCACCATCGACCACCTGGTGGCGATCCAGATCCTGGACCTGCCAAGCGACGCCGACGACTGAGAGACGCGGACAATGTCTGGTTCGACCTGGACCCCGATCGACGATGCCACCCAGCTCAAGGACGTCAGGCTCCGCCTGCTCCTCGCCCATTGGAGCGACGCGTCCCGGCAGGGGATGATGCCGTCCCGCGACATCATCGACCCGAACAAACTCGGCGACCTGATGGGATGGCTGTTTCTCTACCGGGTCGAGCGCGATCCGCTCAGGTTCTTCTACCTGCTCTTCGGTCCGAAGATCGCGCGGCGCATCGGCGTCGACCTGACAGGGAAGTATGTCGACGAGCATCCGGACCCGGACACGCGTTTCGCCATCAACCGTCTCCTGACCGCCGTCGTCACCACCGGCCGCCCCCATCGCGGCACGGCACAGCGGCGACTCCTCGACCGGCCGATGCCGACCGAAGCCGTGGTCTTGCCGCTGGCCGGCCCGAGCGGCGTCATCGACCACCTGCTGGCACTCCAGATCCTGGACGTGCCGATCGAGGCCGATGCCTGAGCGGCTGCCCACGCCGATCGACGACGGCCGGGAACTCAAGGACGTCCGGCTCCGCATGCTGCTCGACCACTGGCGCGCCGCCTCGCGGCAGGGGCTGATGCCTAACCGGGACTTCATCGACCCCGGCAGGCTCGGCGACCTGATGGGGTGGGTCTTCCTCTACCGGGTCGAGCGCGACCCGCTCCGCTTCCTCTATCTGCTGTGCGGGCCGAAGGTCGTGCGCCGCATCGGACTGGACCTGACCGGAAAATACGTCGACGAGCATCCCCAGCCGGAGGCGCGGGAGGGCATCCTCGCCATGCTGACCGCGGTCGCCACCTCCGGCCGCCCGCACCGGCGCGAGGCCCCCCGCCGCATCCTGGATCGCGACATGGTCACCGAGGCGATGGTGCTGCCTCTGGCCGGCCCCGGCGGCACCGTCGACTACCTGCTCGGCATCCAGATCATCGATCTTCCGGACGACGGCACCGCCTGATCCCGGTGCCGGTTGCCCCCGGACGAAATTCGGGTCTACGATCCCAGCGCCACAACCCAGGAGTGATCGTCATGAGGACACGGAAGTCGAAGAGTGTCGGCATCGATCGTCGCGCGGCGCTGAAGGTCGCGGCCGGCGCCGGCATCGCGGCCGCCGCCGGCATGGCGTTCTCGAAGAGGGCGCGCGCCGCCACCACGCTTAACATCTGGACCGGCTATCCCGAGCTGGTGCCCTACTACAAGTCGGTCGCCGAGGCCTATGCCAAGACCAAGCCGGACGTGACCGTCAACCTGCTGTCCAGCTCGCTGCGCGAAATGGAGCAGAAGCTGTCGGCGGCGATCCCGACCGGCACCGGCCCCGACATCTTCGACATCGGCAGCGGTATCGCCATCAAGTTCATCGACGCGAAGCTGCTCGACCCGAATCCGGCAGATGTCGAGACCTATCTGAAGAGCGGCGCCTGGAACAAGTTCACGGTCGACTGGTTTACCCAGGGCGGCAAGACCTATGGCCTGCCGCTGCTCGAAGGCCGCGCCCAAATGTTCTGGAACAGGGCGATGTTCAAGGAAGCCGGCATCGCCGACGCGCCGAAGACCTTCGGCGAGATCATGGAGTCGGCGAAGAAGCTGACCAAGTTCGACGCGACCGGCAAGATGACCCGCAGCGGCATCAGCATGCGGCTCTCCGGCCAGGGCAGCGGCATCACCGAGAAGTTCCGCTTCGTGCTGGAGCCGGCCGGCGGCACGCTATTGGTCAAGACCGCGAGCGGCAAGTACCACAACGGCTTCGACAACGACGCCGGGCGGAAGGCGCTGCAGTTCTATGTCGACGTGGTCCAGAAGGACAAGGTCGACGACCCCAAGGTCCCGCATGACGCGGATGCCTTCGCCAACGGCCACACTGCCATGCTGTTCCGCGAGGCGTGGGTCATCGGCGAGATCAAGAAGAAGAACCCGAACCTCGACTACGGTGTGGCGCCGATCCCGCGCTGGGACGCCTCGGGCCCGGTCAAGGGCATCATCCAGCCCTGGGGCGTCCACGTGAACGGCAGGAGCAAGCAGAAGGAAGCCTCCTGGGACTTCCTCAAATTCCTGACGCAGCCGGCGAACGCATTCCAGATCACCAACATGACCGGTTGGGTCTCCGCCCGCGAAGGCGTCGACTGGGGGCCGCTCCTCAAGCAGACCCCGCAGTTCGAGGTGTTCGTGAAGCCGCCGAAGGACATCGTGCTGTTCTCGGACCCGATCCTGCCGTTCTGGGACGAGATCCAGACCCGCATCGCCGACCGCCTGCCCGGCATGTTCATCGACCCGGCACTGAACGGCAATCCGGCGAAGGTCGCGGAAGCGATCAAGTCGCTCGCCACCATCTGCGACAACGTGCTGAAGCAGGCCGGCGCCTACGGCACCGCCTGATCGTCGCTATCTACCTCCGTCCCGGGCGCTCCGGCGTCCGGGACGGCCGTCTCTCCCAAGCCCTTCCGCTTAAGGAACCAGAATGGTCGGTCGCCTTTCCGGCGCGAGCCCCGACGGAACGCGCAGGAACGCCCTGGTCGAGGCCGTCCGCTACTGGGCCGACGAGCATTTCTCGCGCGGCAACTGGCGCCTCGTCCTCTTCTGCTTCATCGTTCTGGCGCCGGTGCTGGCCCTGTTCGGCTATGTGCGCATGGGGCCGATCATCTCCAGCGTCATCCTCAGCTTCCATAAATGGGACCTGATCAACCCGATCAAGCCGTTCATCGGCTGGGCCAATTATGCCGAGCTTCTGGAAGACGAGAACTTCTGGCTCTCGCTCAAGAACACGGCGATCTACGCGCTGCTGACGGTGGCGATGAGCACGCTGCTCGCGGTGCCGCTCGCCGTCTTCCTCGCCGCCAAGACCAAGCTCTCCGTGGTCTACCAGACGATCTACTTCCTGCCGGTGATCACGCCGATGGTCCCGATGTCGATCGCCTGGAAGTGGATCTACGACTACAACCACGGCATCCTGAACTACGTCCTCTCGCTGGTCGGGATCCCCTCCGTCGCCTGGCTCACCGATCCCGGGATTGCGCTCTACGCGCTGGTCATCATGGGGGTGTGGAAGGTGATCGGCTACAACATGATCCTGTTGCTGGTCGGCATCCGCAACATTCCCTCCACATATACCGAGGCCGCCGCCATCGACGGCGCCGACGGCTTCCAACGCTTCCGCTACGTGACGCTGCCGCTGCTGAAGCCGATCCTGCTCTACGTGCTGGTGACCTCCAGCATCAACGCCTTCAACGTCTTCACCCAGGTCTATGTGATGACGCTGGGCTCGCAGTCGGCACCGGGCCAGGCGGTCCGCGTTCTCGTCTTCGACATCTACCAGAACGCCTTCCAGTATTTCCGCTTCGGATATGCCTCTTCCGAGGCGGTGATGCTGACCCTGATCGTTCTAGGATTCACCCTGATCCAGTTCCGTGTCGCCCGGAACAAGGAGGGCCAGGATGGTTGAGACCCGCACGCCGCTCGCCTGGGCGCTTCACATCCTGGTTCACGCCATCTTGCTGCTCGGCGCCATCTTCATGGTGCTGCCGATCGTGTGGATGTTCTTCACCGCCTTCAAGCCGCCGACCGAAGTCTCGCTGTGGCCGCCCCGGATCCTGCCGATCGACTGGACGCTGGAGAACTTCCGGGGGATCTTCGAGGACGCGCCGTTCGGCCGCTTCTTCGTCAACTCGCTCGGCCTGTCGCTGACCGCGACCGTCAGCGTCTGCGTCACCTCGCTGGCGGCCGGCGCGATCTTCGGCAAGTACAAATTCCCCGGACGCACCGTCCTGTTCATGGCGATCCTGGCGACCGCGATCGTGCCGTTCGAGAGCTACATGATCCCGCTCTATCTGCAGCTCATCGATCTCGGCTGGATCAACACCTACCAGGGCATCGTGCTGCCGACGCTGTTCATGAGCTTCGGCATCTTCCTCTTGCGCCAGCACACCTCGTCGGCGATCCCGACCGAGCTGCTCGAGGCGGCACGGGTCGACGGCGCGACCGAGTGGTGGATCCTGAGGCGGGTCATCACCCCCCTGTCGATCCCGGCCCTGAGCGCCATCGGCATCTTCGCCTTCATCCAGGCCTGGGCCGCGTTCATCTGGCCCTTGATGGTCGCGAACGAGCAGGTGCTGTTCAACATGGAGCTGGGCCTGACCGCCTTCCAGTTCCGCTTCACCGCCGACTACGGGAAGCTGATGGCGGGCTCGGTGCTCAGTGTGCTGCCGATGCTGATCATCTTCCTGATCCTCAGGCGGCAGATCATCGAGAGCGTGGCGCTGACAGGGATGAAGGGGTAGCGAAGCCCCTCGGACTCCCTCTCCCGGCGAAGCCGGGGGAGGGTCGGAGTGGGGGCGAGCGTAGCGAGGTCGTATTCGCCGCCCTAGCCCGATACCCGACCTCGCTTCGCTCGCCCCCAACCCTGCCCTCCCCCGCGCAAGACGCGGGAGAGGGGGCACGAGGGAGCGCTGGCGTCAGCGCACCCGAACGTAGCGCAGCGGGAAATAGGCGTCCGACGGCTGCACCAGGTCGATGTTGTCCTTCGCCGCCCAGACGATCACCTGCTGCATGATCGGGACGTAGGGCACGTCGTCGCGGACAAGCTTGAGCGCCTGGCCGATCATCGTGCGGCGCTTGGCCGGGTCGAGTTCGACCTGGATCTGGTCGGTCAGCTTGTCGACCTCGGGGTTGGAGTAGCCGCCGACGTTGAACAGGCCGCGCGGGCTGCCGGGGGCACGGCTGACCATCAGGTTGATCAGGTAGTTGTGCGCGTCGCCGGTGGCGCCGCCCCAGCCGACATAGAACAGGCTGGTCTCGTAGGGCGGGTTGATCAGCTTGACGTAGGAGGAGAAGGGCTGCGTGCGCAGCTTCACCTTGATGTTGATCCGCGCCAGCATCGAGACGACGGCGGTGCAGATCTGCTCGTCGTTCATGAAGCGGTCGTTCGAGCAGTCCATGCCGGTCTCGAAGCCACCGGCATATCCGGCATCCGCCATCAGCTTCTGCGCCGTGGCGAGATCGCCCGCCGGCTTGACGTTGAGGGCCGGATCGAAGCCTTCGACGCCCGGGCCGGCCATCAGGTAGTTGACGACGCCGAATCCGCGCATGACCACGTTGTGGATCGCTTCCGCGTCGATGGCGATGCGGACGGCCTCGCGCACGCGCTTGTCGGCGAAGGGGTTCTTGCCCTTGATGTTGCCGTCGATGAGTTCCGGCCGCGACATGTCCATGCCGAAATACATGGTGCGCATCTCGGGTCCCTTGATGACCTTGAGATTGGGGCGCGCCTGCACCTGCGAGACCGCCGAGACCGGCAGGCCGTAGATCATGTCGACCTCGCCCGAGACCAGCGCGGCGACGCGGGTCGCCGGATTGGCCAGCGGGTTGAAGGTCACGGTGTCGAGGTTGTGCTCGACCTTGTCCCACCAGCCGGGATTCTTCTCGAGCGTCGCCGTCGCGTCGGCGAGGCGGGACTTCAGCTTGAAGGGCCCGGTGCCGTTGGCGTTGGTGCTGGCGTATGTCGCCTGCTGGCTCGCGAGGTTGGTCGCCTGGGTGACGTTGTTCGTCTCGGCCCATTTCTTCGACATCATCAGCCAGCCGAGGAATTCGAACGGCAGGATCGGGTTCGAGCCCTTGGTGATGAAGTCGACGGTGAAGTCATCCACCTTCTTGACGTCGGCGACCGAGGCCAGAACGCCGGCCAGCGCCGAGCCGGGGCC
>CAXNIC010000033.1:0-21234 GCA_964201945.1 Alphaproteobacteria bacterium
TGCCGTGCTTGACCAACCCACGGAAGACTGACATCACCATCAACATCCAACGGCGCTGCAAGCGCCCGCGCCACACTGGTCGCGATCGATCGGAACAGGTGGTCGCGATCCGTCGGAATCGGTGGTCGCAATCGTCGGAATGCGCACAAAAGGAAGGGACGCTGACACACAGCGTTAGAGGGGGTCAGAATTGGACGCGAAAACCGCCCCTCAGGGGGTCACTATTGCGCGCGATTTTACATGCATCACCTTGTCGCCGCCTCCGGGCGGGCTCGACTCGGGATCGGGACTCTCCTTGAAGCGCATGAGCATTTCCATCTTGGCGCCCAGCGTCTTCTTGTAGAACTCGATCGCCTCTTCGCAGCGCCCGTCGAAGAACAGATATGATTGAACTTTCATGGATTTTTTCCTTTCGGCGTTCGGTGCGGGGCCGGCGAAGGACCAGGCCCGCATGTCTAAAAGACGAGTGGCGGCCGCGCGGACCGACACCGCCTCATCTTTTTTCTGATCTGGGTCTAGGATTTTGATTCCACGATCTTTTTCAGATCGGCCAAGCCCGAGTCGAACATCTTGCCGCACATCTTGTCGGTGCTCACGAACAGGCCGATCACCCGGCAGACGAAGTTGTTTTCGCCGGCAAGACTCCAGGTGACGGCGGTCCTTCCGTTTTCCGGCTTGAAGTCGAACTCGGCGATGCTGGTGCCGGCGAAGGGCCTCACGAAGTCGAGCTGGATCCGGATCAGCTCCGATGGCCGGCTTTCGGTGATCGTCGCCCGGCCTTCGCCAGCGCTCCGGTTGCCGGCCCAGGAATAGGCGGTGCCGGCCCCGGCCGGCGCCCCCTCATAGGTCTTCCTCATCGCCGGATCGAACTTCTCGAAAGGCGACCAGGTCGCCCACTTCCTGAAGTCGTTCACATGGGCGAAGACGTCCTCCGCCGGAGCATCGATCACCGCCGTCCGCGCGACGCGGAAGGCAGCCGGCTTCAGCGCGGCGACGATGAGGAACACCATGATGATGACGGCAAGACCGATCAGGATGTTCACGAGCATGGCAGCACTCCTTGGAAAGGCGTCGACGTCAGTCGTCGATCGCCTGGTAGGCGGTGGTCCAGAAATCGAGATAGACGGATGGAGGACTGGGCGAGCTCCAGGCGCTCTGGGTCATCAGGATCCCGACCAGGTCTTCGTTGGGATCCGAGGCCCAGGAGGTGCCGAGGCCGCCGTCCCAACCGAAGCGGCCGGGACTCGCCGACAGATCATCGCGCTGGGCGGTGACCGCCACGCCGAAGCCCCAGCCGCGGTTCCCCAGGAACACGCCGGTCCCTTCCTTCTGCGCCGGCGTCAGCTGGTCGGTGATCATCGCTTCGACCGATGGCCGGGAGAGGAGACGCTCGCTCCCGTGCCGGCCGCGGTTCAGCATCATCCGGCCGAAGGCGAGAAAATCGTCGACGGTGGAGACCAGCCCGCCGCCGCCGGCAGGGAAGGCGGGCGGACGGCTCCACTGGCCGCCCTCGACCGGATCGTAGAGTTCCGGTGAGCCGGTCTCGCCGGTCCAGTAGCTGGGGACGAAGCGGTCGAGCTTGGCGGCTGGGACATGGAAGCCGGTGTCCTTCATCCCCAGCGGCTCGAACAGGCGCTCCTTGAGGAAGGTCTCGAAGGGGCGGCCGGAGGCGCGGGCAATGAGGACGCCCAGCACGTCCGATCCGGTGTTGTACATCCAGCGCTCGCCCGGCTGGTGCAGCAGCGGCAAGGTGCCGAGGCGGCGGATCCATTCATCGGGCGCCGGCGGCGTCGCCGGGGCCGGCGGTCCCTGGGCAAGATCGAGCGCGCTCATCGCCTTCTGGATCGGATAGGTGTCCGGCGGCGCCATGACGATGCCGAGGCCAAGACGGAAGGTCAGCAGGTCGCGAAGCGTGATCGCTCGCCTTGCCGGCACGGTGTCGTCGAGCGGCCCATCCGGCCGCTTCAGCACCTTGCGGCCGGCGAGTTCGGGCAGCAGCCGATCGATCGGCTCGTCCAGCCGGAGCTTGCCCTCCTCGACCAGGATCATCGCCGCCGCCGCCGTCACCGGCTTGGTCATCGAGGAGATGCGGAAGATGGTGTCGCGCCGGATTGGCACCGTGCTGCCGAACGCCGTCGTGCCGACCGCCTCGACATGCACGTCGTCCCGCCGGGAGACCAGCGTGACGGCGCCCGAGACGGCGCCGCGCTCGACATGGCCGGCCATGACGTCGCGCATGCGGCCGAGCCTGGCCGTGGATAATCCGCTGGCGCTCATCGCCCGCTCTCTCCTTTGGGGTTTGGTTCGGTCAGGAAACTGCGATCAGGTCCGCGCGCAGGCGGTCGGCGTCGCCGACCAGCCGCTCGATCGCCGTGTGCATACGCTTCCACACCGGCACCGCCGCGGCCAGCCGCTCCTTGCCCGCCGGGGTCAGCGTCATCACGCGGCTCCGCCTGTCGGCCGGATCGGCCGTCACCCTCACCAGCCCGCGGCGCTCGAGCGGCTTCAGGGCAGCGGTAAGGGTGGTGCGGTCCATCGCCAGTACGGTCGCGACCGTCGTCATGCTCGGCGGCACCGGGTTGTTCAGCGACATCAGCAGCGAGAACTGGCCGTTGGTGAGGTCCAGCGGCCTCAACGCCTCGTCGAAGCGCCGCGCCACCGCCCGGGCCGCGCGCTGCACATGCAGGCAGATGCAGCTGTCGCGGACGGCGAGCGTCGTCGAGAACGGGATGTCGGCCGGAACGGGCATGAGTCTATAATGTTGATATCAACATAACTGTCAAGCCGAGCTATTTCGGCATGAGGGCGAGATAGGGCTTGGCCTCCTCGACCGTGCGGGCGACGGACGGGCGCTTCATCAGGCGATCGAGATAGGCCGCAGCGCTCGGATGCGTGCCGCCGAAGGGCGAGATGATGTTCGCGTAGAACAGTGCCGATGCCGCGGCGCAGTCGGCCATGGTGAAGTCGTTTCCCATGGCCCAGGTCTTCGCCGCCATGTCCTGTTCGATCATGCCGAGCGCGGTCTGCAGCAGGGCCTTGGCCTGATCGACACCGTACGGATCATCTTTCCCCGGCGGCCGCAACCTGTCGGTGACGACCTTCTGCATCGGCACGTTGACGTACAGATCGTAGAAACGATCCTGCAGGCGTGTCCGGCGCGCCAGATCCGGATCGGCGGGAACCAGCGGCGTCCGGCCCGGATGATGCTGCGCCAGATACTCGATGATGATGCTGGACTCGGGGATCGTCCGGTCCGCGGTGGTGTCGCGCAACACGGGAAACCGGCCGATCGGCCAGACCTTGAGGAAGGCGGCGCGGGAAGCATCGTTGCCGAAGTCGACGATCTCCGGCTCGAACGGCGTGCCGTTCTCGTAGAGCGCGACGAGGACCTTCTGGCAGAAGGAGGAGAGGGGGTGGAAATAGAGCCTGAGGGGCATGAGCTGCGTCCGCCGTTTATATACTGAAGTAATAACTTAAGTATCATGCAAGGCCGCGCCTGGCAACCGCTTGGCGTTCCTCGCCCCATTCGTTTGACTTGCTTAGGCGTCTGCAGCCAACGACCCTCAGACGAGGACGACAGCGGGGGACGACGAGAGATGAGTGCCAAGGCGACGCGGTCGAAGACAGATGGCAACGAGTCACCGAAGGTCCGGATCACCTCGATCCGCTCGGTACCGCTGTTCGGCGAGAGCCCGAAGGGCGGCTGGTCGGCAGAGATCAAGCCGGAGGACTCGATCCACGCGCTGATCGCCGTCAACACGGATGCCGGCGTCACCGGCTTCGGCAGCGTCTTCACCGATGCGCGTCTGGTCGCGGCCGCGCTCAAGGTGCTGGAGCCGCTCTTTGCCGGCGAAGATGCGCTGCAGCCCGAACGCGTGACCGAGAAGCTTCATCAGAACACCTTCTGGATGGGGCGCGGCGGATCGCTCACCCACACCATCAGCGGCATCGACATCGCGCTCTGGGACATCCTCGGCAAGGTCGCCGGGCTCTCGGTGAGCCGCCTTCTCGGCGGCCGACACCGCGAGCGCGTGCAGCCCTATTGCTCGCTCCTGATGGAGGAGCCAAAGCGGATGAAGGACGTCGTCGCCGAATATCGCGCGAAGGGTTTCACCGCCTTCAAGATCGGCTGGGGGCCGTTCGGCCGTGCGCTGGACCACAAGCTCGACGAGGCGATCGTCAAGGCGGCGCGCGAGGCGGCGGGACCGAAGTCGAAGCTGTTCGTCGATGCCGGCGCCAGCGACGCCTATTGGCCGCATGGCCTCAAATGGGCGATCCGCACCGCGCATATGCTGAAGGACTTCGAGATCGGCTGGTTCGAGGAGGCCTTGCGGCCGGACGCCATCGACGACTTCTGCGAGCTTCGCCGCCAGAGCCCGGTGCCGATCGCCGGCGGCGAGGTGCTGACCCGCCGCCAGGCCTTCATACCCTGGCTGACCCGCGGCGCTTTCGACATCGTCCAGCCCGACGTCACCAAGGTCGGCGGCATCTCCGAGCAGCGGCGCATCGCCTGGATGGCCTACGACTTCGGCGTCAAATACATCGGCCATGGATGGAACACGGCACTCGGCGTCGCCGCCGACCTGCAGATGGCGACCGCCTTCCCGGAGACCGACCTGGTCGAGTTCATCGGCGGCAGCCCCTATGTCGACGGCATCACGGTTGACCCCTTCGTCCTCGACAAGGAAGGCTATCTGAAGATTCCGGATCGCCCCGGCCTCGGCGTCGAGATCGACCGGAAGAAGCTCGCCCGCTACACCGAGGACCCGAAGATCCTGTTTGGCTGATGCGATCGGGACGTGAGGGGCCTCACATCGTGCGGCCCCTCACAGCGTGAGATCACGCACAGACTTGTGGGAGATACCTGAGGAAACTGCATCGAAGCGCAACACCCGGTAGGTCGACGGTCCATACTCGGATGCCTGCCAACGTCGCCGCCGTTCGGGTGAGGCGCAAAGGGGGGAAGCAATGCGATCAGCCAGATCCTGGATGACTGCGCTCGCCGCGCCCGCGCTCGTCGCGGCCGGGCTTCTCGGTTTGGACGGTGCGGCTTCCACTCTCCTCGCCCAGGGCAATGACAGCAGCGCGACCACGTCGCCATCGCAGGCGCCGCCACTGCAACAGCGCCCGCAACAGCAGCGCCAACAGCAGCGCCAACAGCAACACCAACAGCCGTCCGCGCCGCCGCAGCAGAGTGCACCGGCACAGCCGCAGACCGTCCCGAGCGGTTCGGCACCGATGGTGCGGCAGGCGACCGAGACCTCGACCGAGCAGCTGCTGGACGACGACCTGATCTTGGATCCGGCGCGCCTTGTGGCGGCCCGAGCGAAGGCCCAGGAATCCCCTCCGAGTACCGAGGACGCGCAGACACTTGCCACGTTCTTTCACGGACGCGGCGAGGCTGCGAGGGCAGCTGGCTTGCCCTTGCAGGCCGTGAGTGATCTTCAAACCGCGGTCCGCCACGCCGAGCGAGCCAATTCGAGCGAGCTATGGTTGCTGCTTTTCGACCTCGCGAGTGCCGAAGCCAGCGTCCGCCGGCAAGTTACCGCGGCGCGTCTGATCCGGCGCGCGATCGAGCTGACCCCGATCCATGCGCGCGGACGTGTCGTCGGGTTCAACGCCCGACTTACGATCCTGCTCGCGAACAGTGGCGACATCGAAGGCGCCGAGCGCGCACTTGCCGAAGCAAGCGGGCTTCTCGATCAGCTCAGCCGCGGACGCATGCCGCCTGCTTCCCGTGCAGCGATGAGCTTGCGGGTGTTGTCGGCGAGGGGCGCGCTGGCATCGGCGAGGGGCCGCTATGCCGAGGCGGAGGACTTGGCCCGCAAGGGCATCGCAGCCTCGGAGGCCGAGCAGACGTCCGTGGAGAGGATCGAACGGCAGCGGCTGGCGCTCGCCCAAATCCTCCGGCAGGCAGGCCGTCTCGGCGATGCCGAAAACGAGGCGCGGCAATCCCTTGCGAACGTCCAGCGGAACCAAGGAGCAGCCGGTGCAGGTGTCGTCTCCGCGCTCAGCGCGCTTTCCGCGACGCTTGCCGATCAGGGCCGTTTCATTGAAGCCGAAGCTCTGACCCGCAAGGCGCTCGCCATCGTCGAGTCCGGCGGCGCGCAAGCGATGGGCGCGATCCGAGGCGATCTCGCCGACGTGCTGGCCGGCCAAGGCCGCTGGCAGGAAGCGGCGGCCGAGATGAACAAGCTGCGCCAGACCTTCGGCGCAGGCTCGGAGGAGTTCGCGGCCGTTGCCGCCCGCAATCCTTACGTCGCCCTGATCGATCTCATGACCGGTCAGGTTGCGCGGGCAGCCGAAGTGCTTGCCCGGCAGGTCGAGGTGCGCCGCGCCGTGCTCGGCGACAAGCACTTCGCGACTGCCGAGGCTCGGGGAATGCTCGGCATGGCAATGGCTACGAACGGCCAGACGGCGGCGGCGATCGAACTCTTCGAACTCGCGGTGCCGGTGCTGGCGACGCGTTCGCGTGCGGCCGATGACCAGGATGGCTCTGTGAGCGCTCGCGACCAGAGAGTTCGCCTAATCCTCGAAGCGTATATGCGTATTCTCGCCGACCGCGGCGGAGCAACGGCCGTGGCCGGTACATTCGGGTTGGCCGAAGCGGCGCGCGGACGAAGCGTGGTCCGGGCTCTGGCCGAGTCGGCGGCGCGCGCCGCCACCTCGGATCCGGCGCTGGCCGAGCTCGCACGGCGCGAGCAGGATGCCCAGCGCCAGATCGGCGCGCTCAACGGCCTGCTCGCGAATGCCATCAGCGCGCGAGCAGAGGAGCGCGATCCTGCCGCGATCGAGGCGCTTCGCCGTCGCATCGACACCCTGCGCGACGAGCGCGCGCGGTCGATGGAAGAGATCGAGCGGCGCTTCCCCGACTACGCCAACCTGGTGAACCCGAAACCGGCGACCATCGAGGATGCACGCAAGGGCCTGCGTTCTGGCGAAGCGCTGATCGCCACCTACAGTGCCGAGGACCGTACCTATGTCTGGGCGGTGCCGCGTCAGGGCGCGCCGGGTTTCGTCGCCGCTGGAACCGGACGTGCGGCGCTCGAGGCAGCGATCCTCGGTCTGCGCAAGGCGCTCGACCCGCAGGCCGAAAGCCTCGACGACATTCCGGCATTCGACTTCGCCGGCGCCCATAAGCTGTATGCGGACCTACTCAAGCCGACGGAGATGGTCTGGGCTCAGGCGAAAAGTCTGTTCGTGGTGCCGCACGGGCCGCTCGGACAGATCTCGTTGGGTCTTCTGCCGACGACACCGGTCGCAGCGCAGAGGAGAGGAACGGAGCCTTTCTCGGAGTACCGGCAGGTCCCCTGGCTGGTCCGCAAGGTCGCGGTGGTGCAGCTTCCCTCGGTGTCGTCGTTGGCGACGCTGCGCTCGCTCCCCTCCGGTCGATCCGACCGCAGGCCGTTCCTTGGATTTGGCGATCCGTGGTTCAGCAGAGAGCAGGCCGAGGAGGCGCGCGCCGCCCCCCAGATCGCAATGCGCGGCAGTAAGATCAGGCTCAGGAACGCACCGAAGACGGGCACCGAGTTGGAGTCGCAGCTGAACCAGCTGCCGCGCCTGCCGGAAACCGCCGAGGAGGTCCGCAATATCGCGCTCGCGTTGAAGGCCGACGTCTCTCGCGATGTGCTGATCGGCTCCGCTGCCAACAAGGGGCGGGCCAGACAGATGAACCTCTCAGGCTACAAGGTGGTCATGTTCGCGACGCACGGCCTGATCCCTGGCGATCTCACCGGGCTGTCGCAGCCGGCGCTGGCACTGACCGGCGCGGAGGTGATTCCCGAGGGCGGCAACGGGCTCCTCACCATGGAAGACATCCTGTCGCTGAAGCTCGACGCCGATTGGGTCGTCCTGTCGGCCTGCAACACCGCTTCCGGCCAAGGCGCCGGTGCCGAGGCGATCTCCGGCCTGGGGCGCGCCTTTTTCTATGCCGGCACGCGCTCGCTTCTGGTCAGCAACTGGCCGGTGGAGACGAGTTCGGCGCAGAAACTGACGACCGATCTCTTCGCCCGCCAGTCGGCCGATCCGTCGCTGGAGCGGGCCGAGGCTCTGCGTCAGGCGATGCTGGCGCTGATCGAAGGGCCTGGCGCCACGGACGCAGCCGGCAAGTCGATGTTCAGTTATGCCCATCCGATATTCTGGGCCGCCTTCACACTGGTCGGAGACGGCGGCCGCTGAGCGAGGGGATATCCATGACCAAGCTGACAGGCTCGATTGCAACCATGCTCCTGCTTCTCGGAGCCAAGCCGGCGCTGGCCGCGCCGGCCGCGATCGTCGAGGATCTGACCGGCTCGGTCGCCGGGGTGGATGTGCTCGACTATGTCGATGCCGGAAGGTTGATCGAGCTGAAGCAGGGCAGCATCGTCCTCGGCTATCTCAAGAGCTGCGTGCGCGAGACCATTCGCGGCGGCACGGTCAAGATCGGCAGCGAGCGGTCCGAGGTCGCCGGTGGCACCGTCGAGCGCAAGACCAGTCCCTGCGACGGAGGCAAGCTGCAGCTGACCGCCGAACAGGCCGGCAAGAGCGGCGCCATGGTGTTCCGCCGTCCGCCCAGCCAGGCCGCCGCGGTACCTGCGGCCGCGCTTACCCTGCACGCGACGAGTCCGGTGGTGATCATGGCCTCAGCCGGTACCGTCGTGTTCGAGCGCCTGGACAAGCCGGGCCGGCAGATCTCTGTCGCCTTGAGGACCGCAAAGGCCGACCTGGCGATGATGGGCGTCCGGCTCGAACCGGGCGGGACCTACCGCGCGAGCCAGGGGGAGCGGGCCATTGTCTTCAAGGTCGACGCGAGCGCGGCTGCCGGCGGGGGGCCGGTGGTCGGCCGGCTTCTGCAGTTCTGATCTCAGGAATGTCCGCGCGCGTCCGCGACGCGGCGGCGGCGGTGCTGATCGCGCTCGCCGCGGCGATCGTCTTCGCACTGCCGGCGTTCCGCGTTCTCGACGGGCTTTCCGTCGATGCGCTGTTCTGGCTGCGCGACCGGCTGTGGGAGTCCGATCGCCGTGCCGAGGACAGCCCCACGGTGGTGCTGGCCATCGACGAGGAGACCTACCGGCGGCCCCCCTTCGCCGATACCCCGCAGACGATGTGGTCGCCAGAGCTCGGCCGCGTGCTCGGCGCCCTCCTCGACGCAGGCGCTAAGGTCGTAGGCTTTGACGTTGTCTATCCGACCTCGGTCGAGCCCTTCATCCGCGGCTTCGAACGAGAGTTCCTGCTGGCGCTGAGGCGCGGTGCGCGCGAGGGCAAGGTTGTGCTCGGCCGCGTGCAGCACCAGGAGAAGCCGATTGCGCCTTTCGCCGGTTACGCGATCGCCGTCGGCCGGGAGGCCAACATCCGTGCGCTCAATGTGTTCGAGGACGACGACGGCATCATCCGCCGGCTGCCGCTGACCTTTCAGGTCGGCGGCGATGGCGAAGCGCGGAAAGAGAACTCGCTCGCGGTCGAACTCGCGGTTCGTGCCCAAGGCGTTCCGGCCGGCACGCTTCCCGAAACCGATGTGCGCGGCCGGCAGGTCGTCTCTGGATACGCTCTGCCGCAAGACCGTTCGCAGACACTGCTGGTCAACTATGACGGCGGCGCCGGCGCCATCCCGTCCTATTCCCTGGCCGATATCCACGCCTGCGCCGCTGCCGGCAATGCCGACTATCTGGCGAGGCACTTCAAGGACCGCGTCGTCATCGTCGGCGTCACGCTCGACGTCGAGGATCGCAAGCTGACGTCCAAGCGCTGGATCACGCGCCCCGAGGGACTGAACCTGCCGGAGCGTTGCGTGCATCCGGTGATGCCGGGTCTGTATCGGACCGATTTCCGGCGTGATTCCATCCCCGGCGTGTTCATTCACGCGACGGCTGTCAACAACCTGCTCCGGCGCGACGCGTTGGCGCCGACTTCGCCCGCTCTGTCGCTCGGTATGTCCGCCGTCTTCGCGCTGGGCGTTGCCGCGCTCGTCATGGGGCTGCGGCCGCTGGTGGCGACGGCGACGGTCGGGTTCGGCGCTCTTGTTTGGATCGGCATTGGTGCCTTGTTCTTTCGCTCGGGCCACGTCCTGCCGCTCGGCCAGGTGCTGGCGGCCGGGATCTCCGCCTTCCCGCTGCTGATGGTCTATCGCGTGCTGGTCACCGACCGGGATCGCCGACAGCTTAGTCGTGCCTTCAGCCTCTACCTGCCCAAGGCCGAGATCGATCGCATGCTTTCTGGCGGCGCCCAGCCCACGCTCGGCGGCGAGGAGCGGGCGGTCTCGATCCTGTTCTCCGACATCGCCGGATTCAGCGCCATCTCCGAGAAGCAGGAGCCGAGGCGGCTGGTCGAGAATCTGAATCAGTACTTCGCGGCGATGACCGCAATCGTCGAGGCGCATGGCGGATTCGTCGACAAGTTCATCGGCGACGCCGTGGTTGCCGTGTTCGGTGCGCCAGTCGCCGATGACCGTCATGCCGAGAAGGCGGTCGCCGCCGCCCTGGAGATGCGACGCGTGCTCAACGACGGCGAGGCAACGTTCTCGCTTGGCGATGGTCGTCCGCTACGTGCGCGCATCGGCATTAACTCAGGCGTCGCGCTGGTCGGCAATATCGGCTCGCCGCGGCGTTTCAACTACACGGTGATGGGCGACGCGGTAAACCTCGCTGCGCGCCTCGAAGGCGCGAACAAGGCTTACGATACCCAGATCCTGGTCAGCGGCGACACGGTTCAGGATTGTGCTGCTGCCATCCTCTTTCGCGAGGTCGACACCGTACGTGTCGTCGGCCGGAAGACGCCGGTGACGTTGTACGAGCCTCTGGCGGTGCAGCAGCTTGCCAGCGAGACCGATCGCGTCAAGGCGGCCGCCTACGCGTCGGCTTTCCACTATTGGCGAGCCGGTCGCTTCGCCGAGGCAGCCGCCGATTTCCACATGCTCTCGGACGATCGGATTGCTCTTTCGTTCGCCGATCGGGCGACCGCCCTGGCAGCGGAGCCGCCGGAAGTCTGGGAAGGCGTGACGGAGTTGCGCGAGAAGTAGCCGATGCCCGCCGTTCCGGAAAGCTTGCTAAACTCTGCCCCTTTCCGTCCTAGCCTTCCGGATTCCGACATGCCCCAGGACTCGATCGAACTGACCGCCCCCGACATCTCCCGCTATGCTGAGGGGACGGACGGCGTTCCCTATGTCCACACCTTCGACAGCGGCAAGCCCGGTCCGCATGTGATGGTGAACGCGTTGACCCACGGCAACGAGATCTGCGGTGCGATCGCGCTGAACCGGATCTTCGAGCTGGGCCTCAAGCCGAAGCAGGGAAAGCTTTCTCTGGTCTTCGTCAATGTGGGTGCCTTCCAGCGCTTCGATCCGGCCAAGCCCAACGCGTCCCGCTTCGTCGACGAGGATTTCAACCGGGTCTGGGTCGAGAGCCGGCTGGACGGCACGGAGCAATCCGCCGAGCTGAAGCGCGCCCGCGAGCTGCGCCCCGTGTTCGACGAGGCCGACAAGCTCCTCGACATCCATTCCATGGGCACGCGCTCCAACGCGCTGATGATCGTCCATGGCCTGGAGAAGGAGCGCGCGCTTGCCCGCGCCGTTGCCGTGCCGCCCTGGATCGTCTGCGGCCATGGCCACATCCAGGGAAAGCGCCTGATCGAGTACACGCCCTTCAACGACCGCTCGAACGACAAGACCGCGATCCTGGTCGAGTGCGGCCAGCACTGGGAAGCCAGTGCGGCCCGGGTGGCGCTCGACACCACGCTCCGCTTCCTCGCCGTCACCGGCGCGATCGACGCCGAGACCATGATGAAGCATGTGCACGAGAAGACGCCAAAGCCGCAGACGATGGTGGACATCTCCGGCGGCTATGCCTCGAAGACCGATGCGTTCAAGTTCGTCGAGCCGTTCATCGGCCTCGAGCTCTTCCCGAAGGCGGGCACGGTCATTGCGCATGACGGCGACGAGGCGATCGTGACGCCGCATGACGACTGCTACCTGGTCATGCCCAATCACCGGGCGAAGAAGGGCAACCGCGTGCTGCGCTTCGCCCGCCGGAGTGCTTGAGCGTGCGGCTTCTGATCAATCCACGCGCGGACCGCTCCGGACGGCTGACGCAGCAGATCCTGACGGCGAAAGGTTTCGCCGACGCCCGCTCCGAGATCGGCGGTTGGGAGGGCTACCGTCCGACACCGCTGGTCGATCTACAGAGTCTCGCGGCGCGGCTCGGCCTCGGACGGCTCTGGTTCAAGGACGAAGGGCAGCGCTTCAAGCTGAAGTCCTTCAAGGCGCTGGGCGGTCCCTATGCCATCGCCCGGCTCGTGGCACGCGAGGGAGCAAGCCCGGATCGCACCTTCGCCAGCGCGACCGACGGCAATCACGGCCGCGCCGTGGCCTGGGGCGCTGCGCGTGCCGGCTGCCGATCGGTCATCTTCGTACCGGCCGCGGTCAGCGACGGCCGGGCCGCGGCCATCGCCGCCTTCGGTGCCAAGGTGGTTCGCACGAGCGGCACCTATGACGAAGCCGTTGCCGAGTGCACGACGACCGCGCGCCGGGAGGGCTGGACAGTGATCGCCGACACCAGTGAGGACGAGCGGGCGGAGGTCCCGGCCTTGGTAATGGAAGGCTACATGGTCGCCGTCGCCGAGGCCGCCGAGCAGATGCCGGAGATGCCGACCCATGTCTTCGTGCAGGCCGGCGTCGGTGGCCTCGCAGCTGCCGTCGCAGCCCACTTCGACGACCGCTGGGGCGAGCACCGCCCGCGCCTGGTGATCGTCGAGCCGGAGACCGCCGCCTGCCTGATGCTCGCGGCCGAGACCGGCCAGATGGCCCAGGTGGCCGGCGACCTGGAGACGGTGATGGGCGGCCTTTCCTGCGGCATCGCCTCGGCACCGGCCTGGCGGGTGCTGGACACCGCCACCGACGCCTTCCTCGCCATCGAGGATGCGCGCGCGATCGAGGCGATGCGCGTGCTGGGGGATGGTGAGCCACCGGTGGTCGCCGGCGAGTCCGGAGCGGCGGGCCTCGGAGGACTCCTGTCTGTCGCGGCGGAGGAGGGGATGCGCCGTCAGCTCGGTCTCGACAGTGCCAGCCGCGTGCTGCTGTTCGGCACCGAGGGTGACACCGACCCCGATCTCTATTCGCGCCTCGTCGGCCGCAGCGCCGATGCGGTGCGCGCCGGCGTCTGAGGCCCGCGCTTCCCTGCATCCCACTCCTGGGCCATGCTGATGGTCCTTCCCTCCAAGATCCCCGGACCTCCCTGATGACCCGTGTTTCGATCGACGACCTCATCGGCCTCGAAGGCTTCTCCGCGCCTGCCTTCCTGCCGGACGGCTCGGCGCTGCTCTGCCTCGGCCCGGGCGACGGGGTGATGCAGGCCTGGATCGTGCCGCTCGACGGCAAGCCGCCGCGCCGGCTTTCCTTCGTCCCCGGCGAGCGTGTCATGCAGGCACGGCTCTCCCCCGACGGGACCCAGGTCCTGCTCTCGGTCGATGCCGGCGGCGACGAGCATGCCCAGTTCTGGCTGGTGCCGACGACCGGCGGTGAGGCGAAGCCGCTCACTGCCAAGCCCGAGGTGATCCACACCTTCGGAGCCTGGGCGCCCGACGGCAAGGCGATCCTCTATGCCGCCAATGGCCGCGACCGCTCGCGCTACGACCTGCACCGGATGACCTTGGCGACCGGCCAGGTCGAGACCCTGGTGGAGCGGGGCGAGACCCTGGCCACCAGCGGCATCCAGCCGGGCGGCCACCTGCTGCCGCTCACCGAGGATCACTCGACCTTCAACATCGGCATCAGCCTCCTCGACCTGAAGTCGGGCGAGCGGAAACCGATCCGTCTCGCGAACCGCCCGGTCAAGGCACTGGGCTTCCGCTGGAACCGCGACGGCACCGCGCTCTACTTCCTCGCCGACGGCGAGCGCGACTTCCTCGGTATCGGCCGCTACCTCCTGGCCGATGGCCGGGTCGAGTGGCTCTACACGCCCGATGCCGACGTCGACAGCTTCGCGCTCGCAGGCGACGGGCGGCTCGCCGCCAACGTCAATCGCGACGGCTTTAGCCGGCTCGAGATCCTCTCGGCGACGGGCGGGCCGACGCGGACGGCGGTCGAGCCGGGAGGCGCGATTTCCGAGCTCGCCTGGTCGCCGGACGGCACGCGCCTCGCCTTCGCCTTCCAGACGCCGACCGCGGGCAGCCGCATCCGGATCCTGGACGTCGCCGCCGGCACGGTGACGAAGCCGATGGCCGGCGAAACCGCCGGGCGCCTGGTCGGAACGCTGGTCGAGCCAGACCTGGTGAAGTTCGAGAGCTTCGACGGCGTGCCGCTCTCAGGATTCTACTATCGTCCGCGTGGCCAGCAGCCGGCACGCGGTTGGCCGGCGGTGATGTTCGTTCATGGCGGACCGGAAGGGCAGACCAAGGCGTCGTATCGCTTCGACGTGCAGAACCTGGTCGAGTCGGGCTACGCCGTGTTCACGCCCAATGTCCGCGGCAGCACCGGCTATGGCCGGCGCTATGCCGGCCTGGACGACCGCGAGCGGCGCATGGACAGCGTCCGCGACCTCGAGGTCTGCGGTGAGTGGCTGAAACGCCAGCCCGGCATCGACGGCAAGCGGCTCGCGATCATGGGCGAGAGCTATGGCGGCTTCATGGTGCTGTCGGCGCTGGCCGAACAACCGGACCTCTGGCAGGCCGGCGTCGACATCTTCGGCGTCGTCAACTTCGAGACGCTTCTGCGCGACACCGGGCCCTGGCGGCGCGGCCATCGGGCGACCGAATACGGCGACTCGCTCACCGATCCCGATCTCATGCGCTGGCTCTCGCCGATCAGCCGGGCCGACCGCATCAAGGTGCCGCTCTTCGTCAGCCACGCCGACCGCGACCCGCGCGTGCCGAAGAGCGAGTCAGACCAGATCGTCGCCTTCCTGAAGGCGAGGGGGCGGACCGTCGAGTATCAGGAGATCGAGTACGAGGGCCATGTCTACTGGCGCCCGGACAACCGCAAGCGCGCCTATGACGGCGTCCGCGCCTTCCTCGACCGGCACCTGGCGAAGAACGAGTAGGATGGGGAGCGGCGCGATCCTTTACGCAGCCGCCTTCGCCTGTTCCTTGAGGAAGGGGAGCAACGCCGTTGCCGTCTCCTCCGGCGCTTCCACCGGGATCGAGTGGCCGACGCCTTCGAGCTCGATCAGCTTGCCGCGCTTCCCCAGCTCTTCCACCAGCATCCGGCCATTGGCGGGGGGAGCGGCGACGTCGGCGAGACCCTGGATGATCAGGACCGGCGCCTGGCCGGCGGTCCACCACTCGGCGATCGGCGTCGCGCCGACGGCGGCGAGGCAGGCCTTCATCACCGCCTCGTTCCAGCCGTCGAGCCAGGGCGTCGGGTCGCGGCCGGGACCGAAGGAGGCGATGCGGAGCGCCTCGGCGCGCTGTTCGCGGGTCGCGTCCTTGGCCTTGCCGCGCTCGATAGCGGCGGCGATCTCCGGCGTCGGCCCGACCTTGCCGCTGGCGCCGAGGCACACCACCGCCGTCGCCCGGTCGGGGTGATAAGCAGCGACTGCGCGGGCGACCCGGTTGCCGAAGGCGTGCCCGACCAGGATGGCCTTGCCGCCGCCGGTGGCGTCGAGTGCGGCCACCACGTCGGCGGCGAAGTCGCGGAGCGTCAGGCCCTCCATCGGCCCGGTGCTTTCGCCGATGCCGCGGGTCTCGGGCAGGATCGCCTTGAAGCCGGCCGCGGCGACGCGCCTCGCCAGCGGTACCACGTCGTCCGGAGCGCGGCCGAGGCCGGGCATCATCACGACCGACGGCCCGCTGCCGAGCACGAACAGCCGGAGCCGCGCCCCGCCGTTGGAGGCGCGGAGTACCTGGAAGTCCTTCATGTGAATCCGCTCAGGTCTTGTCGATGTTCCAGAAGACGAGGATGCCGGTCTTCAGCACGCCGGTCACGTTCTTCCGCCAGAGGAAGGGCTGCTTGAACTGGCCGAGCGGGACATAGGGGATGACCTCCCAGAGGCGCTTGTGCATCGCCTCGACCAGCAGCTTCTGCTTCGCCGGGTCGGTCTCCTTCATGTAGTCGTCGCGCATCTTCTCGACGACCTCATCGCAGGGCCAGCCGACGAAGTTCCGGCCGTCGCAGGTCATGATCGTCGACGGGCTGGTGATCGGGCTGGCGAGGTGCGAGCCGTTCGCGGTGGTGTGGAAGATGTTCCAGCCGCCGGCCTCGGGCGCATCCTTCTTCGAGCGCCGCACGGTGACGCTGCCCCAGTCCGACAGCTGCAGATCGACGTTGAAGCCGATCGACTTCAGCTTCTCGGCCGTCAGCAGGCTCATCGCGTTGTAGGCCGGGATGTCGGAGCCGCCGATGATGACGATCTTGCGGCCGTCATAGCCCGACTCCTTGACCAGCTGGCGCGCCTTCTCGAGATCGGGCTTGCGGAAGCCGTCGGAGCCGGCTTCGGTGCCGTTGGGCGTGCCGCAGACCCAGAAGGCGAAGCACTCGATCCACCACTTCTTGTCGCCGTAGGCGGCGGTCATGTAATCGGCCTGGTTCACCATGTAGGCCAGCGCCATCCGGGCCTTCAGGTTGTTGAAGGGCGGGTGCAGGGAGTTCGGCCGGAGCGCGCCGTAGGTGTCGATCGGCCAGACTTCGCCGATGACGATGTTCGGGTCCTTCTCGACGGTCGAGACCAGGTCGAGCGACGGGGCGTCGAGGAAATCGACCTCGCCGGAGCGAAGCGCGGCAAAGGCGGTCGCCGCGTCCGGGATGACGATGAACTCGATGCGGTCGAGCTTGGCGACCTTGCCGCCGGACATGCCCGAGGGCGGCTCGGCACGCGGGACGTAGTCGCGGTTCTTCTCGTAGACGGTCTTGGCGCCCGGAACATACTCGCCCTTCACGAACTTGAACGGGCCGGAGCCGATGGTCTCGCTGATCACCGTGAACGGGTCGATCAGCGCCTCCTTCTCACGGAGGATGCCGCCGTCGATGTTGCGGGCGCCGCTGATCAGGTATTCGACGAAACCGAAGGGCTCTTTCAGCTTGAGGGTGAAGCTCTCGCCGTCGATGGCGTCGATCGAGGCGACGACGTTGGTCAGCTTCTGGATCTGGGTGTCGCGCTTGAACTGCCGCTTCATCGAAGCGACGACGTCCCGGGTGGTGACCGTCTGGCCGTCATGGAACTTGAGCCCGGGGCGGAGCTTGAAGGTATAGGTCAGCTTGTCGGCCGAGATCTGGTAGTCGCCGACCATCTGCGGCCGGCTCACCAGGTTCGCATCCCAGGTGAACAGGCTGTCGTAGATCATCCCGACATGGATCGACGTCGCATTGGCCGCCGGCTGATGCGGGTCGAAGATCTTGGCCTCGGCCTGCGGCACCACCTTCAGCACCTTCTGGGCCGAGGCGGGGGGGATCGTGGCGGCGGCGATGATCGCGACGCCGGCCAGCAGCTTGAGCGACGTCGGGATCATGGCGGTCTCCTCGGTGTCCGTCAGGACTTGTCGATGTTCCAGAACACCGGGATGCTGGTCTTGAGCACGCCGGTGACGTTCTTCCGCTAGGCGAAGGGCTGATTGTACTGGCCCAGCAGGACCAGCGGCACCACTTCCCAGAGGCGTGCGTTCAGCTTGTCGAGGATCTCCTTCCGCTTCAGCGGATCGCGCTCGCGCACGAACGCGTCTTTCAGTTTTTCCGCTTCGGCGTCGCAAGGCCAGCCGACCCAGTTCTTGCCGTCGCAGGTCAGGCTGGTGACGACGCTGGTGAGCGGGCTCGACATCGGCGCCGCGCCGGTGGTGGTGTGGAAGATGTGCCAGCCGCCGGCCTCCGGCGCGTCCTTCTTGGCACGGCGTGTGGTGACTGCGCCCCAGTCCATCTGCTGCAGATCGACGTTGAAGCCGACCTGCTTCATCTTCTCGACCGTGACCTGGGTGAGGGCGTGATAGATCGGCTGGTCGGTGCCGCTGATCACCACGATCTTCTCGCCCTTGTAGCCGGACTCGGTCAGGAGCTGCTTGGCGCGCTCGATGTTCGGCCGCCGGAAGGCGTCGGAGCCGACCTCGGAGCCGTTGGGTCCGCCGCAGATCCAGTAGGAATAGCATTCGCGCCAGAACTTGGGATCGCCATAGGCGGCCTGCGCGTGCTCGCGCTGGTCGACCATCAGCGCCAGCGCCTGGCGGGCTTTCACATTGTTGAACGGCGGGTGAAGCGCATTCGGACGGATGACGCCGTAGAAGCCGATCGGGAAGATCTCGCCGACGACGACATCGGGGTTCTTGGAGATGGTCGAGATCAGGTCGAGCGAGGGCGAGTCGAGGAAGTCGACTTCGCCCCGGGTCAGTGCTGCGATCTGCGTCGCCGGGTCCGGCAGGATGACGTATTGCAGCCGGTCGATCTTGACGATCTTGCCACCGGCGTTGCCGGAGACCGGCTCGCTCCGGGGCACGTAGTCCTTGTTTTTGTCGTAGACCACCTTGGCGCCGGGAACCCACTCGGCCTTGTTGAAGGTGAAGGGTCCGGAGCCGATGGTCTCGGTCACCTGGGTCGCCGGGTCGGTCAGCGCCTCCTTCTCGCGCATGATGCCGGTGGTGTTGTGCACGCCGGCCAGCGAGAACTCGACCCAGGGGTAAGGCTCCTTCAGCGTGAGCGTGAAGGTTCGGGCGTCAGTCGCTTCGAGCGACGCCGTCAGGTCCGCGATCTTCTGTGCCAGCGTGTCGGTCGCGAACATCCGCTTGATCGACGGGATCACGTCCTTGGTGGTGACGGGCGTTCCGTCGTGAAACTTGAGGCCAGGCCGAAGCGTGAAGGTGTATTTGAGCCCATCGGGCGAGACCGTGTAGGCCTCCACCATCTGCGGCTTCGCCGCCATCGCGTCGTCCCACCCGAACAGCTGATCGTAGATCAGCGCCGAATGCATCTTGGTGATCATCGCCGTGGTCTGGAACGGGTCCAGCACCTTGAGGTCGGCATTGGGCACGACGCGCAGAACCTTCTGCGCCGCGGCCGGCGGTGACAGGACCAGGAGCGATCCGGCGATCAGTCCGAATGCGAGGCGGGACGCGAGCTGGTGACGCATGACGCGATCTCCCAAGGCAGCGCAGTTTCCAAAAGGAAAGCACTTTGCTCACCCGCTGCAAAGGGGATCTTTGGCAGGGTGGGTGCGGCGCGCGGATCGCGCGTATACTTCCAGGCGCGGGGGCGTGACCGAGGAGAGTTTCATGGCGATCAGGACGGTGGCGGTGGTCGCGCCCGGGGACATGGGCCATGCGGTCGCCGACGTGCTCCGCCGCGGCGGGCTTCGCGTCGTCACCTGCCTTTCACGCCGCGGCCCTGACAGCGTCGCCCGCGCCAATCGGGCGGGGATGGAGGCGCTGCCCGGCTTCGAGGCCGTGGTCCGCGAGGCCGATGCATTCCTGTCGATCCTGCCACCGTCGGAGGCGCTCAATCTGGCCAGAGAGGTCGCGGTCGCGATCAAGGCCGCCGGCCTGCCGCTGCTCTATGTCGACTGCAACGCGGTGTCGCCGACGACCGCGGAGAGGATCGGCGCGGTGATCGAGGCATCCGGCGGGCGCTTCGTCGATGCCGCGATCATCGGCGGTCCGCCGAAGCCGGGCACGCCGGGGCCGCGCTTCTATGCCTCTGGCGCCGCGGCCCAGGACTTCGCCGCGCTCGGCGGGCATGGCCTCGACATCCGCGTGATCGGCGAGGAGATCGGCCAAGCCTCGGCGCTGAAGATGTGCTTCGCCGCGATAGCCAAGGGCGTGACCGCGCTGGCGACCGAGGCCCTGACGGCGGGCCGGCTGCTGGGCGTCGCCGAGCCCCTGCGGGCGGAACTGGCATCCAGCGTCCCGGCGCTGCTCGACTACGCGACGCGCGCGGTGCCGACGATGCCGCCCAAGGCCTATCGCTGGATCGGCGAGATGGAGGAGATCGCCCAGACCTTCGCCGCCGTCGGCTTGCCTCCGGGCATGCTGCAGGGGGCGGCCGACGTCTACCGCTTCGTCGGCGAGTCGCCTCTCGGCCGCGAGCGGACCGAGGATCGCACCCACGGCAAGACGCTGCAGGACGCCGTCGAGGGGCTGGCCCGCACCCTCAGGCGCTGACGCTCAGGCGCGCGCGAGGCCGGCCAGCGCCTGACGCAGCACGTCGTTGGAGCGGCTGGTCACCATGATCTTCCACTCGAAGACCGAGGGATAGAACGCGTCCCGCACCTTGCCCTTGATCTCTTTGCCTTGGGGCGACGTCGGGTCGCCATGGGCATAGAGCCAGTTGTCGGCGCGGATCGAGCCCAGCACCTCGCGGGGCGGGATGGTGCCGTACTCGATGCCGCCGACGGTCAGCCTGACGCCGGGGAGCGTCTTCACCAGCGAGCGGGAGAGCGTGCCCTTGACGCTGCCGGGGATATGCCGGGACGGATCCTTCTTCGCTTCCTCGATCTGCTCGAGCGTCGGCGTCACATGGTCGAACCACTTCCGCGCCATGCCTTCGCCGTCGCTGCCGCCGTAGTAGAGATCGCCGAAGCCGAGCGGGCCCAAGCCGGTGTGGTAATCGACCAGGCAGAGGTCGGTCGCGCGCCGCATCCACTCGCTGGCGATGCTCTCGAAGGTGCGGCGCGACCAGGTCGGCCGGGCACCGCCATAGAACGTGCCCTTGGCGTTGACGTATTGCCCGGCATGGATCGCCTTCGGCACGAAGTCGGTGTTCGGCATCTTGTAGTGCGCAGCGATGGCGGCATCGGCCTTGGCGATCGCCTCGGGTGTCCACTGCTTGGGATTGGCGTGGTCCTGCAGCAGCTCGTATTCCTTGTTCTCCGGCAGCGGCTCGGAGAAGTCGACGAAGTTGCGGTTGAGGTCGACATTGTCCTCGGTCACCCGCCGGCCATGGGCGAAGCCGTGCGGGTTGATCGCATGGATGATCAGCGCCGCGGTGTCGGGGCTGGCGTCGCGGTGATAGTGCCGGTTCTCGAGCCAGGAGATCTGGCAGCCGGAGCCGCAATAGCCCTCGATGCCATGGGTGGACGAGACCAGCACCAGCAGCTTCTTGGCGTCGCGAGGCCCGAGCCAGGCGACGTCGGTCGCGAGATCGCCGCCGTCCGGTCCCTTCAGCGGGTGCGGATGGCTGTCGACCAGATGGGCACCGGCGGCTTCGGCAGCCTTCAGGAATTTCTCGCGTGCCTCGGCATAGGAGGCGGAGAAGAAGGATGCGACCGGGGGCATGACGGCCTCCTCAGGAGGTGACGAGATGGCAGGCGACCTGGTGCCCGCCGCCGACATCGACCAGCGGCGGCTCGATCTCTCGGC
>CAXNIC010000034.1:0-20525 GCA_964201945.1 Alphaproteobacteria bacterium
GTCGCCTACCTGCAGGTGCTCGGCACGATGGTCGATTTCTCGGCCGTCACCCCGCAGCAGCTGAAGCAGTAGGAGGCGTCGATGGACCTCGTCTCGATCTACCCGGCCCTCAAGTCCATGTGGACCGTGTGGCTGGTGCTCGTCTTCACCTTCCTGATCTTCCGCGCCCTGAAGCCGAGCCGGAAGTCCGAGTTCACAGACGCCGCGACGATCCCTCTCCGTGACGAGAGGAGGAACTAGATCATGCCGACGAAGATCGAAAAGGACGCCGCCACCGGCCAGGACACCACCGGGCATGAGTGGGACGGCATCAAGGAGCTGAACACGCCCCTGCCGACCTGGTGGCTCTACGTCCTCTACGCGACCATCCTGTGGTCGATCGGGCAGTTCGTCATCTACCCGTCGTTTCCGGGTGTAAGCGGGTATTTCTCGGGCGTCATCGGCTACTCGGCGCGGGACGAGCTGGCGGGGAAGATGCGTGTGGCCGCCGGCGAGCGGGCGCCTTTCGTCGACCGTATCCGCAATGCCAGCCTCGGCGACATCCGCAGGAACCCCGATCTCGTCGCCTATGCGGTTGCCGGCGGCCGTGTCGCGTTCGCCGAGAACTGCGCCGGCTGCCACCAGACGGGCGGCGCCGGGATCAAGGGCTACCCGAGCCTTGCTGACGACGACTGGATCTGGGGCGGCAAGCTCGCCGACGTCGAGCGGACGATCCAGTTCGGCATCCGCAGCGCGCATCCGAACGCGAGGACGAGCGTCATGCCTCGCTTCGGCGTCGACGGGATCCTCGGCCGCGGTCAGATCGGCGACGTCACCGAGTTCGTGCTCGGCCTTGGAAATCGTGCCACCGATCCGGCTGCTGCAAGCCGGGGCCAGAAGGTGTTCGCCGAGAACTGCGTTTCGTGCCACGGCGACAAGGGGGTGGGCCAGCGCGATCTCGGCGCTCCCAACCTGGTCGACGGCATCTGGCTCTATGGCGGCGATCGCGCCAGCCTGGTCAAGACGATCGCCGAGGGGCGGGGCGGCGTCATGCCGGCCTGGGTCGACCGCCTGGATCCCGCCATCGTCAAGATGCTGACGATCTATGTCCACACGCTGGGCGGCGGCGAGTGAGATCGTGGCAATGCCGCTCGATGGCGCTCCTTCGTTCTACGCGACCCGGAAGAAGGTCTATCCGCGGTCGGTAGGCGGGCTCTATCGCCGCATCAAGTGGGCGTTCCTGGCCGTCCTCCTCGGCATCTACTACACGGTGCCGTGGCTACGCTGGGATCGAGGGCCGGGAGCACCCGACCAGGCGATCCTGCTCGATCTGCCGGGCGGACGTGCCTACTTCTTCTGGATCGAGATCTGGCCGCAGGAGGTCTACTACCTCTCCGGCCTTCTCATTCTCGGCGCCGTCGGCCTGTTCCTCGCGACCAGCCTGCTCGGCCGCGTGTGGTGCGGGTATGCCTGTCCGCAGACGGTCTGGACCGATCTCTTCATGTGGGTCGAGCGCCTGATCGAGGGCGATCGCACCGAGCGGATGCGCCGCGACCAGCAGCCGTTGTCCGCCGGCAAGGCGGCGAGGAAGACGATCAAGCACGCGGCCTGGCTCGCCATCGCGGTGGCGACCGGCGGCGCCTGGGTCTTCTATTTCGTCGATGCGCCGACGGCGTTTCGCGACATCTTCACCGGCCGCGCCTCGACCGAGGTCTACTTCTTCATCGGCCTGTTCACGGCCACGACATATCTCCTTGCGGGCTGGGCCCGCGAGCAGGTCTGCACATACATGTGCCCCTGGCCGCGTTTCCAGGCGGCAATGCTGGATGTCCACAGCCTGGTGGTGAGCTATCGCACCTGGCGCGGCGAGCCGCGCGGCAAGCACAAGCAGGGCGACAGCTGGGATGGACGCGGCGACTGCGTCGATTGCCGTGCCTGTGTCGTCGTCTGCCCGACCGGCATCGATATCCGCGACGGCCAGCAGCTCGAATGCATCGGTTGCGGCCTGTGCATCGACGCCTGCAACGACATCATGCAGAAGGTCGGCCGGCCGCAGGGGCTGATCGCCTTCGATACGCTGTTCAATCTCGAAGCGAGCGCCGCTGCCAAGCCCACCCGGTACCGCCTCATCCGCCCGCGTACCGCGATCTATTCGGGCGTTCTGGTGGTCGTCGCGATGATCATGACGGCTGGCCTTGCCCTCCGTTCGACGGTCGAGCTGACCGTACTGCGCGACCGCAATCCGCTCTTCGTCACGCTTGCCGACGGTGCGATCCGCAATGCCTACACGGTCAAGGTTCTGAACAAGAGCCGCGAGACCGAGTCCTACGTGCTCAAGGTCGACGGCCCGCCCGCGCGGCTCGCGCTGGTCGGCGACGGCGAGGTCGGCGCCGACGCTGCGTCCGCGACGGTCGAGGTGAAGCCGGATGCCGTCGGAACCTTCCGCGTCACCCTTCGCATCGAGCGGCCGGCCCTTGCCGGCGAGTCGACACCGATCGTTTTCCACGTCTCCGGCACGAAATCCCACGCCAGCCAGGCGACACTTTTTCTGGGACCGAAATCATGAACGCCGTTGCCACTCGGGGCCGTTGGATCCCCTGGACCTATGCCGGCGGGATGCTGGTGGTGATCGCCGTCAATGCGGTCCTGATCACCGCGGCGTTCCGGTCGTTCCCCGGCTTGGTGGTCCAGCGCCCCTACGATCGGGGGATCGCCTACAATGACCAGCTCCGGCAGAGCCGGGCGCAGACCGAGCTGGGCTGGACGGTCCTGCCGCGCTACGAGTCGGGCCGCCTGACGGTGCGGGTCCTCGATGCGCGCGGGGTTCCGGTGCACGCCCTCGAGGTGCGCGCGACGCTGTCGCGCCCTCTGGAGGCCGGTTCGGCGATCGCGGCATCCCTGCCGCCGTCGGCTGACGGATATGTAGCCGACTTTGCGCCGCTTCGCCGTGGCCAGTGGGACATCGCCCTCGATGTGTCCAAAGCGGGCGAAAGCTATCGCTCGCTCTACCGGATCGTGGTGCCGTGACCGCCGCGATCTTGACGGCATGGACGGCGCCGACGACCGTGGAAGCGCGGTGCGGGCATTGCGGCCGCGAGACGTCGACCGGCCAGGCCTTCTGTTGCGCCGGCTGCGCGTCCGCCAAGCAGCTGATCGCCGAGCTCGGCCTCGATGCCTACTACGACCGCAGGCGGGCGATGGGCGCTTCCGGCCAGCCCGCCTCGGATGTCGATCCCATTCCTGCAACCACCTTTGTGCGCACCGAGAAGGATGGCTGCCATCTCGACCTGATGGTGGATGGGCTCGAATGCGGCGCCTGCGCCTGGTTGATCGAGGCCGCGCTCGCCCGGGATCCGGCGCTCGATCATGCCAGGGTCAATCTGAGCCAGCGGCGCCTCGCGCTGTCGTGGCATGGTCCGGCGGAGATCGGCGACCGGCTGGCCGCCATCGTCCGTCGGCTCGGCTATGCCGTTGCCCCCTTCGATCCTGAGCGGCTGTCGACGGCGATCGATGCCGAGGAGCGCGATCTGCTGCGGTCGATGGGAGTGGCCGGCTTCGCTGCCGCCAATGTGATGCTGCTGTCGGTCTCCGTGTGGTCGGGCGCGGTCGGCGAGATGGGGCCGGTGACCCGCGACCTTCTCCACTGGGTGTCGGCGCTGATCGCCCTTCCGGCGATCGTCTACGCCGTCAGGCCCTTCGCCCGGTCGGCCTTCACCGCGCTCGCGGCCGGGCGCACGAACATGGACGTGCCGATCACGATCGGCGTCACCTTGGCTTCGGCGATGAGCCTGTTCGATACATGGCGGTCCGACGAGCATGCCTATTTCGACTCGGCGATCACGCTGCTCTTCTTCCTGCTGATCGGTCGCTACCTCGACCGGCATGCACGCGGCAGGGCAAGGTCGGCCGTGGCCCATGTCGCCGCCTTGGCGGCGCATTCCGCGACCGTCGTCGATGCCGAGGGGCATGTTCGCATCGTCCGCCCGTCCGAGGTTGCCGCCGGGGCCACGGTGCTGGTCGCCGCCGGCGAGCGCATTCCTGTCGACGGCCGCATCGTGGACGGCGCGACCGATCTCGACACCGCGCTGGTGACGGGGGAAAGCCTGCCGCGGCCGGCGGGGCTCGGGGACACGGTCCATGCCGGCATGGTCAACCTGACCCGCGCCATCCGCCTCGTCGCCGAGCGCACCGGCGAGGCGACGCTGCTGGCCGAGATCGGACGGCTCCTTGCCGCGGCCGAATCCGGGCGGTCGCGCTTCATCGCGCTGGCGGACAGGGTCGCGCGGCGCTATGCGCCGGTCGTTCATCTCGCTGCGCTGGCGACTTTCATCGGATGGATGGTGCTGGGCCAGGCCGGCTGGCATCCGGCGCTTTCGGCCGCCGTCACGGTCCTCATCATCACCTGCCCCTGTGCGCTGGCGCTGGCGGTGCCGACCGTGCAGGTCGTCGCCTCCGGCCGACTGTTTCGGCAGGGAATCCTGCTCAAGTCGCCGACCGCCCTCGAACGGCTGGCGGAGGGACGCATCGTGGTGTTCGACAAGACCGGCACGCTCACCGTCGGACGCCCCGAGCTTGTCAACGAAGTTCCCGCCGAAGATCTGGCGATCGCGGCCGGTCTGGCCCAGGCGAGCCGCCACCCTCTGAGCCGTGCCCTGGTGCGTGCGCTGCCGTCGATCCCGGCTGCCCTCGGTGTCGTCGAGCATCCCGGAGAAGGGCTGTCGCTGGGCGACATCCGTCTCGGGAACGCCCGCTTTGCCAGTGCCGACCGCCGTGCGGAGGATTGGACCGGGCCCGAGCTCTGGCTGTCCCGGCCCGGCCGCGCGCCGATCCAGTTCCGGTTCGAGGATCGGGTGAGGGCGGACGCGGCCGAGACCATCAGACACCTCACCGAACTCCGCTACCGTGTGGTTCTCCTCTCGGGGGATCGCAGCGAAGCCGTCGGCCGCCTTGCCGCGACTCTCCGGATCCCCGAATGGCATGCGGAGCTGAGCCCGGCCGCGAAGCAGGCGATGGTGGAGCGGCTCGCGACGGAAGGGCCTGTCGTCATGGTCGGAGACGGGATCAACGACGCGCCGGCGCTGGCCAAGGCTCACGCCTCGATTGCGCCCGCGACGGCGGCCGATGTCAGCCGCGCGGCCGCCGATGCCGTCTTCCAGGGCGACCGTCTCGCCGCCGTTGCCGAGATCCTGAGGGTCGCGCGGTCTGCGGACCGCCTGGTCCGCCAGAACCTCGGTCTTGCGCTCGGATACAACCTGTTCGCCGTGCCGCTTGCGGTTCTCGGATTCGTCACGCCCCTGATTGCCGCCATCGCGATGTCCAGCTCATCTCTGCTGGTCGTCGGCAACGCCCTGAGGCTCGGCCGGAAATGAGCGGACTCCTCTACCTCATCCCTGTCGCACTCTCCCTCGGGCTCCTCGGGCTCGTCGCCTTTCTCTGGGCGCTGCGGTCGGGACAGTTCGACGACCTCGACGGGGCCGCGAGCCGCATTCTCTTCGATGACCAGAAACCTCTCTCTTCCAAGGAGATCGACCGATGAACATCCTGCCCACATCCTGGCTGGTGGGTGCCGCAGTGACCTTGATCGGGCTCCTGGGCCTGACGATGGCGGCCAAAGCCGAGGACATCGGCGTTCATCTGTTCGGGATGCTGTTGTTCGGCTTCGCCGTCGCCTTCGATTTCTTCCTGATCAAGCTCGGCTACGACCGGGCGGAGGAGCGGATCCGGCAGTGAAGATGGCTGCCCGGGCCTTTGCCGTCTGGGTCGTGATCATGATCGTGGAAGCGGGCAACGGCGCCTTGCGGAGGAATAGAAGATCGCGCCCTCTCTCCCGGTATCAGGATTCAAGCACGCAACGGCTGAGGTCGACGCCGCTAATGTTCGCATGCGTGAGGTCGGCATCGACCAGGGAGGTCTGCCAGTCGCGTCCGCTGTCGACGCCGGCCTTGTCCCGGATCCGTATGGCGCCTACGCGCGCACCGGTGAGATCGGCGCCCCGAAGCACCGCGCCGACGAATTGTGCCCCTGTCAGGTCCGCGCCAGCCAGATCGGCGGCGGTGAGGTTTGCTCCAGACAACGTGGCAAGGACGAAACGGGTCTCACGCAGACAAGCCCCGAGCAGCCGCGCACCGGAAAGATCGATGCCCGAGAGGTCGAGGCCGGAGAGGTCGTGATAGCTGAGATCGGCCCGCTTGAGGTCGGCGCGTGCGCCCTTCGTCCCGCCAGTCGCGATCCATGCCGCATGCGCATCGAGCGCGCCGGCGAGCCCAGCTGAGAACTGCTGCGACCGCACGATCGGGATGGCGTCCCGAACCTGCCAGCCGCCGCGATCGAGGCCGTCGAACTCGCTTCCCTCCAGCTTGACCCCGACGAAGACCGCGCCCTGTCCCTTGGCATTGCTCAATTTGGCGCCGCGAAGGTCAGATCCGACGAAAACGGCTTCGCCAAGCCGCACGTCCATCAGGTTGGCGCCGCGCAGGTCGGCATGCGATAGGTTCGATCCGGTGAGGTCGGCGCCGAACAGGATGGCGCCGGACAGATCCGCGCCGACCAGGCTGGCTCCCCGCAGGTCGACGCCCGAGAGATTGGCGAGAGTCGCGGTCGCATACTCGAGCAGGCAGTTGGTGAGGTCGGTGACCTCGTTTCCGATCGTCCCGCCCTGGGCCTTGTCCGCCATCACGCCGCCGCGGAGGTCGGCCCCGCTGAGAAGCGAGCGGTTGAGATTGGCGTTCCGGAGACAGACGCCGCGCATGACGGCCTTGGTCAGGTCGGCTCCGGTGAGATCGGCCCCGGTGAGGTCGGCGCCGAACAGGTCCGCTTCGCTGAGATTGGCCCGCACCAGCCGGGTATTGCTGAGATTGGCGCCGCTGAGGCGCGCCTTCCGGAACGAAATTCTCTCGAGATCTAACCCGGAGAAGTTGCGCCGGGACAGATCCGGAAGCGTGCTGAGCCCGCCGACCCGTAGTGCGGAAAGAAGCTTCCGGATCTCCTCGTCGTCGATCCGCTGGGTGGTGTCCCCCGCCTCGCTCATGGCGCGATGTTGCCGTTCCACCTGCATCCACGCAAGATGCGGCCCCGAGCGCGGCTCTCGGCACGGCTGCTTCGATCGATCACGTCAGGAGCGCATGCATGACGGCTGCCGCCGCACCCTCGGCCCTGGACTCGCTCAAATCCACTCTTCGCTCGGTCTGGAGATTCGGCAGCGTCTCGTTGGTCGGGTGGACCCCGACCGGCAATGGCATCGAGGTGCTGGCGGTGCCGGTGACCCGGCTCTTCGAGCATGTCCACCTTCACCGGCGGTTGCTGAAGGGCGACCGGCAGATGGGGCGGAAGACCTTCGATGACGTCGCCGCACATCTCGGCATGCAGCCCATCGAGATCCGTCTGGAGGCCGCGGTCGAGCCGGCTGCGATCGAGGCGGCGGTGAGCCTCTACTCCTTCCAGCACACCGACCAGAGGGCGGTCTTCCTCGTCGACATCGTCGGTTTCTCGCTTCTGGCGCCCGAGCAGCAGGCCCTGCAGATCGCGACTCTCGAATTCGCGTTGAATCTCGCCGGTGCGACCATCGCGGAGCGGAAGGGCGGGGCGCGGTTCCTGAGGTCGACCACGGGCGACGGGTTCTATGTCTGGAGCCCGGACAAGGGGCTGGAGGCGGACCTGTCGCTGCTCGCCGTCGTCGTGATGACCCTGACCTTCCTTGGTTGCCTTCGCCGGTCGTCGGCCGCCGCAGGTGTCCCGACGCTCAGGAGCTGCTTTGGAATCGGCAGCCACTACACCTACCGGCAGCCCGGAGCTTCGGGCGCGTCCGATACCGAGTTCATCGTCGGACAGGTCACGATCGAGCTGGCGCGCCTCATCGGTGCCGCGGCGGCGAACCAGATCCTCGTCGGCAGCTTCTCGCGGGATGAGCCGGATGAGCCGGAGTCACTCGACACGGTCGCCTTCCTCGCGCGGGCGTCGGCGCGGATGGACTGGCTGAAGGGGCTGAGGCTTCTGCCCGACGCCCGTGTCGAGAGATGCGCGCTCTACCTGACGGGGCCTCAAGACGCTGAAGGCGCCTTTCACCCGCAAGCCATCGACATCGTCGACAAGCACGGCTTCTCGCACCGCTGCTTCAACATGAAGGTGAATGTCTTCCTCGGCGACGGCGAGCCGTTCTATTGCGGGCTCCAGCATGAGGATCAGCCTCCCCCGTCCGCATCCGTCGCTTAGCCGGCCTCGGCGTAGTGGCAGGCCGCCCTACGAGAGTCTCCCATCGGCCGGAGCACGGGTGCTTCCACCTTGCAGCGGGCATCGGCCCGCGCACAGCGCGGATGGAAGTGGCATCCCGGCGGCGGCGCCAGCGGCGAGGGCAGCTCGCCGGCGATCGGCCGGAAGATGCTGCGGCCGGCATGGCTGCGGTTGAGGCGCGGCACGCTGGCCAGCAGCGCCTGGGTATAGGGATGCTTCGGGGACGCGTAGATCTCTGCCGCCGGCCCGATCTCGACGATGCGACCGAGATACATGATCGCCACGCGGTCGCTCAGGTGCCGGACGACGCCGAGGTCGTGGCTGATGAAGATGGCAGTCAGGTTCAGCGCTCGGCGGAGATCGAGGAACAGGTTCAGCACCTGCGCCTGGATCGAGACGTCGAGCGAGGCCACCGGCTCATCGCAGATCAGGAGATCGGGCTTCATCGCCAGCGCTCGCGCGATGGCGACACGCTGGCGTTGTCCGCCGGAGAACTGGTGCGGGAAGCGGGACGCATAGGAAGGATCGAGGCCGACCCGGGACAGCTGCTCGGCGACATAAGCGTTGGCGCCGGCGCGGTCGACCAGGCCATGCGCCAGCGGTCCTTCGGCGATGGCGTCGCCGATGCGGCGCCTCGGGTTCAGCGAGGCGAAGGGATCCTGGAACACGGTCTGGACGCGGGTGGTGAGCTTCTGGTGGCGCCCGGTCTCGGACATCACCGGCATGCCGTCGAGACGCGCGGTTCCGGTCGTCGGTGGCAGGATGCCGGCGGCGATCCTTCCCAGGGTCGACTTTCCGCAACCGGACTCGCCGACTAGCCCCAGGGTCTCGCCGCGGAGGACCGAAAGCGAGACATCCTCGACCGCGCGCACCTCGCGCCGCTCGACCTTGGCACCGAGCTTGGCGGCGATGCGGTCGCCGAGCGAGATCCGCCGGCTGAAGCGCCTGGAGACCCCGTCGAGCTCGAGCAGCGCGGTGCTCATGCGGCCTCCAGCGGATGGACGCAGCGGGCACCCCGCCCTTGCCCGAGATCGGCGATCTCGGGCATCGTCTCGCAGGCACCGTCGGCACGACCGCAGCGCGCCTTGAAGGCACAGCCGGGGGGCAGGTCGATCAGCGCCGGGATGCTGCCGGGAATCTGCGCCAGCTTCTCGCCCGGCGTTCCTTCGCCCGGCACCGAGTCGAGCAGGCCGCGCGTGTAGTGATGCCGCGGATGGGCCAGCACGTCCTCGGTCGGGCCATGCTCGACGATGCGGCCGGCATACATCACCGCGATGTCGTGGGCGAGGCTGGAGACCACGGCCAGGTCGTGCGTGATCCAGACCAGCGCCACGCCCAGCTCGGCCCCGAGGCGCTGCATCTCCTGCAGGATCTGGCCCTGGATCGAGACGTCGAGAGCGGTGGTCGGCTCGTCGCAGACGATGACCGAGGGACTGTGGAGAAGGGCGATAGAGATCGCGACCCGCTGGCGCATGCCGCCGGAGAGCTGGTGCGGGTATGCCGTGAGGCATTGCTCGGGCGCCGGCAGGCCGACGCGGCCAAGCGCGGCCAGGGAGCGTTCCCGGATCGAGTCCTTGGACAGGGATTCATGGGCGCGGAGCGCCATCGACATCTGCGTGTCGACGCGCAGCACCGGGTTCAGCGTCATCATCGGATCCTGGAAGATCATGGCGATCTTCCGTCCGCGCACCCGGCGTGCGGCATCGCGGTCGAGGCCGACCAGCTCCTGCCCGTCGAGCTTCACCGATCCCTCGACGATGCGTCCGGGCGGATCGATCAGGCCCAGGATCGAAAGGCCGGTCACGCTCTTGCCCGAGCCGGACTCGCCCACCAGCCCCAGCACGCGGCCGGGCTCGATCCTGAGGTCGACGCCGTCCACCGCCTTCACCACGCCGTTGCGGGTGAAGAAATGGGTCTTGAGCCCGCGGACTTCGAGTGCCGCCATCATCGCTGCAGCCGCGGGTTCAGCTGGTCGCGGACCTGGTCGCTGACCAGGTTGATGGCGAGGATCAGCATGATCAGCGCGATGCCGGGATAGATCGAGATCCAGTAACGCCCCGACAGCATGTACTGGAAGCCGTTGGCGATCAGCATGCCGAGCGAGGGATGGGTGACGGGAAGCCCGAGGCCGAGGAAGGACAGTGTCGCTTCGAGCGAGATCGCGTTGGCGATCTGGACGGTGGCGACGACGATCAGGGGCGGCATGCAGTTGGGCAGGATGTGGCGGAACACCACGACACCGGAGGAGAGCGGCGTCGACAGTGCCGCCTCGACATACTCCTTGGCCCGCTCGGCGACGGCGGCGCCATGCGCGGTGCGGGCGAAATAGGCGTATTGCGAGGCGACCAGGGCGACCGTCAGCTGCCACTTGCCCTGGCCCAGGATCGCCGAGATCACGAGCGCCAGCAGGATCGTCGGAAACGACAGCTGCAGGTCGACGAAGCGCATGATCAGTGCCTCGATCCGGCCGCCGGCAAAGGCAGCGACCACGCCGAGGGCACCGCCGACCACGAACGCCACGGCACCGGCGGTCAGCCCGATCTGCACCGAGATACGAAGACCGTAGAGGATGGCCGACCACAGGTCGCGGCCCTGGGCGTCGGTGCCGAGCAGGTGAACGTAGCCGCCCCTGCCGACATATCCCGGCGGACGGCGGGCGTCGCCCAGGATCAGCTTGCCGATGTCGTAAGGGTCCTGCGGAGTGAACAGCGGCGCCAGGATCGCCGCGCCGACGATGATGACCACCACGCTGAATGCGAAAAGCGCCAGCCGGTTCTCGGCGAACTCGCTGCAGAAGCGGATGAAGGGCGAGGCGTCGCGGCGCGTCATGACCGTCCCCGGACGCGCGGGTCGAGCGCCGCATAGGCGACGTCGACCGCGAAGTTGATCATGATGAACAGGAACGCGACCAGCATCAGGTAGGCCACCATCACCGGTCGGTCGAGCGACTGGATGGAATCGATGATCAGCTTGCCGAGGCCGGGCCAGGAGAAGATCGTCTCGGTCACCACGGCAAAGGCCAAGGTCGCCGCCAGCTCGAGGCCGAACACGGTGACCAGCGGGATCGAGATGTTCTTCAGCACATGGCCGAAGATCACCTTGGTGTCGGAAAGGCCCTGCGCGCGGGCGAAACGCACATAGTCCGACAGCATCGCTTCCCGCATGCCCGCCCGCGCCATCCGGATCATCAGCGCCATGCGGAACAGCGAGAGCGTGAGGGCGGGGAGCACCAGATGCGACCAGCCGCTCAGGGTCAGCACGCTCCATTGCACGCCGAGGACGGCGACGGTGTCGCCGCGGCCGCCGGCGGGAAGCCAGCCGAGCTCGACCGCGAATCCCATGATCAGGAGGAGGCCGACCCAGAAGGTCGGCACCGAGAAGCCGATCACGGAGAGCCCCATGATGGCGCGGGACGTGATCGCGTGCGGGCGATACCCCGCATACATGCCGAGCGGCACGCCGACGATGGTGGCGCCGATCACCGCGGCCAGGGTGAGCTCCAGCGTCGCCGGCAGGCGCGACAGGATCAGGTCGAGCACCGGCATGTTGAACACGAAAGAGCGGCCGAAATTGCCCTGCACCAGGCTGGTAACGAAGTTCAGGTATTGCTTCCAGAGCGGCTGGTCGAAGCCGTAGCGCCGGATGGTGTCGAGGCGGATGTCCTGGGTCGCGTCGGGGGCGATCAACACGTCGATCGGGTTACCGATGGCGAAGACGCCGACGAATACCAGGACCGAGATGATCACCATCACGGCCGCGGCCTGCAACACGCGCTGGATCAGGAATCCGAGCATGCGGCGATCCGTGTCCGGCCTTTACGACCAGTCGCGTTCGATGATCTCGCGGGTCTCCTCGACCGCGACTTGCCACAGCTCCATCATCTCGTTGTCGGAGCGTTCGTAGCGGCCATGGAAATTCCCGTCGCCGACGAGCGCGCGCACCTCGGCCGGATTGGCGATCGCCATGCGGTTCATGTCGGTCGGGCCTTTTGCGCCCTTCGGCGGCACGACACCGGGCACACGCGTCCACGGGAAGTTCTCGATCCAGCTCGCATGCGAGCCGGCGGGATCGATCTCTCGCCCTTTCGCCGCCATCTTCGGCGCGGCGTACCAGTTGTGCAGCTTGACCTTGGCGTCGCGCCGGCGGCCCATCCATTCCTTGAACAGGCCCTGGACCGGCGAGTTGCCGCCATGGCCGTTGACCGCAAGGATGCGCCGGAAGCCGCTCTTGTAGAGGCTTTCGAGGATGTCCTCGACCAAGGCCACATAGGTGCTGATGCGCAGCGACACGGTGCCGGGATAGTCGGCGAAGTAGGGCGTGAGGCCGAAGGGAACGGCCGGATAGACCGGCACGCCGAGAGGTTCTGCGGCATCCACCGCGACCTTCTCCGAGAGGATCATGTCGACGCAGAGGCTGAGATAGGCATGCTGCTCGACGCTGCCCAAGGGCAAGACGCAGCGGTCGTCATGCTTGACCCGCTCTTCGACCTGCATCCAGGTCATATCGGCAATGCGCATAGGCTGGCTCCCCCGTACCCCCGACGACGAGGAACTTGACCAAGCCCGGCAAGTGTCGTCAAGTTCCGAATGGAACTATATGCGGAACCGGGGGACGCGGAGTGCCTGATTCAGGACCGATGAGCCGCAGCCGCGCGGCGGAGGCCGAAGCCTTCGCCGATGCGCCGATTCATCCGCTGACCGCGGTCAAGCTCTGGGAGAACCCGTGCTGGTTTTCCTTCCGCATCAATTACCTGTCGCTGCGCTTCAACGGGCCGGTCTATGGCCGGATCGCCGAACGCCATGACCTGTCGCGCCCGGAATACCTCGTGCTCTATTCCTTGTTCCTTCGCGACGGCATCGCCGCGATGGATGTGTGCGCGACCGCGGGATTTCCGAAGAACACGATCAGCCGAGCCATTCACAATCTCGTGCGCCGCAAGCTGATCCGCCGATCCCTCGATCCCAACGACCGCCGCAGCTATCTTCTGCATCTGATGGCGGAGGGGCGCCGCGTGCTGGACGAAAGCGTTCCGCCGATGGTGGCGCACGAGAAGCGGATGTTGTCCGGACTCACCAAAAGCGAGCAGGAGACGCTTTCGATGCTGCTCGCCAAGCTCGTCGTCGATTCACCTAACTGGCCCACCGAAGAAAACAGGGAGTAATCAAATGAATGCGCAAAGACTGGGATTGAGCGCCGCTATTTTCGCCGGAGCCTTGTCGGTTGCGGCGATGCCGTCGCTGGCACAGACCTTGAACATCGGCGTCCGCGCCGGCCCGGAATCGATCGATCCGCACTTCACCGCCACCGGCACGCATGCCGAGGCGCTGAAGCACGTCTTCGACACGCTGACCTGGTCGGGCGACGGGCTCGAGATCGAGCCGCGCCTGGCCGAGAGCTGGAAGGCGATCGACAACACCACCTGGGAGTTCAAGCTCCGCAAGGGCGTCAAGTTCCATGACGGCTCCGACTTCACCGCCGAGGACGTGAAATTCTCGATCGAGCGGATCCCGAAGGTGACCGGTGCCAACCCGCTGACCATCTATGTCCGCCGCGTGCAGTCGGTGGAGATCGTCGATCCGCACACGCTCCGCATCAAGACCGACGGCGCGGCGCCGAACCTGCCGAACGACTTCATCCGGCTGTTCATCGTCTCCGCCAAGGCGGCGGCGGGTCTGGACAAGGACACGTCCAACCCGGCGTTCAACTCGGGCAAGGCGGCGATCGGCACCGGCCCCTACAAGTTCGTGTCGTGGACGCCGAAGGACCAGCTCGTCCTCGACCGCTTCGACGGCTTCTGGGGGCCGAAGGAGCCGTGGGCGCGCCATGTGCGGAAGGAGCTGCCCAACGACGCCGCGCGCGTCGCCCAGCTCAAGGCCGGCCAGGTCGACCTGATCGTCCGCGTGCCGGCGACGGACGTCGAGACCCTGAAGCGCGATCCGAAGCTGAACGTCGTCACCGTCGACAGCGTCTATGTGTTCAACATGGAGCTCGACATGCGTGACAAGGCCCCGCAGGTCAGCGCCAAGGACGGTTCGCCGCTGGCGAAGAACCCGATGCAAGACCCGCGCGTGCGTGAGGCGATCGACCTCGCCATCGACCGCAAGGCGCTGGCTGAGATCGCCATGGAAGGCCTCGGCAAGCCGCAGAACCAACTGGTGACGCCCAGCATCTTCGGCTACTCGAAGAAGCTTCCGGAACGGAAATACGATCCGGCCGCGGCGAAGAAGCTGCTCGCCGATGCGGGCTATCCGAACGGCTTCAAGGTTACCTTCAGCTTCACCAACGACCGCCTGCCGGGCGACCGCCAGGTCGGTACCTCGATCGCCCAGATGCTGGCGGCGGTCGGGATCGATGCCGCGGCCAATGCCCAGCCGGGTGCCGTGTTCTTCCCGGCCCGCTCGCGTGCCGAATTCTCGATGTCGATGTCGGGCTGGGGCACGCTCACCGGCGAGGCCCACTACACGCTGTCGTCGATCGCGCACTCGAACGACCCGGTGAAGAAGTTCGGCGCGTTCAACGTGCATGCGTACAAGAACCCGGTCATGGACAAGCTGATCCAGGACGCCGCGATCGAGATGGACGAGGGCAAGCGCCGCTCGTTCCTCGAGCAGGCGAACGAGCTGGTGGCGGTCGACCGGCCGCGTCTGCCGCTGGTCGCGGTGGGCTCGGCCTGGGCGATGCAGAAGGACAAGGTCACGATCAAGGCTCGTGTCGACGAGGACACGCTGGCCATGAACATCAAGCCGGCGAAGTAAACGGCTCTAACCTGAGAGGAGCGGTGGCGCCGGAAGCGGCGCCACCGTTTTTTTGAGATGGCAGGTATCGCGATCGGAATTCACGGCGGCTGCGGCACGCTGGCACCGCATCTGTTGAGCGAGGCCGACTGGGCCGAGACACGAGAGCACTTGGCGACGTCGCTGCGCTCCGCCTGGACGGTGCTGAAGCGGGGCGGCCGGGCGGTGGAGGCGGTCGAGGCCGCCGTCGTCGTCATGGAGAACAGCCCGCATTTCAACGCCGGCTATGGCGCGGCGCTGACCGAGATCGCGGATCACGAGCTCGACGCGTCCATCATGGATGGCGAGACGCTGGCCGCCGGCGCCATCTGCGCCGTGCGCACGATCCGCAACCCCATCAAGGCCGCCCGCGCGGTCATGGAGAAATCGGACCTGCTGCTGATCGCCGGCACGCCGGCGGACGATTTCGCCAAAAAGGTCGGACTCGACATCGTGCCCAACACCTATTTCACCACCGAGCGCCGGAAGGAGGCCCTGGCCTCGCTGAAGGCCCGCAAGACCCGCCAGGAGATCGCCATGGCGAGCGAGGCGGAGCGCCACGGCACGGTGGGCGCGGTCGCCCTCGATGCGAAGGGCAATCTCGCGGCCGGGACCTCGACCGGCGGGTTCAACAACAAGCCGCCGGGGCGGATCGGCGACTCGCCGATCATCGGCGCCGGCACCTATGCCGCCAACGGCATCTGCGCGGTCTCCTGCACCGGCATGGGCGAGATCTTCATCCGCCGCGTCGCCGCCTATGACGTCTCGGCACGGATGCGTTATGCCGGCAATGGCCTGGTCGAGGCGGCCGATGCGGTCATCGCCGCGGTGGGGTCGCATCAGATCGGCGCCGGCCTGGTGTCGGTCGATGCCGTCGGCAAGGTCTACGCCCCCTTCAACACGCTGGGCATGGCGCGCGGCTGGATCGAGACCGATGGCCGCGTCTACGTCGCCACGCACCAGGACGTACACGAGATGGGCGCGGCATGAGCGACGAGCCCGTCCTCATCTGGGGGGCCGGCGCGATCGGCGGCACGCTGGCGGCCTGGTGGGCGCGAGCGGGGGTGCCGGTCGTCGCGGTCGACATCCAGCAGGACCATGTCGAGGCCTGCCGGACCACCGGCCTCAGGATCGAAGGGCCGGTCGACAGCTTCACCCAGGTCGTGAATGCCAAGACGCCGGAGGAGCTGACCGGCGTCTATCGCCGCGTCGTGCTGGCGGTGAAGGCACAGCAGACCGAAGGCGCGGTGGATGCGCTGGCGAAGCACGTGGCGCCGGACGGCTTCGTGCTCTCGGCGCAGAACGGCCTCAACGAGGTGGTGATCGCGCGCAAGCTCGGGCCTGAGCGCACCATGGGTTGTTTCGTGAACTACTCGGGCGACCTGCACGGTCCCGGCCGAATCATGCTGGGCAGCCGCGGCTCTGTGGTGGTGGGCGAGATCGACGGCTCGATCCGCGAGCGCACGCGGGCTATGCATGCGCTGCTTCAGGTCTTCGAGCCGAAGGCCGAGCTGACCGATGACATCTGGGGACATCTCTGGGGCAAGATCGCCTACTCAGCCATGCTGTTCGCGACCTCGCTGAATCACGACTCCATGGCCGACAATTTCGCCGATCCGGCACGCTTCCCCGCTTTCCATCGATTGGGCCAGGAGGTGATCGCCGTCGCCATGGCCCGCGGGGTGAGCCCTCACGGCTTCGGCGGTTTCGATCCGACGGCCTTTGCGCCGGGAGCACCGGAAGCGGCGGCACGGGCGACGATCGCGTGGCTGGTCGAATTCAACCGCGCATCGGCCAAGACCCATTCCGGCGTCTATCGCGACCTCGCGGTACACAAGCGCCGGACCGCGGTCGATCCGCAGATCGGCGCGGTCGCCGAGCTCGGCCGCGAGGCGGGCATCGACACGCCGGCGTTGCGGACGCTGGTGCAGCTGGTCCACGACATCGAGGACGGCCGCCGGCCGCAAGCCCGCGAGACGCTTCAGGCGCTGATCGACGCCTGCGCCCTGGTGCCGGCTGCCTGATCAGTTGCGGTAGCGGCGCAGCACCATCAGGTTCGCCGCCGCCGTCAGCAGCAAGGTCGCGGTCATCAGGACGAAGGACACCGCGGCGCCGAAGGGCCAGTTGCTCTTGACCGCGAACTGCACGTAGACGAGCGGCCCCATCATCACGAATTGCGGGCCGCCCAGCAGGACCGGCGTGGCATAGGCGTTCATCGTCAGGATGAAGCAGAAGATCGCGCCGGCAGCGAAGCCCGGCAGCGCCAGCGGCCAGAGGATGCGCCGCGCCATGGTCAGCGGGTCGGCGCCGAGGCTGAAGGCGGCTTCCTCGACCGCCCGGTCGATGCCCTCGATCACGCTCTGCAGGGTGAGGACGACATAGGGCAGATTGACGGCGACGATGCCGACGACGACTGCGAACTCCGTGTACATGAACCGGATCGGCTCGTCGGTGAGGCCGAGCCATTGCAGGGAGACGTTGAGGAAGCCCTTGTTGCCGAACAGCGTCATCCAGCCGGCCGCGCGTACGGCATTGCCGACGAACAGCGGCAGGACCACCAGCATGATCAGCAGGTTCTTGAATCGGCTCTGGGTGCGGGCGAGCTTGTAGGCGAGCGGGAAGGCGACGACGAGGCAGATCGCCGTCACCATCACCGCGACCCTGAGCGTCCGGTAGAAGGCGGCGATGAAGTAGGGGTCCTTGAAGAAAAGGACGTAGTTCTCGATGGTCAGAGCGTCGACCATCAGCTTGCCCGGAACGAAGGCGTTCAGGCTGTAGCGGAACAGGATGAGGATCGGCACCAGGAGGCCGATGACGACAAAGATCGTCGCCGGGCCGATCAGGAATCCTGCGGTCGACAGCCGCCCGCCACGCGCTTCGCGCGCGGCGAGCGAACCGAGACTGTCGTTTGTGGTCGAGACCGCCATCGGGACGGCGGGCGTTTGGTGTGACCCTAGGCCTTGAACTCCTTGTCCCAGAAGTCCTTGATCTCGCCCTGGCGCTTGGTGGTGAACTCGAGGTCGGGGTTGACCAGGAGTTCCTCCTCCTGCTTGGAGAAGCCGATCCGCTTCTTCAGATCGTCGGCGATCGGCGCGTTGCCGACCACGGGGTTGTAGCCCATGTCGACAGCGAAACCCTGCTGCGCCGGCGTCTCCAGAGCGGCGTTGAGGAAGGCGTAGGCGCCCTCGCGGTTGGGCGCGTTCTTCGGAACGGTGAAGCCGGACACATAGGTGATCACGCCTTCCTTGGGCGCGATGGTGAGGATGTTGGCGCCCGAGTTCTGCCATTGCACGGCACGCGCCTTCCACATGATGCTGAGGCCGACTTCCTCGGTCTTCAGCGCCTGGGCCAGCGCCTCGTTGGTCGGATAGATCCGCGGCTTCAGCTTCTTCAGGTCGAGAAGCGCCTTCTTGGCCTTGTCGAAGTCGCCGGTCTTGCCGCCGCCGACGAGGGCGGCTGCCATGGTGACGTAGTTGTGCTGGATGTCGACGATGCCGACCTTGCCCTGGTTCTTCGGATCCCATAGGTCCGCAAGGCCGGTCGGCGTGTTCGGGATCATCTTCGGATTGTAGAGAACGACCTTGCCGCTATAGATGTGCGGCGAGAAGTAGGGCGAATCCGCGATGCTGAAAGTCTTCAGCACGTTCTTGGAGTTGGGGATCTTCGAGAGATCGATCTTCTCCAGGAGATCGGCGTCGATCAGCTGGCCGATGTCCGTGGCGGCGAGCGCCTGGATGTCGGATGAACCTTTCGGCAGCCGGCGCTCGGCCATGACCTTGGTGATGCGCTGCGGGCTGCCGGCCTCGTCGTTCACCACCTCCCAGCCCTTCGGCGCCATCAGGGGCTTCGAGATGTTCTTGGTCAAGAGATCGGAATAGTCGCCGCCCCAGGTCGAGAGCACGATCCGCTTGTTGGCCTGGGCCCAGCTCGGGCTGGTGCCGAAGGCGGCGGTGCCGGCGATCGCGGCCGCGCCGGTGAGGGCGCTCCGGCGGGAGATGTAAGGACCGAAAGTGCTTTTCATGTTCGCTACTCCTCCTGTTCGACAATTCTTGGTGGTGAGGCTCACGGGCTTGCGGGGGCGCCCTCTTCCGGGAAGACCACGCCTGCCCCTGCCGGCCAGCCCACATCGATCTTGTCGCCTTCCGCCGGCAGGCGGCCGTCGGCGCGATTGGGCTGGGTGACGACGACGCGGTCGGTCGGCGAGACGCGCACATGCACGTCGATCAGCGCACCGAGATAGGAGACGAGCTCGACCGTGCCGGGCAGCCGGTTCTCCAGCCCCTCGGCCGCGGCCCCGAGCGCCAGGCGCTCGGGCCTGACCGCGATCACGGCGGGACCTTGGACGCCGCCGGAGCAGGCGATCGTGAGGCCGCCGCTGGTCTGGAGTCGGTCAGGCCCGACCATCATGCCGGGCAGGAAATTGCTGCGGCCGACGAAGCCCGCGACGAAGCGATTGGCCGGCCGCTCGTAGAGGTCGCGCTGGGTTCCGACCTGGCGCACGGCGCCATCGGACATGACCACCAGGCGGTCGGCCATGATCAGCGCCTCTTCCTGGTCGTGGGTGACCATCACCGTGGTGATGCCGAGCTGACGCTGCAGCTCGCGGATCTCGATGCGCACGGTCTCGCGCAGCTTGGCATCCAGGTTGGATAGCGGCTCGTCCAGCAGCAGGACGTCGGGGTGGATGGCGAGCGCGCGGGCAAGCGCGACCCGCTGCTGCTGGCCGCCGGAGAGCTGGCGCGGCAGCCGCTCGCCGAGGCTGCCGAGACGCACCAGCCGGAGCGCCTCGACCACCCGCGGCCCGATCTCGGCCTTCGACAGCTTTCGCATCTCGAGCCCGAAGGCGACGTTCTCGGCGACGGTCAGGTGCGGGAAGAGGGCGTAGCTCTGGAAGACGATCCCGGCATTGCGCTTCCAGGGCGGCAGCGCCGTGATCTCCCGGCCGTCGAGATGGACCCGGCCGGTGGTGGGCGCGACGAAGCCCGCGATCATGCGGAGCGTCGTGGTCTTGCCGCAGCCGCTGGGACCCAGCAGCACGACGAACTCGCCGTCGCCGACATCGAGTGAGACGTTGCGGACGGCGACGGTGGCACCGAAGTGCTTCGACAGGTTCTCGAGCTGAAGCCCGGCCATCGGTTTCAGACCACGCGCGAGAGTTTGACGAAGCGGTCGGTGACAACCATGGCGGCCCCGATCAGCAGGATCTGCAGGACGGAGACGGCGGCGATGGTCGGGTCGATCTTCCATTCGAGATACTGGAGGATGGCGATCGGCAGCGTCGTGCGGCCAACGCCGACCAGGAACAGGCTCATCTCAAGATTGCCGAAGGAGACGACGAAGCCGAACAGCGCGGCGGCGACGATGCCCGAGCGGATGGTCGGCAGCGTCACCCGGAAGAAGGTTGCGCGTACCGGCTGATTGCGACCACCGGTTCCGATTGATTGCGACCAGGCGTTCCGATTGATCGCGACCACCTGTTCCGGTCGATCGCGACCAGGCTGTGGACGGGTGTGACCGGCGCCGTTGGGTGATCTTCGAAGCGGCATG
>CAXNIC010000035.1:0-20325 GCA_964201945.1 Alphaproteobacteria bacterium
GAGGTCGACTGGTGGTGGAACGGCCAGAAGAACATCTTCCCGGAACGCTGGCACGAACTCGCCACCTTCATCCCGGAGGCCGAACGCGGCGACCTGCTCAAGGCCTATCACCGCCGCGCCCTCGATCCCGACCCCGCCGTGCATCTGCCGGCAGCGCGCGCGCTCGCCACCTACAGCTGCTTCACCATTCCGTTCCGCGAGGATCCGAGCGCGCTTCCGGGTGGGCTGTCGCCGGAAGCCTGCATGCCTCTCGCCCGCTTCTGGACCGACTACTGCGTCAACAAGTTCTACCTGAAGCCCAACCAGCTGATCGACGGCGTCGCCAAGATCCGCCACCTGCCGGGGGCGATCATCCAGGGCCGTTACGACCAGACGACGCGCCCCTATGTCGCCTGGACGCTGAAGCAGGCCTGGCCCGAGGCTGAGTTTACCTGGGTGCTGGAGGCGGGACACAAGAGCGTGGAAGCGCCGATGGCCGCCGCCGTCACGGCGGCGACCGACCGGATGAAGGACCGCCTGTTCGCGCTGGGCATCCGCCCGCGCGCGTGAGGCCAAGGCGGCCATGCACAAGCGCATCAACCCGCCGGCCGTGGCCCCGCCGCTCGGCGCCTACCGCCACGGTCTCGAGGTCGCGAAGGATTGCCGCTGGGTCTTCGTCTCCGGCCAGCTCGGTCGCCATCCTGACGGGACCGTTGCCGAAGATGCGGAAGGTCAGGCGGATCTCGCCTGGTCCAACGTCGTCCGGGTTCTCGCGGCGGCGGGGATGACGGTCGAGGACCTGGTCAAGGTGACCACGTCGGTGGTCGACGCATCCCTGATCCCTGCGGTGCGTAAGGCCCGGCAGAAATTTCTTCCCGGCCCGCGCTTTCCGGCAACGACCTTCCTGGTCGTCGCCGCGTTGGCGAAGCCGGAGTTCCTCGTGGAAATCGAAGCGGTCGCCGCGCGCGCCGCCTGAAGCGTCAAGGAGAGCATCATATGTCCAAGCTTCGCGTCGGCGTCGGCCGCACCGACATCACGCCGCCGGTCGGCATCGCGCATGTCAACTGGGGCGCCCGTGTCCATGACCGTGCCGAGGGCATCGACCTCGACCTGTGGGCGACGGCGATGTTCATCGCCGACGAGAACACCACGGCGGTGCTGGTCGATGTCGATTTCGGATCGTTCCAGATGGACGAGGCGGCCGAACTCCGGAAGCTGATCGGCGACACCGCCGGCGTGCCGCCGGAAGCCGTCCGCCTCGCCTACACCCACACCCATGCCGGCCCGCCCTGGTCCTTTGCCGGCGGCTTCGGCGGCAACGCTGCCTTGCCGGGCGCTGAACTGGTGCAGCCCTATCAGGACTATGTGCGGGCTCAGCTCGTCGGCGCCGTGCGCCAGGCGATGATGGCACCGAAGCAGGCGCGCGTCGCCGGCGGCTACGGCAAGAGCGACGTCACCGTGAACCGCCGCTTCAAGGGACCGTCGGGCGCCATGCTGGTGGCCGAGAATCGTGGTGGCTATGTCGACCAGACCGTCGTTGCCGTCCGCATCGACGACATGGACGAGACGCCGATCGCCTCCATCGTCGGCTTCGGCACGCATCCGATCACGCTGGCGCATCAGAACCGTCTGATCAGCCCGGACTATCCCGGCACCGTGAAGCGTGTGGTCCAGCAGCTGACTGGCGCGCCCTGCCTGTTCCTGCAGGGATGCGCCGGCGACCAGATGCCGGAGCAGGGGCTGACCGGCGACGTGCAGGTCCCGCGCCGCATCGGCACCCGTCTCGGCGCCGAAGCCGGGCGCGTGATCATGGGGCTCCGCACCCGGCCGATCGTGCGGCGCTTCAAGGAGGTGGTGGAATCCGGCGCGCCGCTTGGCCTCTGGGCCGAGGACACCGGGCCGGAAGCCGAGACCAAGCTGCTGGTGATGACGCGGCAGGCGAAGCTGCCGGTGCGCAACTATGGCTCGGCCGCCGATGCGGTCGGGGAGGCCGACCGGCTGGCCAAGGCGATGGTCGCGATCGACAAGACCAAGGCCTCGCCGCAGGAGATCTCCGACACCAATGCGCGCTCGAAGCGGGCGGCGATGAATGCCCACTGGGCCAAGCTGACCCAGGGCCAGACCCATATGAGCGTCGATCTGCACGGTATCCGTCTCGGGCCGGTCGGCTTGATCGGGGCGCCGCTGGAGCCGTTCTCGCGCATCGGCGCCAAGATCCGCGACGCCTCGCCGCTGCCGGTGGTGCAGTTCGCCGGATACTCCAACGGCTGGCAGGGCTATGTGCCGGTGGCCGATGCGTATTCCGAGGGCGGCTACGAGACCGAATGGGCGACGCCCTATGCGCCGACCGCGGCCGAGGTGCTGGAGAAGGAAGCGATCGAGCTGCTGAAGTCGATGGCCGCCTAACCCGGCAGCCTGTCGGGCAGCCGCACGGTGAAGCGGCTGCCGACGCCGACCTTGCTCTCGACCGCGATGGTGCCGCCGAGCGCAGTCACCAGCGTCTTGGTCAGCGGCAGGCCGAGTCCGATGCCGCCGTGCCGGCGGGCGTAGGCGTCCTCGCCCTGCCAGAACAGGTCGAAGATCCGCGGCAGGTCCTCGGCGGCGATACCCTGTCCGTTGTCCTCGACGGTGACCGTCACTTGATCGCCGTCGCGGCGGCAGGCGAGCGCGACCCGGCCGCCCGCGCGTGAGAAGCGGACGGCGTTGCTGGTCAGGTTGATCAGGATCTGGCGGACGCAGCGGGTGTCGCTTTCGATGCCGATCGGGTCGGCGGGGTGATCGGATGTGACAGTCACGCCGCGCTGATCCGCCATCGGCCGCATCATCTGCGCGACCTCGTCGGCGACGGCGCCGAGGAGGATCGGCTCGGGCCTGAGATGCTCGCGTCTCGCCTCGATCGAGGCCATGTCGAGGAGCTGGTCAACGATGCTGAGGAGATGGCGGCCGGATGTGAGGATGTCCTCGGCATATCCCCGATAGCGCTCCGACAGCGGGCCGAAGATCTGCGCTGACAGGGTCTCCGAGAAGCCGATCACGGCATTGAGCGGAGTCCGCAGCTCGTGGCTCACATTGGCGAGGAACTGGGTCTTGGCGGCATTGGCCTCGTCGGCGGCGACCAGCGCCTCGGCGACGCGGCGCGCTTCCTGCTCGCGCTGGATGACCAGAAATCCGAGAAGCCCAGCGCCGATCGCGACCGTGATGGTGGCAACGATGGCGGTCACGATCTTAGGCCAGGCGCGATCGTCGGACTTGCTCATCAGGTCGGACATCACGAAGGAGGCGTAGACCAGGAGGGGGAGCGAGGTGAGGCGTGCGTAGGCGGTCATCGCTTCCTGGCCGTCGTCGCGCAAGCGATGCGTGAAGAAGCCGATACGCGGGGCTTCCGGTGCCTGGTCCACGACGTTGGCGATGTCCACCTTCCTGCCCACCATCCCGTCCGGGTCAGGCGAACGCAAAAGGATGGTGCCGTCGTCGCGGACGATGCCGACGAACCCCGGTGCGCTCACCAGCAGGCCGTCGAAGGCATCGGCGATGGTCTGTGCCGGAACGGAGGCGACCGCGATGGCGATGCCGAAGCGGTTGGTGCGGACCGTGGTGGCGAGGGGAATGACGTTGCGGGAAGTGTCGCGGCCGACGATCTGGGTGCCGACGAAGATGTGTCCGGGCGATCGTTGCGCGAGCGCGCGGAAGTAGTCCCGGTCGGCGACGTTGATGCCGTCGAGGCCGTAGCCGCCGTACCGGATCATGTTGCCGGCCTCGTCGAACAGATGGACGGTGAGGGGAACGTCCTGGGAGCGTTCGAGCGCGGCGATCCACCAGGCGAGCTGGTCGAGCGGCCGTCCCTGTGTCGTTTCGGTGGCGTCGCCGAGCCAGAGATCGACCGCGGTCAGCAGGAACCGCCCGTTCTCGAAGGTGCGCTCGACCTGGGCGGAGATGGCGTTCTGCGTGCCGATCAGTTCGGTCTCGGCGTCGTGAAGGACGTCTCGGCGGTCCTGGACTCTCAGGAACAGCGCCGCCGCCCAGATGGCCGTCACCGCGACCAGGGCGGACGCGACGACTGCCGTCAACGTGCGCCGGTGAGTGGCGGTCGAAGGCATGCGAGCAACTGTGGCAGCAAGGTCGGGCCTAGCGCTACCGCCAAGGTGTTAACGCACCATTTCGACGGCAGGTCGCAGACGCCTTGCTTCCGACAACTCGTGACGAGCCGGATCAGGCGCCCCAAGTGCCGGCGGCGATGTGGTTCTTCGGCCGCGCGCTGAACCACTCGGGCTTCGCTGCTTCGACCTGGGCTGCGAGCCTCAGCACCATGTCGTCGCGCCCGAACTTGCCGTGCAGCTGGGCGCCGATCGGCAGGCCGTCGGCATCCAGGCCGGCGGGAATGGAGATCGCTGGCACGCCGGTCTCGTTGCCGGGCATGGTGAAGCGGCAGGCGTCGGCCAGGCGATCCATCCAGCCGGTCAGCGGCTCGTCGCGCAGCAGCGAGTAGGGGCCGTTCGCCTCGGGTACGCGGATGGCGAGCGTCGGCGTCAGCAGCATGTCGTACTTGTCCATCAGCTTGCCGAAGGCGCGGGTGACGACATTGTTGTCGTTCATCGCGTTCATCAGGTCGACCAGCTTGTAGGTCTGCGCCGCTTCGAAGTGGCGCCAGACCATTGGCACCATGAAGTCCTTGATGCGGGAGACGTCGACGTTGCGGCTGCGCGCCAGCCCCTGATGCGCCATGCGGCTGGTGATCCAGTGCGTGATGTAGCCCCGCCACATCGCGGTCCAGTCGCAGACCTGCTCGTCCTTCACCTCCTCGACCGTGTGGCCGAGGCCCTCCAGCAGCTTGCCGACCTCGCGGATGCGCTGGGCGACCTGGTCGTCGACCGGCGTCGGGCGGCCCCACGGGCCGGTCGAGAGCCCGATCCTCCAGCCCTTCGGAATGTCCTTCAGCGCGTCCAGGAACGACGGCACCGCCGGGGTGACGCGAGTGAAGAAGCCGCCCTGCGGCCCGTGCCCGATGGCATCCAGGGCTGCTGCCGTGTCGCGGACCGAGCGCGTCACCACGCCTTCGTTGACGTGGCGCGACTGGTAGTCGCTGCCGCCGAGCTGGCGCGGCACCAGGCCGCGCGACGACTTGTGCCCGACGAGGCCGCAGAAGGAGGCGGGGATGCGGGTCGAGCCGCCGCCGTCGGACGCCATGCTGATCGGCAGCACGCCGGCAGCCACCATCGCCGCCGAGCCGCCGGAGGAGCCGCCCGGCGTGTGCTTCAGGTTCCAGGGGTTGCGGGTGGTGATGACCTTGTCGAGATAGCTGGTGGTGGTGTCGAAGGTCATGCCGAATTCGGGCGTCGTCGACCGCCCGATCGGGATGAGGCCGCCCTTCAGGAAGTTCTCGACCAGCGGATCGGTCTCGGGCACGACGAAGTCGCGCAGCAGCTTCGATCCCGACTCCTGCTTCCGCCCCTTGAGGCCGGAGCCGATGTCCTTCAGCAGCAGCGGCACGCCGTAGAAGGCGCCGTCCTTGGCCGGGCCGTCATGATCGGGGTCGGCGACCACGTCCTCGAACACCTCGAGCACGGCGCCTAGCGTCGGGTTCGCCACCTCGATGCCGGCCTTCGCCTGGGCAGCGACCTCCTTGGCGGAGAGCTTCTTCTTCCGCACGAGCTCGGCCAGCGCCAGCGCGTCGGTCGACGCCCACTCCGACCACGACAGAGCGTTCTTAGCCATGAGCGTCATCCCCCTGGAAGTATTCGACGAGCGTGGCGAGGCGGTGCGGCCTGCGTCAAGGGAAGGCCGGCAGTGCTGAAACTCAAAAACCCTCTCCCACCGGGAGAGGGTGCGAACGAAGTGAGCGGGTGAGGGGTCTTAGCAAAGGCAACTCTGTTCCGCTCGCATAGGTGCGGTTGAAAGGCTTCCCCTCACCCGCTCGCTATCGCTCGCACCCTCTCCCGGTGGGAGAGGGTTTCTGAGAAAGCCTCGCTCCTAGAGCCCCGCCGCCTTGTCGAGGGCGGCGCCGTCGAGGCCGATGGCAGCGGCTGCCTTCTTCACCTCGGTCCAGGTGGTGACGTCGACCGGGATGCCGTCGCGCTCGCGCTCGGTCCGGCGCTTGCGCTCGGGCTCACCCGCGACCAGCACCTCGTCAACGCCCGGCAACGGCTTCGAGGACTTGACCCAGTCGACGAAGCGGGTCGCCTCGGTGCCGACATTGGCGCCGCCGCCGAGACGGGTCGGCTCGACGATGATCGAGAGCATGCTGTTCATGATCGGGCGATGCTCGTAGCTCCCGGGATAAGTCGTGCCGCCGCCGGTGAGCGCGCCGGCGAACAGCTCGCAGATCATGGCGAGGCCGGAACCCTTGTGCTCGCCGAAGGTGAAGAGAGCGCCGCGCGTGGCCGGCGGCGCGTACATCGTGGCCGGGTCGCGGGTCGGCTTGCCCTCGGCGTCGATCATGACGTTCTCCGGCACCTGCTCGCCCTTGTTGAGGGCGACGCGGACCTTGCCCATGGCGATCTTGGACGTGGCGAAGTCGAGGATGATCGGTGGGCGGCCGGGCAGCGGGAATCCGGCGGAATAGGGATTGGTCTGGAAGCGGGTCTCGCGGCCGCCGAAGGGGGCGACGCTGGTGACGCCGGCGAAGCCCGAGACGTAGTGCATGGAGACGAACCCCGCGGCGGCGCATTGCTCGGCCCAGTGGCCGATGCGCCCGGTGTGGTGCGCGTTGCGGATGCCGAGAATGCACACGCCCATCTGGCGCGCGCGCTCGATGCCGAGGTTCATCGCGTCATAGGCGATCACCTGGCCGAGGCCGCCGTCGATGGTCAGGATCGGGCCGGAATCGACGGCGACCGTGTGCGTGCCGTTGATCGTCAGCTTCTTGTCGCGCCAGGCCTGCAGATAGGCCGGGATCATGCCGACGCCATGGGAGTCGTGACCGGAGAGGTTGGCGGCGACAAGGTGGTCGGCGGTCAGCCCTTGCTCGCGCTCGGAACTCCCTGCTTGCTTGAAGACCAGCATGATGGCGCGCTTCAGGTTTTCGGGCGCGATGCGGTGGTAGCGCGTCGTCTCGGCCATGAATGTCTCGCTCGGGATGAAGGGCGGAAGGGAGTGGCCGCAACCCTGCCATGGACCCATTCATGCGGCAATTGGCGGCGCCAAAGGGTGGTATGGGCTGCTAACATGCACCCTCTCGAGGCGAGGAAGGGCGAGATGACTGGATTGAGACCCTATCGACCGACCGCGGACGGCACGCACCCGTCCAACGACTTCGCCGGCTACGGCTCGACCGCGCTCCGCCATCCAAAGCAGCCGGCGGTCGCCATCCCGCAGACGCTGTCGGAGATCACCGGCCCGGTTCAGGGCTTCGAGCGCTTCGGCCCGGTCACGACCGACCTGACCGCTCAAGGTGTTGCACCAGCGCAGGGCGAGCGGATCATCGTCGAGGGCCGGGTGCTGGATGAGGACGCGCGGCCGATCGGCAGCACGCTGGTCGAACTCTGGCAGGCAAATGCCGCCGGCCGCTACGCCCATCCGAACGACCAGCACGATGCGCCGCTGGATCCCCACTTCACCGGCGGCGGCCGAGCGATCACCGATGCCGAGGGCCGCTATCGCTTCGTCACCATCAAGCCCGGCGCCTATCCCTGGCGGAACCACGCCAATGCCTGGCGGCCGGCGCATCTGCACTTCTCGCTGTTTGGCCCGAGCTTCCTCACGCGCCTGATCACCCAGATGTATTTCCCGGGCGATCCGCTGCTGGCGCACGACCCGATCTACAACTCGACGCCGGACCCGGCCGCCCGCCAGCGCATGGTTTCCAGCTTCGACTTCGACCTGACCAAGCCGGAATGGGCGCTGGGATACCGCTTCGACATGGTGGTGCGCGGGCGGCAGGCGACGCCGATGGAGACCTCGGCATGAGCGGGTCGACGCCGTTCCAGACCGTCGGCCCCTTCTTCCATTTCGGCCTCGCCTTCGACGGCAGCGCCCGGCTCAAAGGGAAGGGGACGCGCATCGTCATCGAGGGCACCGTCACCGACGGGGCAGGGGCTGTGGTTCCCGATGCGCTGATCGAGACCTGGCAGGCCGACGCCGGCGGCCGCTACCGCCACCCCGAGGATGAGCGCGGACCTTCGGATCCCAGCTTCGACGGTTTCGGGCGCATCGCCACCGGCAAGGACGGGCGCTTCAGCCTGGAGACGATCAAGCCGGGTCCGGTGCCGGGTCCGGGGAACCGGTTGCAGGCGCCGCATCTCCTGGTCGGGTTCTTCGCCCGCGGCCTGCTCACGCGTCTCGTCACACGGATCTATTTCGACGACGAGGCCGGCAACGACCAGGACCCGATCCTGGAGCTGGTGCCAGGGGCCCGCGCCGGTACGCTGGTTGCCAAGCGGATCGGCGATGGCCGCTACCGCTTCGACATCGCCTTGCAGGGCAAGGACGAGACCGTATTCTTCGCGGTGTGACCACGCCCTCCCTCCACGCCCGCCTGTTCGGCGACCCGGCCGTCGACGCCCAGCTCTCCGACGAGGCGCGGCTGCAGGCGATGCTCGACGTCGAGGTGGCGCTGGCCGAGGCGGAGTCGGAGGTCGGCCTGGTGCCGGCCGACGCGCTGTCGGCGATCCGCGCGGCGGCCAAGGCTGCCCTCTACGACCACACGGTGCTCGCCGAGGAGGCGAGCAAGGCTGGCAACCTGGCGATCCCGCTAGTCAAGCTGATGACGGCCGAGGTCGCGAAGCATGACAAGGCGGCCGCCCGCTTCGTCCATCTCGGCGCCACCAGTCAGGACATCATCGACACCGGCCTGGTGCTGCAGCTTCGCCACGCGGTGCCGCTGGTTGTGGCGCAGCTCGATCACGCGGCGGCGGCCGCAGCTGATCTCGCCCGCCGCCATGCGGCGACGCCGATGGCGGGGCGCACCTGGATGCAGCAGGCGGTGCCGGTCACCTTCGGCCTCAAGGCCGCCGGCTGGCTCGATGCGCTGCGGCGCGTGCGAGCGCGGCTCGATGCTGATTTGAAAGCGGCGTGTGTGCTTCAGTTCGGCGGCGCCTCCGGTACGTTGGCCTCGCTCGGCAGCGACGGCCTCAAGGTTGCCGACGCGCTGGGCGCCCGGCTCGGTCTTACGGTGCCGAATCTGCCCTGGCACGCACATCGCGACCGGCTGGCGGCGCTGGCGGCCTCGCTCGGCATCGCCTCTGGCACGATCGGCAAGATCGCCCGCGACCTCGCGCTGATGGGCCAGACCGAGATCGGCGAGGCCTATGAGGCGCCGGCGGCAGGGCGCGGCGGCTCCTCGACGATGCCGCACAAGCGGAACCCGATCTCCGCCTCGGTGGCGCTGGCTGCCGCGGCGCGGACGCCGGGCCTGGTCGCGACGTTCCTCGGCGCCATGGCCCAGGAGCACGAGCGCGGCCTCGGCGGCTGGCAGGCGGAGTGGGAGACGTTGCCGGAGCTGGTGCGCGTCACCGCAGGTGCCGCCCGCTCGGTTGCCGACGCGCTCTCCAGCCTCGTCGTCGATCCGGACCGCATGCGCGCCAACCTGGACGCGACCGGCGGACTGGTGCTGGCCGAGGCGGTGTCGGCGGCCCTGGCAAAGCCCCTCGGCAAGGCGAAGGCGCATGAGCTGATCGAAGCGGCCTGCAAGCGGGCGGTCGCCGACGGACGTCCTCTGGCCGAGATCCTCAAGGCGGATGCCGAGGTATCCAAGCATCTCAAGGCCGGCGACATCGAGCGCCTGCTTACGCCCGACAACTATCTCGGCGCGTCGGCGGCGTTCGTCGAGCGCGTGCTGTCGAAGGGGACGGGGAATGGATGAGAAGGAGCGCCATGCCGCCGGCATGGCCGTCCGCCGGAAGGTGCTGGGGAACGCCCATGTCGATCGCTCGATCGCCAAGGCGAACGATCTCACGGCCGAGTTCCAGGATCTGATCACCCGTTATGCCTGGGGCGAGATCTGGACCCGGCCCGGCCTCGACATCCGCACGCGCCGCATCCTGGTGATCGGCACGCTGATCGCGCTGTCGCGCTGGGACGAGTTCCGCATGCATGCGAAGGCCGCCCTGGTCGAGGGCGAGATGAGCGCCGCCGACATCAAGGAGATCGTGCTGCAGCAGGCGATCTATTGCGGCGTGCCGGCGGCGAACACCGCCTTCCACATGCTGGACGAGTTGGTGAAGGAACTCGGCTAGCGCTGCGCCAGCGCGATCGGCCAGGGAGTGGTGGGGTGCGCCATGCCCGTGTTGCGGCCTGCCTCGTGCTGCACGGCGTTGGGCACGGCGAACTGCACCGGATAGACCGTGTCGGCGATCCGCGAGATCGGGAAGGTGCGGGCGAGCGCGGCCACGGTGACCGGCGCCATGCGCGCATCGCAGAGGATCGTGGAGGTGCTGGCATCCAGCCGCGGCACCCGGAAGGCCTCGTCCAGCGACAAGCCGAAATCCAGCAGGAACGAGGTGAGCTGCACCAGTGCCGGCACGATCTGGCGGCCGCCGGCTGCGCCCATGACGAAGGCGGGGCGGTCGTCCCGCGTCGCCAGCACCGGACACATGTTGGCGAGCGGACGTTTGCCGGCGGCGATCGCGTTCGCGGTTCCGGGTCGCGGGTCGAACCACATCATGCCGTTGTTCATGAGAAGCCCGGTCGACGGCAGCACCACCTTGGCGCCGAAGCGGGCGAGCAGCGTGTTGGTCAGCGAGGCTATATTACCCTCGGCGTCGATGACGCTGACATGCGAGGTGCAGCCGGGCTCGTGGGTGACGCCGGCATGGCCGTGGGTGGCGAGCCGGTCGGCATAGGCTTCGGTGAGTGCCTGGGCATAGGCGATGAACGCGTCCGGCGTCGGCTCCCGGCCGGGGACGATGCTTTCCGCCAGCGACGCCATCGCCGCGAGATAGGCTGGCCCGCCGGTGAGGCCCGGCATCGCATGGAGCCGCGTGCCCCGATAGTCGAGTTTTGCCGGCTCGACCGGGCGCGGCTGGTAGCGGGCGAGATCGTCGAAATCGATCGACGAACCGCCGGTCGCCAGATCGCCGGCGATGTGCTGGGCGATGTCGCCCTCGTAGAAATCGCGCGGGCCGGCCTCGGCGAGGCGACGGAGTGTGTCCGTCAGCGCCGGGTTCTTCAGGCGAAGCCCGGTCCCGGCGGCCGGCGCCTTTCCCTCCGGCAGGAAGAAGGCGCGGGTCTGCGGGCATGTCGCGAGGGAAGTGCCTTCGACGCCGACAGTCAGCGCGGTGAACCAGTCGACCGGGAGTCCTGCCGCCGCCAGCTCGATCGCCGGTAGGATCAGCTCGCGCCAGGGGAGGCGGCCGAAGCGCTCGGCGGCATATCCCAGGCCCGCGACGGCACCGGGAACGCAGATCGCCTCGTAGCCTGAGATGTTGCGGTCGCCCTCGATGCGGGGCCACTGGAAGAGACCGGCGTCATTGCCCGACGCCAACGGGTAGCGCGCCGGATCGAGACCGCGGGCCGAGACCATCGAGAAGTCGAGGGCGTGCACCTGACCGTCGTCCGCCATCCGCGCCAGCATCAGGCCGCCGCCGCCGAGCCCGCTCAGCCAGGGCTCGACCACGCCGACGGCGAGCGTCGCGGCGATGGCGGCATCGACGGCATTGCCGCCGCTCTCCAGCATACGGATCCCGGCTTCGGCCGCGGCCGGGTGCTGGGCCGCGACGACGCCGCGTGTGGAAACGACGGCGCGCTTGGCCGGCACGCCGCCGGGTGGCGCCCCCGTCATCTCATGACCTCATCCGGCGTGCTTCTTGTCCTGATGAACCGCGAGACTGCCGATCGAGTTGCCGCCGTCGACGGTGAGCGTGGTGCCGGTGATGTACTCGGCCTTGCTGGAGCAGAGGAACAGGATGGCGTTCGGCGCATCGCTCGGGACCGAGGCCCGGCCGAGCGGGATCTGCGCCAGCGTCGCCTCGACATGCGCGGGCGTGAGCGGGCTCGCGGTCGATCCCGGCGCGAAGCCCGGCTCGACGATGTTGACGCGGATACCGTACTCGGCGAGCTCGATGGCGAAGCCCTTGTTCAGCCGGTCGAGCGCGGTCTTGGAAAGGCAGTAGGGTGCCACGGTACGGCGCATCTTTCGCGATGCGCCGGAGGAGATGTCGATGATGCTGCCCTTGACCTTGAACTTGATCATCAGCTTGGCGAAGCCGCGCGAGACCAGGAAGGGCGCCCGCAGATTGACGCCGACGATGCGGTCCCATTCCGCGGCGTCGACATCGAGGAGGAAGCCGCTCGGATAGATGCCGGCGTTGTTGATGACGACGTCGGGCGTCTCCCAGGCCTTGGCGACACTGGCGACCAGGTCGTCGATCGAGGCAGCATCGAGCAGGTCGGTGCGGTGCGTCAGCCCGCCCTTGTCGAAGACGCCGAGATCGGCCGCCATCCGTGCGAGGGACTCGCCCTTCACGTCCGAGAGGCAGAGCTTGGCGCCGACATCGGTGAACGCCTGGGCGATCCATCGTCCGTAGATGCCGCAGGCGCCGGTTATGACCACGCGCCGCCCGGCGAACTCGTCGCCCCAGCTCAGTCCAGCCATGTCGGGTACTCGATCGTTGAAAAGGCGAGGGGGCCGATCATCGGCCCCCTCTCTAGATCATATGACGGATGGATCAGCCGTCCCAGCCGATACGATTGACGAAGAAGCTCTCGTTCGGCGTCGGCTTCCAGCGCAGCTCCTTGCGGGCGCCGTAGAGGATGGCGGCCTGGTAGAGCGGCACCAGCGGCACGGTCGCTTCCGCGAGCTCGTTCGCCGTCTTGTAGGCGCGGATGCGGGCGGCTTCGTCCAGGGTGGAGCGGCCGGCGTCAAGGGCGGCGTCCATCTTCGGGTCGTTCGACTTCGCCCATTGGCTCTTGGAGTGATAGAGCGGAAACAGGATGCCGTCGGCGTCCTGGCAGCCGCAGGACCAGCGGCTGAAGGTGACTTCGCCGAACTCGGCCGGAGCCGACTGCGCGCGCTTCAGCCAGTTGCCGAAGTCGCTGGAGGTGATCTCGACCTTGAGCCCGACGTCGCGCAGCATCTGCTGGATCGCGACGACGATGCGCTGGTCGAACACCGGTGAGGTGAAGAGGGTGAAGGTGCCGGTGGCCGGCGCGCCGACTTCCTTCAGCAGCGCCTTCGCCTTGTTCGGATCGTAGACCGGGCCCTTGAAGCCTTCGCTGAAGCCGACATGGACCGGGGAGAGCATTGTCGCGACCGGCTTGTCATAGCCGCCCATCAGTCCGTCGATGATGCCCTGGCGGTCGATGGCGTGCGAGATCGCCTGGCGGACGCGGAGGTCAGAAGTCGGGCCGGTCAGCGAGTTCAGCATGAAATAGGCGACGCGCTCGCTGAGCACACTCAAGACCTTGGTGTTGGCGTCGGCCTTCAGCTCTTTCGCGTGGTCGGCGTTGATGGTGACGATCAGGTCGGCGCGGCCGCTGCGGAGATCGGCCATGCGGGTCGCCGCGTCCGGAACCGGGCGGAACTCGACCGCGGGGAAGGTTCCCTTCTGTCCCCAATAGGTGTCGTTGCGGGCGAGCGTCGTCTTCACGCCGCGTTGGAGCGAGGCGAACTTGTAGGCACCGCTGCCCACCGGGCCGGTGTTGAACGCCTCGTTGCCGACCTTCTCGACATGGGCCTTGGGCACGATGCTGAGCTTGGTCAGCTGCGCCATCAGCACCGGATAGACGCTGTCGGTCTTGAAGCGGATCGTCGTCGGGTTCACCACCTCGGTCGCGACGATCTTGTTGAACTGGTCGAGCTGCGGGCTTTTGAAGGCGGGATCGGTGATGCGCTTGACCGTGAAGGCGACGTCGTCGGCGGTCATCGCCGTGCCGTCATGGAACTTGATGTCGCTGCGCAGGGTGAACTCGATCGTCTTGTCGTCGATCGCCTTCCACGACGTCGCGACCTGCGGGATGATCTTGCCGTCGTCGTCGCGGGTGACGACGTTGTCGAAGATATTGCGATAGACCCAGTAGCTGTCCGGGTTCCACTGGACATGCGGGTCCAGCGAGGCGGGCTCGCTGGCGAGATCGACGACCAGCAAGTCCTTGGCAGCGTCCGCTTGTCCGCTCATGAGAACCGCCGCGAGCGCGGCAGTCCCGAGCCACATCGACCTTCGAGCCATGTTCAGCCTCCCTTTTTGAACGCCGGCCCCCTGCCGGCGCAGTGAAATCAGCGATACGCGTCCTCGCCACGCTCGCTCGCCGGGTCCGGCGAGGGGGCGAGGAGGACGGCGGTCTTGAGAGCGGTCTCGACGATGACGCGGGAGAGGTGCTGGACCTCGTCCCGCATCTCGGCTTCGGCGGCGGCACCGTCGCCGGCGCGGAAGGCGTCCAGCAGCGGCCGATGATCGTGGCGGAGCTCGTCTGAGTTCTGGCGGAGAAGGCCGGTGTAGTGGATCACCCGCTCGGTCTCTTCCCAGAGGGGCTCGAAGGCGCGGCCGAGGCGGCGATTGCCGCCGGCCAGCACGATTGCCAGGTGGAACTGCCGGTGTGCCTGAAGGTATGTCGCCTCGCTCGCCGCATCGCCGGCGACGAAGCCGGCACCGCAGACGGCGTCGAGATGCTCGAGCCGGCTGATCTCGACCTTGCCGACGGCAGCACGGGCGGCGGCGGGCTCGATCATCTGGCGAAGCTCGAAGACCTCGGTGATGTCGCGCATGGCGACCGGCTTCACCCGGTATCCCCGGCGGGGAAGCGCGCGCAGCCAGTCGCGCTCGGCCAGCCTGGTCAGCGCCATCCGGATCGGCGCCTTGCCCAGCCCGTAGCGTTCGGCGAGCTCGCCCTCGGTCACGCCGGCGCCGGGAAGCAGGCGGCAGCCGACGATGTCGGCCTTCAGCATCTCGAAGGCGATGTCGCTCTGTCGGGTCTCGCTGTCGGCGGGGATGGATCTGGAAACGTCGAGCATCGGGTGTTCCGGGCAACTTCGGGATATCGGGGTGAATTCGAGTATGCCGGGCCTGAAATGTCAATCCATGGAGTTGAGATGTCAGGTGCTTTCCTCTGGCTGCGCCCCGGGGAGCGGGCGCAGACTTCACTCAACTTCAGGGGAGGGCGGCATATGCGCCAACGCATCAGCCTCACGGTCAACGGCAAGCCGGCGACCCTCGACGCCGATCCCGACATGCCGCTGCTTTATGCGCTGCGCGGCGATCTCGGCCTGAAGAATCCGCATTTCGGCTGCGGCCTCGCGCAATGCGGCGCCTGCACCGTCCATATAGACGGTGTCGCCAGCCGCTCCTGCGGCACGCCGGTGTCTCTGGCGGAGGGACGCGAGGTGACGACGCTGGATGGGCTCGGCACCGCCGACAAGCCGCATCCGGTGCAGCAGGCCTTCATCCAGGAAGACGTGCCGCAATGCGGCTACTGCACCAGCGGCTGGGTGATGACGGCAGCGGCCTTCCTGGAAGAGAACAAGGCGCCGACCGATGCAGAGATCCGGGACGCGCTGGCGGGCCTCAAATGCCGCTGCGGCACGCATATGTCGATCCTGCGCGCGGTGAAGCGCGCGGCGTTGCTGATGGCCGAGCGGAGGCGCACATGACCGCCGCGCTCAGGCTCGACCGCCGCGGCCTCTTGAAGGCGGCCGGTGCGCTGGTCGTCTCCTTCGCCGTTCCGGACATCGCGGGCGATGCACTGGCCGCCGATCTACGTCCGGGCAAGCCACCGCTGCACCCGGAAGAGCTCGACTCCTGGCTGGCGGTGGCGCCCGACGGCACCGTCACCGCTTTCTTCGGCAAGATGGACATGGGGCAGGGCGTCGACGTCGCCATCGCCCAGATCGTCGCCGAAGAGCTGGATGTGCCGCTCGCCCGCGTCGTCGTGATCATGGGCGACACTGCGCTGACCCTGAATCAGGGCGGCGCCAGCGGCAGCACCGGCGTCCAGCGGGGCGGCATTCCGCTGCGCAACGCCGCGGCCGAAGTCCGACGTCTGCTGTTCAATCAAGCGGCGAAGAGGTTCGACGTGCCGCGCGAGAAGCTGACGGTCGCCGACGGCGTCATCTCCGTCGAAGGCGATGCGGCGAAGCGGGTCAGCTATGCCGATCTGGTCGGCGGCAAGAGCTTCGAGTCCAAGCTCACCTGGAACCAGCGCTACGGCAACGACCTTACCGTCACCGGCGAAGCGAAGCCGAAGGACCCGAAGCAGTACCGCCTGGTCGGCACATCGCCGCCGCGCCGCGATGTGCCGCCGAAGGTGCTGGGCACGCTCGACTTCGTCACCGACATCACCGTGCCGAACATGCTGCATGGCCGGGTCGTGCGTCCGCCCGTCGCGGGTGCAGTGCCCACGGGTGTCGACGAGGCATCGATCGCCAGCTTCGCCGGAGCGAAGGTGGTGCGCGTGAAGGATCTCGTCGCCGTCGTCGCCGAGACCGAATGGGACGCGATCCAGGCGGCAGAAGCCTTGAAGGTCAGGTGGTCGGACGCGGCGCCGCCGTTCCCGGCGACCGAGGCGATCTACGATCACATCCGCCAGGCGAAGGTGGTGACGCGTCAGGCACCGGTCGACCAGGGACCGGTCGAGGCGGCGTTCGCCGGTGCCGCGCGCGTCATCGAGGCCGAGTACGAATGGCCGTTCCAGTCGCATGCCAGCATGGGTCCGGCCTGCGCCGTGGTCGATACGAAACCCGATAGCGCGACGCTGTGGACTGGGTCGCAGAAGCCGCATTTCGCCCGTGACGGCGTCGCCCGCATCCTTGGCCTGAAGCCCGAGCAGGTGCACGGCATCTGGGTGCCGGGGCCGGGCTCCTATGGCCGGAACGACGCCGGCGACGGCGCCGCCGAGGCGGCGGTGCTCTCGCAGGCGACCGGGCGTCCGGTGCGCGTCCAGGGCATGCGCGCCGACGGCCATGGCTGGGATCCGAAGGCGCCGGCCTCGATCCATCGCGCCCGCGCCGGCTTCGACAAGGACGGCAAGGTCGTTGCCTATTCTTTCGAGTCGAAGGGCTTCTCGCGCCTCGACATGAGCGCCAATGAGAGCTCGCCCAACGACACGCTGGCCGGGATGCTGGTCGGTCATCCGCCGAAGTCGACGGCGGCCTTCGGCGTGCCGGCGGAGTCCTATGCCTTCGATGCCAAGCGCATGGCCTGGGAGACGATCGCGCCGCTGCTCGATCGCGCCTCGCCGCTACGCACCTCGCATCTTCGCGATCCGGTCGGCCCGCAGATCCATTTCGCCAGCGAGTCCTTTATGGACGAGATGGCGGTGGCGGCCGGCGCGGACCCGGTCGAGTTCCGGCTCCGTCACCTGAGGGCGCCGCGCGACATCGCGGTGATCAAGGCCGCGGCCGAGCGTGCCGGCTGGCAGACGCGACCGTCGCCTGCGGGACGGCAGTCGGGCGACACGCTGCGCGGCCGCGGCATCGCTTATGCGCAGCGCGCCGGCACCGTGGTCGCGGTGATCTCCGAGATCGAGGTCGATCGCCGCACGGGGCGGATCTGGCCCCGGCGCTTCGTCGTCGCCCATGACTGCGGGCTGATCGTGAACCCGGAGACACTGAAGCGGGTGATCGAGGGCAACATCGTCCAGACCACCAGCCGGGCGCTGTTCGAGGAGGTGACCTTTGACAAGAACGGCGTCACCAGCCTGGACTGGCTGGGCTATCCGATCCTCGAGATCGGCGACGCGCCGGAAGCGATCGACGTCGTTCTGATTGATCGCCCGGAGATCGCCCCGTCAGGTGCCGGCGAGGGTTCGACCCGGCCCGTCGCCGGCGCGCTCGCCAACGCGCTGTTCGACGCGACCGGCGTCCGTATCCGCCGGGCGCCGCTGACCCCGGACCGGGTCAAGGCGGCGCTGGCGCAGCTGGGTCAGCTCTAGCAGCCCAGCTCGTCGGCCAGCGCTTCCATGCTGTCGCATGAGAAGTCCCAGTCGCCGCCGGGGGCGAGGTCGGTCGTCTGCTTCGGTCCGTATTCGGCCGGCCGGAGGATGAAAGCGGTGCGGAGCCCCAGCTTCGCGGCGGCGGCGAGGTCGCCATTGTGGGCGGCGACCATCATCACGCGCGACGGGTCGAGGTCGAGGAGGCGGGCAGCGCCGAGATAGACCTTGGGCTCGGGCTTGTAGCCCTGGAACAATTCGCCGGAGAGGATCAGGTCCCAGGGAAGCCCGGCGCGCTTGGCCATCCGTGTCAAGAGCGCGACGCCGCCATTGGAGAGCGGTGCCAGCAGGAAGCGCGACTTGAGCCGCCGCAGGCCCGGCACCGTGTCCGGCCAGGGATCGAGCCGGTGCCAGACCCGGTTGAGGCGATCCATCGTCGCCTCGTCGAGACCGGAAAGCCCGAAGCGGGGCGCGATCTTGTTCAGGGTCTCGCGGTGGAGCGTGTCCAGCAGAGTGAAGGGCCGGCGCCCGGCGCGGATCTCCTCCATCGATGGGTCGTAGTTGGCCCGCCAGGCATCGGCGAGGCCGGGGCCGTCGACCGGGCGGCCGAGCTCGCGGCTCCAGCGCTCCGCTTCGCGGATGATGGTGCCGCGCCAGTCGACGCAGGTGCCGAAGACGTCGAAGACCAGCGCATCCACGTCCATTGCCGTCTCCTTTTGACCCCATCCGAAAGTCGAGGGTCGCTCGGGCTCTCTTGTCCGGTTATCCTACAAGCCAACGAAACGCCTTGTCGAAAAATCGGGGGAGGGGCGGTGTATCTGGGCACGCAGGTCAAGGCCCGCGACGACAGCGACTATCGGGTCTGGTCCCAGCTCGGCATCCGCCATGTCTGCGCCGATCCCGACGGCAATCCGCATCATTGGTCGGCCGACATCCTGGCCCGCCACCGCGAGAAGATCGAGAGCTTCGGCCTCGTCCTCGACATGGTGCAGCTGCCGATGAACTCGCGCCCGATCGAGGAACAGGACAGCCCGGCGATCCTGATGGGGAAGGACCCCGATCGCGACCGCGAGCTGGATTCCATCTGCGCCTTGATCGAACGCCTGGCGGCGGCGGGGATTCCGGCCGCCAAGTACAACCTCAACATCATCGGCATCCCTCGCACCAAGCCGTCGGTCGGCCGCGGCGGCTCGCGCAACGCCTCGTTCCGCTGGGCCGAGGCCGACCAGAACGCCAAGCCCGGCATGGCCGGCGTCGTCGGCGAGGACGAGAACTGGGAGCGGATCGCGTATTTCCTGAAACGCGTGGTGCCGGTCGCCACGGCGAACAAGGTCCGCCTCGCCTGCCACCCGCATGATCCCTACACCCCGCCGGGCTGGCGTGGCGTCACGCGCGTGCTGGGCACGGTCGAGGGACTGAAGCGATTCGTCGGGATCGAGGAGAGCCCGTATCACGGGCTCAACTTCTGCCAGGGGACGATCGGCGAGATGCTGGACGATCCGCGCGCGGAGGTCGGCGAGGTGATCCGCTGGTTCGGCAGCCGCGGCAAGATCTTCAACGTGCACTTCCGCAACATTAGCGGGCGCAAGCTCGACTTCATGGAGGCCTTCCCCGACGAGGGCGACATGGACATGCCGGCGTCCCTCCGTCTCTACCAGGAGGTCGGGTATCGCTACATGATCATGCCCGATCACGTGCCGGCGATCGACGGCATGGACGCCCAGGGCGTCGCCTTCGCCTATTGCTACGGCTACATCGCGGCACTGCTGCAGACGCTGCGCGCCTGAAGTTTGACAGACCGGCGGGGCAACCCGCATTCTGACGTGAAACGGCGCCGGCACGGCGCTTCCGAACGAGGGAGAGAACGATGGCAAAACGACCGAAGACCGATAAGGGCATGGCGCTGACCCGCCGCCAGCTGATGGCGGGCGCCGGCGGCCTCGCCGCGACCAGCCTCGTTCCCTGGAGCGCGTCGGCCCAGACGGCTGCCAAGGAAGCGCCGGAGTTCGTCACCGCCGTCGCCGACAAGAAGCTGCCGGCGCTGGCCGAGCGGCTGCCGAAGATCCCGCTGGTGGTCACGCCGGTCGAGCGCGTCGGGCGCTATGGCGGCCAGATCCGTCGCGGCCTTCGCGGCTCCGCCGACCACAACGGCATCCTCCGCATGGTCGGCAACCAGGGCCTGACCCGCTGGAACCTGGAATTCACCGACGTGCTGCCGGGCGTCGCGCACAAGTGGGACGTGAATGCGACCTCGACCGAATTCACCTTCCATCTCCGCCCGGGCATGAAGTGGTCGGACGGTCATCCCTTCACCGCCGACGACATCGTCTTCGTCTTCGAGGACTGCCTCGCCAATACCGATCTCTACAAGTCGCCCCCGGCGCTTTGGACGATCGGCGGCAAGATGTGCAAGGTCTCGAAGGTCGACGACGTCACCGTCAAGTTCACCTTCGACGGCCCCTACGGCATGTTCCTGCAGCAGATGGCGACGCCGCTCGGCCAGCACCCGACGCTGTTCCCCAAGCACTACTGCTCGAAGTTCCATCCGAAATA
>CAXNIC010000036.1:0-20268 GCA_964201945.1 Alphaproteobacteria bacterium
CAACCGTATCGAGCGGCTGATCGGTCATCTGAAGATCAACCGCGCCATCGCCACCCGATACGACAAGCTCGCCAGATCGTTCCTCGATATGCTCCATTTAGCGGCGCTCCGACGCCTCTTGCGTCACGCTACTTTGTAAACACCACCTAAGCGAAGCGGAACCGGCGGGGGCGGCCGACGTTGGGTGAAGCATCAACGTCGTCCCCCAAATCCGCAAAGAAAGGATCACTCCCATGAGCTCCAATTCCTGGCTGGGCGCGGTCGCTGTCGCCATCGGCATCGCTTTGCTCGCCTTCGGTATCAACGCCACCAGCGCGCCGATCGAGGCCGTCAGCGAGACGCTGACCGGCAAGTACACCAACTCGACGATGTGGCTGATTGTCGGCGGCATCGGCGCCATCGTCGGCGGCGCGGTGCTGATCGGCGCCGGACGCCGCATCTAGCCATCCGTCTTCCGCCGCTCCCGGAGGATCTCCGGGAGCGGGGACGGGGCTAGAGCCGGCGGCCTCTGAAGAGGCTGGACGCCAGCGTAATCAGGAACAGGACCAGGAACAGGAAAAACAGGACGCGCGCGAAGTCGGCGGCAACCACTGCCACGCCGCCGAAGCCGAAGAGGCCGGCGACCAGCGCGATCAGCAGGAACGTCAAGGCCCATTGCAGCATGGTGTCACTCCGTTGGGTGCGGCGACATCAACGCCCGAGCCCGGCGAGAGTTTCAGGCGCCGGCCCGGCCAGTGTCCTTCGGGCGGCCCTTCTCCATCTCCTTGTGCTTGTGCGCCTGCTTCACGAGAACCGGCGGCGGCTTGTCGTGGTGAACCCCGCCGACGGCCTTTCCGTGTGCTTCCTCGCTGACGTCGTCCGACCGGGATTCATCCCGGGGGTCGGGGCCGCGAGCCTGCAGCGGCTCTTCGTCATGGTGCTGGCGCGCGCGCTGGGCCGCCTCGTCAGAGCCCTTTTCGAGCGGTTCGGTGCCGGGCTTCGGCGATGTGTCTTTGCCCATCTCGATGCCCCTCAGATGTTGATGCTGGCCGTCAGCAGAAGGAGGACCACCAGGAACCCGCCCAGGATGCCGCTGGGAGACCGCGACCAGGCTCGCCCCTCCGTATGAACGGGAACGGCGCTGATCAGCAGCAGGACCATGGCGACCATCAGGATGGTTCCGAGCACGGGCATGTGTCCCTCCGGTGAGGCTCAACCCTCATTCAACGCATCCAGGTACCCGCGGTTCCGTGGGCGGCCGCCGGAACCCTTGGGTTGTCCCGGCGTTTCCTTCGCGCACTAGGCATTTGTCGAGGAAGGGAAATAACCATGGCAACGCGCGAGAGCCGCAAGCTCCAGTCGGGCATCAAGGCCCTCCAGAATGATCTGTCCTCCCTGGTCGGGGATCTCGAGCAGATCGCCTCCAGCGGCAAGGAAGTCGGCGTCGAGAAGGCGCGCGAGCAGTTGGACCGCATCCAGGGGCAGATCACCGATCTCCTGACCGATACGCTGGGCACGGCCCGGCAGTCTGCGGTCGACACCGGCGACACGATCCGCCGCCAGGTCTCCGACAACCCGGTCGCTTCCATGGCGACGGCGTTCGCGGCCGGCGTCGCGGCGGCCATGTTGATGCGTCGCTGAAGGGCGACGGCATCGGGGGCATCCCATGGTCGTTACCATCGTCGTCGTCGCCATGATGCTCACGGGGGCAGCCTTCCTGCTCGCCGCGAGCTACATGGCGCTCAGCGTCGTCTATTCCGCGGCGATCGCCGCCGCGATCGTCGGCGGCGCCCTCGTCCTGGTCGCGGGCTTCCTCTGGCTCGTGTCGGAGGCGATGGCGAACCGTCGCCGCAAGCACGGCGGCGGGATGCTGCCGGTCGCGCAGGCGGCCGTCGGCGCCCAGTCCGGCGACGACGCGGTGCACCAGATCGTCGGCGCCCTGAAGCAGGAGTCGCCGCTGTCGGTCCTGGCGGCGGCAGCCGGCATCCTGGTCGGGCTGTTCCTGCACAACCGCCGCTGACCGAATTCACCCGAGGAGAAGAGCCATGACAGCCAAGAAGATCGAACAGCCGGTCGTTCGCGAGGCCGTCGGAGCGTTTCGCTCGCCCGAGGCGCTGGAGACGGCGGTCAGCGAGCTCGCCAGCGCCGGGTGGGACAAGTCCGAAATGAGCCTGCTGGCGCAGGAAAGCGTGCTCCAGCCCGGCGTCCCCGCCCACGGCCAGGATATGCATCGCACCGCCGATGAGCCCGAGGCTGCCCGGAGTCCGGTCGTCGAGGATGAGGACATCCGCCAGGGACGGACGCTGGCCACCAGCATGGCGGCCGTCATCGCCGCCTTTGCCGCCTCCGGCATCACCATCCTGACCGGTGGTGGCGCCCTTGCCGCGGCGGCCGGGGCGGCGGCCGCGGGCGGCGGTGTCGCGGCGGCGGTCAACACCATCGGCCGCTGGGTGAGCGGCAACCGCACGGAGTTCCTGCACGACCAGGTCGAGCAGGGCGGCATCCTCCTTTGGGTGACCGTCCACGATCCGGAACAGGAGCGCGTGGCGACCGATATTCTTCGCCGGTGCGGCGCGACCGACGTCCATGTCCATGAGATTGCTGCCAGTTAGGCGAAACGCTTCGTGTCGATGACGGAGCCATCGGCTGTACGGGCGGCTTGATCCACTATCCAACACAGGAGCGAATGATGACCCGTACCAAGAACCTTCTGATTCCCTGCTTGATCGTCTCGGCCGTCGCTTTGGCCGGCTGCGGAAGTTCGCGGGCGCAGGGCGACCGGGCTGCCGGCGGCGCGGCCGTCGGCGCTGCCGGCGGTGCCGCTGTCGGAGCGCTGTTCGGCGGCGTCGGCGCGATCCCCGGCGCCCTCATCGGCGCGGCGGCCGGTGGTACGACGGGCGTCGTCACCGACGAGAAGCAGGTTGACCTCGGCGAGCCGGTCTGGAAGCGCTGAGCATCGTCCCACCCAACGGAAAGGCCGGCCAGGCGATGCCTGGCCGGCCTTTTTCGTTTCGCTCAGTTGAACAGGAAGTAGATGAGGACGAGGACGGGGATCGGCACGCCGACGAGCCAGAGAAGGGCGTAGCGCAGCATCAGTCCCCTCCGGTCCGAGCCTTGCGGACGGGGGCGGCGGCGCCGTTGGTCTTCGCCGGCCGGCCCAGGCGCTTGATCGCCGACTTGACGCGGCGAAGCTTGCTCTCCTCGCCGCCCGCCATGCCCTCGCCCTCGGCGGTCGACATGATCTTCGCGTCCAGCTCCCACTGCTTCAGGATCTTCTTCTTCTCCTCGTCGGTGAGCCCGGGGTGATCCACGACGTGGTCGGGCTGGTCGAACTGGCGCGACGGATCCTTCATCGCGATATCCAGGCGGAGGTCGCTGCGGGCCATGATGGGCTCCATTCGATGTCTGGGATGCGTTGGAAAAACGTCGGCTGCCGGCCCCGGTTCCGGCCGTGGGCCGATCGGTCGCGGCTAGTGCTTGCGGGGCTCCAGAAGGCGCAGCATCTCCTCGGGCAGCGGCTCATGGATCACCGGCTCGTAGAGGGCCTTCAGCCGCTGGTCCAGCCACGTGCCGCCGAGCTCCGCCTCGCGCTCCAGACGCATCTCCGCGGGCGCCGTCCGTGACGCGTTAATCGCTGATTTCGTGAGGTTTTTTGCCTTTGTCACGGCCCGATCACGCGATTACCACCGGATTGCTCCTCGACCCCTCTGATACCGCGCGTACGATCGGGTTTCAGTTAAGTGTGACCGTACCGCCTACAGGAAGAACGACCGGGAGGCAGATTGGTTCAGAACTCAAAGCCTTACGGGCCGATCGAACTCCTCCCGCCCCAATCTCGTTGACGCCGGAAATCAAAAGCGACGGACGGCTCCCCGCCGGATCGTCGTCAACAAACGGAGAAACTCATGACCGTGCAGTCCGAATCGATGATCCGCGTTCTTCCCTATCTTCGCCGCTACACCCGCGCCTTGACCGGAACGCAGGAGCGCGGCGACCGCTACGTCCGCCAGTTCATCGAAGTCGTCCTGGCGGCGCCCGAGCTGATCGGCGAAGGCGATGTGAAGCTCGAGACCTTCAAGGCCTTCAACGAGATCTGCCAGGGCCTGGAGCCGGCCGCCGATCCCGATGACCTGGAAGTCGATGCCGAGCTCACCCGCCAGATCGCGGCACTGCCGCCGCTCGACCGGCAGATCCTGCTCCTGGTCTCGCTGGAGGGCTTCTCGGTGGCCAATGCAGCCGAGATCCTGGGGATCTCCGCCGAGGAAGCGCGAGAGAAGCTGCTGCAGGCCCGCCTCGACCTGCAGAAGGACGTCGGCGCCAAGGTCCTGGTGATCGAGGACGAGGCGGTCATCGCCATGGACATCGTCGTCACCGTCCGCTCCGCCGGCCACACGGTGGTCGGCGTCGCCGACACCGAGGCCAAGGCGGTCGCGCTCTCCGAAGAGTTCCGCCCCGACCTGATTCTCGCCGACGTCCAGCTCAAGGACGGCGACAGCGGCATCGAGGCGGTCGAGAAGATCATGAAGTTCAGCAAGGTCCCGGTGATCTTCGTCACCGGCTTCCCCGAGGCGTTCCTCACCGGCGACAAGATCGAGCCGGCGTTCCTGCTGACCAAGCCCTTCGATCCCGAGGCGCTGACGGCGACCATCAGCCAGGCGCTGGCGGTCGGCCGGAAAGGGGTGCCGGGCAAGCGCAAGCCCGCTGCCAAGCGCCGCAGCGTGGCGGCATAGGAACTCCGCCCCAAGCCTCGCGTTTCCCTCCTGGTCCACCTTTCAAGGGAGATGGGATATGTCAGTCAGTGCGCGTGACCAGGAGCGCCTGGAGTCGGACGAGACGCGAAAGCTGATCGCGGCCGACAAGGTCGAGGGAACCACCGTTCGCAATCGCGCCGGCGAAAAGCTCGGCTCGATCGAGAACGTCATGATCGACAAGCTGACCGGTAAGGTCGCTTACGCGGTGATGTCGTTCGGCGGCTTCCTCGGCATCGGCGATCAGTACCACGCGCTGCCGTGGGGCATGCTGAAGTACGATACCGATATGGAGAGCTACGTGGTCGACCTGGACAAGGATCGGCTGGAAGGCGCTCCCGCCCACCGCAAGACCGATGCCCTCGACTGGGACGATCCGGTCTGGGCGCGGAAGGTGCACGACTACTACAACGTCCCGCCGTTCTGGATCTGACGCTGCGTCGTTCCTCCGGTTGTCGCTCTTGGGCCAGGACCTTCGGGTCCTGGCCTTTTTCTTGTCCGCTGCATCGTCGAAATACGCCGCAAAAACGGACACGTCCCCGACCGCGTGAGCGATCGAGGACGTGCCGGACCTCGGTGCGACCTCCCCTCAGTCCCCGAGAGGGGAGGAAGCCGAGGATCTCTGGATCGGCTTTACGGCTTCGTGCGCCGGTCCTTGAACTCCGGAGCGATCTTCAGCTGCTCCTTCGACAGGTTGACGAAGGCCACGTCGGCGTTGGTGTCGACCTTCACCTCGTTCCAGGCGACCGCGATGTTGCGGGTGCCGACGCCGAGGAAGCCGCCGACCGAGATGATGACCTGCTCGACCTTGCCGTCGGCACCGACGATGACGTCGTTGATGTCGCCGATCTTCTCGTCGGCGCTGTTCTTCACATTCATGCTGATCAGGCTGCTGCCCCGGATCGCGCCGATCGTCGGGCTGGTAGCGCTGGGGGTCGCCGGGGTGGTGGTCATCGGCGCCATTGGCGAGGCGGGAGCGGTCGTGGTCGACTGGGCAAAAGCCCCCGTCGCCAGGCTCGCGGTCACCGCGGCGCTCAAAAGCAATGATTTCAACATCTAGGTCTCCTCCGGATAACGTGTCTGCGGGCGGCACGGCATCTGTGCCGCTGTGCAGTGTTCAACTGTCCGCTGGCGGGAATGGTTGCGTGGCGAACGGGACTCATAGGCCCCTAACGACTGCGCCCGCCGCTGTGAGGCGGCGGGCGCAGGAAGGGGACGAACTCGAGGCTTAGTGGGTGATGCGATTTTCGATTTCGGCCGGGCGACGGCGCGGAGTGCGCTCGGCGGCCAGCTCGGCACCGATCTCGCGAAGGCTGAGCTTCGCCGCGGAGCCTTCCAGGATCTGCTGGAGCTGAAGCCGTGCGCGGGAGACCCGGCTCTTCATGGTGCCAACGGCGCAGTCGGCGATCTCGGCAGCCTCTTCATACGAGCGGCCGTCGAGGCCGACCAGCATGAGGGCGCGCTGCTGCTCGACCGAGAGCCGGCGGAAGGCGCGGAGGAAGTCGCGGACGTTCATGCGCTCTTCCTGGCCGCCGCTGGTGGTCGCCGCCAGCGCTTCGACGTCGATGTCGGCGCTCGGACGCCGGCTCAAGGCCCGCATCTCGTTGAAATAGGAGTTGCGCAGGATGGTGGTGATCCAGGCCCGGAAATTGGTGCCGGGCTTGTACTGGTGGGCGTGGGCAAGCGCCCGCATGACCGCCGTCTGCACCAGGTCGTCGGCCATGGCGCGGTCGCGGGTCAGGCGACGGGCAAAGCCGTTGATGTGGGGCAGGCAGTCGAGAATGTCTTCGTGCATCATCGCGCTCATCGGGGGCCTCTTGTTTTCGGTCTTGGAGCGGAAGGGACTGTCGCCACCAAGACATGGCAGGGTGGCTGGGGCATTTCAGTGATGAGTCCGGGGCTTAACGGGCATCGGCGGGTACAGAACGGGATTCGCGCTGGAATTTGCGGCGGTTGACCTCGCCCGTGGCTGCATACACAGTAAATACAAGGGGTTCGGTGCCTTGGAGGGGCGAGAGCGATGACGGCGCCAGATCGGGTTCATGTCGGCTGCGGCGCCGGTTTCTCAGGAGACCGGACCGACGCCGCCGGGCCGGTGGTCGAGTCCCTGATCGCGTCGGGGCAGCCCGCCTATCTGATCTATGAGACCCTGGCCGAGCGGACGCTGGCGCTGGCCCAGCTCGATCGCCGGCGGGATCCCGCGTCCGGCTACACGCCTTACCTCGCCGATTTCCTCCGGCCGGTGCTGCGCCGCTGCGTCGAGGCCGGCATCCGCATCGTCGCCAATTTCGGTGCCGCCCATCCGATGGCCGCCGGCCGGCGCGTGCTGGCCTTGGCCGAGGAGCTCGGCATCCCCGGTCTCAAGGTCGCCGTGGTCGAGGGCGACGATCTGCTGGCGGCGCTCGGAGCCGACGCGATCAAGCGCTGGCCGAACGACGAGAAGGCGGATCTCGCGGGCCACGACATCCTCGCCGCCAACGCCTATCTGGGGGCGGCACCCATCGCCAGAGCCCTGGCGACCGGCGCGGACATCGTGATTACCGGGCGCTGCACCGACTCCGCCCTGGTGCTGGGGCCGCTGATGCACGCCTTCGGCTGGTCGGCGCCCGACTGGGACAAGCTGGCGACCGGTGTTCTCGCCGGGCACCTGATCGAGTGCTGCGCCCAGGTGACGGGCGGCTACTTCGCCGATCCCGGGCGGAAGGACGTCCCCGATCTCGATCGCGTCGGCTTCCCGATCGTCGAGGTGGGGCGGGACGGAAGCGTCGTCGTCGCCAAGGCCGCCGGCACCGGCGGCCTGGTCTCGGAGGCGACGGTGACCGAGCAGATCCTCTACGAGCTGCACGACCCCGCCGCCTATCTGACGCCCGACGTGACCATGGACATCACCGGCGTCAGCCTCGCGGTCGTAGCCAAGGACCGGATAGGTGTGCGCGGCGTCCGCGGGCATCCGCCGCCGCCCACCTACAAGGTGACGGTCAGCCTGGAGGGCGGCTTCCTGGCCGAGGGCGAGATCTCCTATGCGGGGCCGAACGCGCTGGCCCGCGCCGAGCTCGCGGCCGAGGTGCTGCTGAAGCGGGTGAAGACGCTCGGCATCAACTTCCCGGTCCGCTGCGACATCATCGGCGCGGTCAGCGTCTTCGACAGCGACGCCGGCACGCTCCGCCGGGTGAACCGGGCGTCGCCGGATGGCGACTATCGCGTGCGGCTCTCGGGCACCACCGACGATCGCGGGACCGCGGACCGCATCGCGCGGGAAGTGCTGTCGCTCTATCCGACGGGGCCGGCCGGCGGCGCCGGCGTCCGCACCAGCGTCACCGGCCGGGTCCGGACCGTCTCGGCCTATGTGCCGGCGGCGAGCATCGAGCCGCGGGTCACCGTGCTTTCGGGCGGAGGAGCCTGATCATGGCCGAGGTGCCGCTGCACGAGATCGCCCATGCGCGCACGGGCGACAAGGGCAACCGGGTGAATGTCAGCGTCATCGCCTATCGGGCAGAGGACTATCCGTTGCTGGTCGAGCAGGTGACGGTCGCGCGGCTGCAGGCGCTTTTCGCCGCGCGCGGCGCCGGCATGATCCGCCGTTTCGAGCTGCCGCTGCTGAAGGCGCTGAACTTCGTCATCGACGACGTGCTCGAAGGCGGGGTGAACGGCAGCCTCAACCTCGACGGCCACGGCAAGTCGCTGTCGTTCCTGGTGCTGACGCTGCCGATCCGGAAGGCCTGATCCCTCGCCGGCCGTGTCGGCCGCGATCGGATTTATCGAGAGAAACGCCGAGGGAAAAGAGAGGCCGGCGCCCAGGGGTGGGCTGGGCGCCGGCAGCGATGACACCCATGGGGCGGCAGGGGGGAGTCGCCTTTGGTGCGGGAGCCATCGCCTTTCGAATTCGTAGGCTGGAGGGACGTAACCCAGCCTCATTGGCTTCTACAGACACAGACTGAGGCGCCCCGGACTTATTCCGACGCGGTGAGCGAATTCTTTGCGTTTGGCCGCAATCGCAGATTTGTCACGCCCCCGTCGCGCAATGTCACCCCCGGGGCGGCCAAGGGATCTCTACATCTCTTAGGACGTTAGGGACGTGTCGGAAGCCGCGAGGCGATCCGGCCCTTAGCAGGGGGTGTGTGGCATGGCGAAGAACCCATCCAGTGTGGTGGAGCAGTACGTCGCTGACCTCCGGCGCTATGCCCGGGTCTTGGCGGCGGGACGTGGCGATGCCGACGATCTGGTGCAGGAGTGCCTGGCGCGCGCGCTTGCCCGTCCGAACTTTCCCGCCGACATCAAGAATGTGAGGGCCTATCTCTTCACGGTCCTGCACAACGTCCATGTCGACCAGAGGACCCGCCCGGCCGAGACCACCGATACGGTGGACTTCGACGAGGTCGCCGGGCTGGTGCCGCAGCCGGCGCCGCAGCCGTCGTCGATCGAGCTTCGCGATCTCTCGCGGGCGCTGGATGCTCTTCCTGAGGAGCAGAACCGCGTCGTTCTTCTGGTCGGGCTCGAAGGGCTCACTTACGAAGAGACCGCCCAGGCCCTCGGCCTGCCGATCGGCACGGTGATGTCGCGGCTGTCGCGGGGCCGCGAGGCGCTGCGTCGGATGACCGACGGCCGTCAGCCGTCTCTTCCCCGGGCGGCGGCTCGCGCCTAAAGCGGGAGCCGGATCTCTCCCGAGGGGTCGGGCCAGCGTATCGCGGTGTCGCTCGTCTTGATCTCGGAGGGCGCCTGGAAGCGCGTGTAGCGCTCCAGCATCTCTGTCACCGCTGGTTCCATCTCGGGCCGTTCGAGGGCGAAGGCGAGGTTCGCCTCGAGGAATCCGATCTTGTCGCCGCAGTCGAAGCGGCGGCCCTCGAAGCGATAGCCGTGCAGGGAATGCTTCGGCACCATGCGGGAGATCGCATCGGTGAGCTGGATCTCGCCGCCGGCGCCTGGCGTCGCGGATTCCAGATGGGCAAAGACCTCCGGCTGCAGGATGTAGCGGCCGATCACCGCCAGCGTCGACGGCGCCCGATCGACGGGCGGCTTCTCGACCAGGCCCGACGCCTCGATCAGGCGGCCGAGCTGGCTCACCGGCTCGATCACGCCATAGCGCGAGACCTGGGCGCGCGGCACCGGCATCACCGCCAAAAGATTGCCGCCGACCTCGCTATGCGCACGCATCATCTGGCGCAGGCACGGGGTCGACGACAGGATCAGATCGTCGGCCAGGATCACGGCGAACGGATCCTTGCCGATCAGCGAACGCGCGCACCACACGGCATGGCCGAGGCCGCGCGGCTCGGGCTGGCGGAGGAAGGTCACGTGGCCGGCCTCAGGCAGCCAGCGATGCAGCGCCCGGGCCTCCTCGACCTTGCCGCGGGCGGTCAGCACCGCTTCGAGTTCCTGGCTGTGGTCGAGATGGTCTTCGATCGCACTCTTGCCGCGGCTGGTGATGAAGATGAACTCCTCGATCCCCGCCGCCCTGGCTTCCTCGACCGCGTATTGGATCAAGGGCTTGTCGACGACCGGCAGCATCTCCTTGGGGATCGCCTTGGTCGCCGGCAGGAAGCGCGTGCCGAGCCCGCCGACCGGGAAGACCGCCTTGCGGATGGTCTGCGGGGTCGGGCGGAGACGGCCGATGGACCGAAGCCCGGGTTTCGCCAGCATGTGACGCTCCTGCCATTCTTCTGCGCGGACCGACCTAGGCCTCGGCAGTTCATGGACGGGCGGCGGCCCCGATTATTCCCAATCGGTGACAGCCGCCGATCGGAATAAAACCGCTGAAAGTCTGTCTATCTATGAGGCGAAAACAAGGTAGCCCGGTGAGCCTCGCGGTGACGACTCTCTTTCCCCTATTCGGGTTTCAGGCGGCCAACCGGTCGGGATCCGACGATCCCGAGATGACTCCGCCGAACATCATCGAGCTCTCGCCCTATCTGCGGCAAGCGGGTGAAGAAATCGGTGAGGCCGACCTCCATGCCTATGTGGACTGCGTTCTCGAAGCGGGGCATCGAGCCCGGGTCGAGGCCCAGCTCGCGCGGTGCCCGGAGGACGGCATGATCGCGGCGGCCTATCGGCGGCTCAATATCGACCTGCATCGCCTCCTGGATCGCGACCTGCCGCCGCTCACCGCGTCGCTCGAAGCCCTCTCGCGCGAGTTCGAGCGACGACTGAACGCGCTGTCGTCGCCCGAGGCGCGGCAGCGGCGTGCGGATGGTGTCGGCGACGCGATCCGACGCGCGCCGGCGGTAACGGCCGTCGTCGTCATCTCCCTCATCGCCATCGCGGGCCTGACCTGGCCGTTGGTTGCGGGCGAGCCGGCGTCCTGCTCCACCCGTGTCGAAGCGCTGGAGAAGTCGGCCGCCAAGGGAAGGTTCGCACCGGAGCTGGGCGAGCGCCTCGCGGCGGCGGGACGACTCTGCAGCGCCGAGGATCCGGCCCGGGTCGAGCGGGAGCTGACTCGCCTCGAGTACGAGACGCGGCGCATCAGGCACTAAAAAGTCACAAATTGTGGGATCGCCGGTGAACCAGATGCCGCGTTCGTGGTTCTAGGTAAACGCCGTATCGCCGACGCCGGATCTTCGGCCGGCCACCGAGGTGCCCCATGACGTCGATCCTGCAAAAGGTCGTTGCCGCGTCGGGCTTCACGTCGATCTCGCCGACCGCGGGGCCGATCCCCCTGCCGACGACGGGCAAGATCCGCGTCATCCTGGCCGACGACGACGATCGCTTTCGCAGCATGGTCGCGGCCGAGCTCGGCGACCAGGGCTTCGAAGTGACGGACTTCGCCGACGGAGCGAGCCTGCTTCGTCACCTGGCCGAGGGCAATTCGGCGGACATCGCGATCCTGGACTGGCGGATGCCATCCATGAACGGGCTGGAACTGCTCGACCGCATCCGGCGCCAGGGATCGGTCCTTCCGGCGATCTTCCTCACCGGCATGCCCGAGAAGGCTTTCGAGGCGACGGCGCTCGACCGGGGCGCGGTCGACTTCGTCGACAAGTCCCGCGGCGCCGACATCCTGATCCGGAGGATCCGGCGCGCGGTCGAGGCCGGCGGCCTGCAGGTCAAGACCGACGACGCGGATCTCACCCGCGGCCGCCTCAATCTCCGCGCCAAGGTCAGGCGCGCCTATTGGGACGGCGTCGATGTCGGCCTCACCGTCACCGAGTACAACATCATCCACCGGCTCGCTGGCGACGCCGGCGAATACATCGGCTACCGGGATCTCTATGACTGCGTCCACCGCCAGGGCTTCGTCGCCGGCGCCGGAGAGAACGGCTACCGCACCAATGTCCGCTCCTCGATGCGGCGCATCCGCGACAAGTTCCGCGCGATCGATCCGGTCTTCGAGGAGATCGAGAACTTCCCGTCCTTCGGCTATCGCTGGCGGAGCCAGCCGGGCGAGCTAACCGCCGCGGGTGGCGTCCAGGCCGAGCTTGGCGGAGACGGTGACCATGTCGCCGACGCCATCGGCAGAAGTGCTTGAGGCATTGCCGTCGATCCGACGCTTCTTCACCCCCTGGGTGATCGCGGCGAAGCGGAAGGCGTGGAAGGCGACCCAGAACGGCAGATCGACCGGTCCCTTCAGCCCGGCGTGACCGAGGAAGCCGGCGAGGAACGCCTCCTCCTCGGGAATGCCGAGCTGCTTTCGATCCAGCCCGACCAGCCCCTTGACCCGGTTGGTTCGTGGCAACCTCAGCATCGTGCAGAAATAAGTGATGTCGACCAGCGGCGTGCCGAGCGTCGACAGCTCCCAATCGAGGATGCCGATGATGCGCGGCTCGGTCGGATGGAAGATGGCGTTGTCGAAACGTACGTCGCCATGGACCAGCGAGACGCCCTCGTCCTTGATCGTGTGCCCGGTGAGCCAGGCGATGAGATCTTCCATGTCCTGGACGGTCTCGGTCTCCGACGCCCGGTACTGCTGGACCCAGCGCGAGATCTGGCGCTCGACATAGCCGCCGGCGCGGCCGTAGTCGGCGAGCCCGACCGACGACGGATCGAGCTTCGACAGCTCGCCCAGCACCCGTGCCAGCTCGCCGTAATAGGCGCCGCGGTCGCCGGAGGTGACCTCGGGCAGCGCCGGATCCCAGAAGATGCGGCCGTCGAGGAACTCCATGACGAAGAACGCCGTGCCGAGGATCGAGGCGTCCTCGCAGAGGAGATGAACCTTGGGCACAGGAATCCGCGTCGGCGCGAGCGCGCTCATCACGCGGTACTCACGCTCCACCGCATGGGCTGACTTGAGCAGCGTCCCCGGCGGCTTCCGGCGCAGCACGTAGCGCCCGGAGGCGGCTTCCAGGAGGAAGGTCGGGTTCGACTGGCCGCTCGGGAACTTCCGCGCCGTCGCCGGCCCTTTGAACCCGGCGAGGTTGGCTTCGAGGAAGGGGACCAGCCGGTCGAGCGCGACCAGATCGGTCCCGGTCATCAGGCCTTGGCTCCGTACTGCCCGATCACCTGCTTGCCGAGGCTGGCCAGATGCACCGCGTCCGGGCCGTCGGCGATGCGGATGGTGCGGGCGTATTTCCAGGCGTCGGCGAGGAAGGTGTCCTGGCTCACGCCCATGGCGCCGTGGATCTGGATCGCGCGGTCGATCACCGTCTGCGCCATCACCGGGGCGACGATCTTGATCATGGCGATCAGGTCGCGGGCGGCCTTGTTGCCTTCCTTGTCCATCTTCTCGGCGGCGGCAAGCGTAAGCAGGCGCGCCTGCTCGATCTCGCAGGCCGAGCGGGCGATGTCTTCGCGGACCGACCCGTGATCGGCGAGCGCGCGGCCGAAGGCGACGCGCGACTGCGCCCGCCCGCACATCAGCTCGAGCGCCCGCTGGGCGCAGCCGATCAGCCGCATGCAGTGATGGATGCGCCCCGGGCCGAGGCGGCCTTGCGCGATCTCGAAGCCGCGGCCCTCGCCCAGCAGCATGTTCGAGGCCGGAACCCGGACGTTGTCGAAGATGATCTCGGCATGGCCGTGCGGCGCGTCGTCGTTGCCGAAAACATGCATGGCGCGGACGATCTTGATCCCCGGGGTCGAGCGCGGCACCAGGATCATCGACTGCTGTTGATGGCGCGGCGCGTTCGGGTCGGTCTTGCCCATGACGATGAAGATCTCGCAGCGCGGGTCCATGGCGCCGCTCGACCACCATTTGCGGCCGTTGATGACGTAGTCGCTGTTGCCCTCGCGGGTGATCGAGCAGCGGATGTTGGTGGCATCCGACGACGCCACGTCCGGCTCGGTCATGCAGAAGGCCGAGCGGATGCGGCCGTCGAGGAGCGGCTCCAGCCATTCCTTCTTGTGCTCAGGCGTGCCGTAGCGCTCCAGCACCTCCATGTTGCCGGTGTCGGGGGCGCTGCAATTGAAGGCCTCGGCGCCGATCAGGGAACGGCCCATGATCTCGCAGAGCGGCGCGTAGTCGCGGTTGGAAAGCCCGGCGCCGCGCTCGGATTCCGGCAGGAACAGGTTCCAGAGCCCGGCGCCCTTGGCCTTGGCCTTCAGCTCGTCCATCACCGGCGGCACCGTCCAGCGGTCGGCGGCGGTCTGGATGTGGTCCTTGTAGGGCTTCTCCGCCTTGTAGACGTGGGTTTCCATGAAGGCCGAGACCTGCGTCGCGAGGTCCTTGGCGCGGTCGGAGGGGGCGTGAGGCATGGGATGTCCTGAGTGCTGGGAGCGGCGCAGGCGAGGGGCCTTCGGGGCCCGGGCGGATTGTCCACGCGAAGCCGGGTTTCAGCAAGGGTGCGGAACCGCTGAGCGGTCGCTAAGCAGTCTTGCGGAGGCGAGCCAACTCGGATTATTCTTTCGGCGGGTGGTAGTCGGGGGTGAACATGCAACGGATGCGAATTCTGGCGGCGGCGGCCTTCGCCGTGATCGGCCTCGTCCTTTCCCAGCGGGCCGATGCCCATGACAAGCCCAAGTCCGAGGTGCCGGCGCCCGCGGTCACGAGCTACACGACGTTCAAGGCCCAGGGCGCCACGGGCACGGCCGCGGTCACCGGCGTGTCGATGACCTCGGCGGCGCGGAACACGATCTATCATTGCCGCTTTACCTCCGCCGCGTCCGGCTACGGCTTCTCCTGGGTCAGTTCCGCCAACGTCATCTCCTTCGCCAACAAGCCGATGGTCGAGGGCGAGAACGCCTGGACCTCCCAGTTCCGCCAGGTCACCAGCGGCAGCAACCTCCAGATCGGAAGCAACGGGCTGCCCAATCACTATACCGGTACGTTTCCGGTCTCCTCGTCGACCGAGGCGGGTCAGTCGCAGTACCATCCGAACCCGTCCTCGATGGCCGCCAGCCGGATCTTCGCCGAGCTGCCGCTCAACCCGACCGTCGCGTCGACGCCGACCTGCGTGTCCGGCGAGGTCGGTTTCCTGTTCACCGGCGCCATGCTGTTCGATGCGCTCGACGCCGACGGCCGCGATGCGGTGGCGAACGAGATCCAGGACCTGTGCGAAGGCCATCCGGAGACGACCGGCACTTACCACTATCATCACGTCACCAACTGCTTCACCGACTCGACCTCGGGCCACTCCGTGCAGGTCGGCTGGGCGCTCGACGGCTTCGGCATCTACGGTCCGAAGGGCGAGAGCGGGACGACGGTCACCAACGCCGAGCTCGATGAATGCCACGGCCACACCCACAGCGTGACCCAGGCCGACGGACAGGCGAAGACGATCTACCACTATCACGGCAATCGCGAGTTCCCGTACACCGTCGGCTGCTTCCGCGGCACCCAGGTGGTGACGGGCCGCAACACCTATGCGCTGACCACGCCCGCGACCGGCCTCTGGTACACCTCGAGCGCGAGCGGGCGCGGCTACGCCATCGAGACCAACGCCTCGCAGCTGTTCATCGGCATCTACACCTACACCAGCAGCGGCGCGGACGTCTAGTACGTGGTCTCCTGCATGCTCGGGCGCACCACCTGCACCGGCAGCCTGCAGCAGTTCTCCGGCGGCACGACGCTGGCCAATCTCGGCGTCGCCAATACCGCGCCGAGCGCGGCGTCGTCGGCCGGAACCTTCTCGATCACCTTCTCCTCGTCCAGTGCCGCGACCGTCACGATCACCCCGACCAGCGGTTCTGTGGCGAGCTACAGCCTGATCCGCTACCCGCTCAGCGGCTCGACGGTGGGCAGCACCCAGACCTGGGCGCCGGAGAGCGGCTGGTGGTGGTCGCCGACCTATTCCGGCACCGGCTGGCTGATCGAGAGCCAGAACACCGCGACCAGCGGCGGCTCGACGACGTCCGACTTCTTCACCGTGGGCTATGCCTACGGCAACACCGGCGGGACGGGGCAGGCGAACTGGTATGTCGGCACCGGCAGCCTGCTCCGGCAATCGAGCTCGACAGCGATCTGGACCGGCGGCCTCTACGAATATGCCAATGGCCCGACCGTGACCGGCTCGAGCGGCACCGCGAGCCCGATCGCCAATCCCGGCACCGCGACCATGCAGTTCAGCTCGACCACGACCGGCACCATCACGCTGCCGAACGGCCAGCAGATCGCCATCCAGCGCTACAGCTACTGAGGGGCGCGGTCAGAGGAAGGTGTCGAGCCGGGCCAGCGTCTCGTCCGGCGCCTCCTCGGCGAGGTAGTGGCCGCTGTCGACCGGGCCGCCGCTGACATCCCCGTCGGCATAGCGGCGCCAGAGGTCCAGCGGCTCGTACCACTGGCCGATGCGGCCCTTGGCTCCCCACAGAACCAGAAGCGGGCAGCGGATGCGCTGGCTTGCCGCCCGGCTCTCGCGGTCATGGACGAGGTCGATGGACGCGGCAGCGCGATAATCCTCGCAGATCGAGGTGATCCGGCCGGGCTCGCGCAGGGCGGCGAGATAGTCGGCCCGCGCCTCGGGATGGAAGAAGTCCTTCCCCTTCGGCTCGCGTCCGGTCTGGACGTCGAACCAGTCCTCGACGTCGCGCAGGATCATGCGCTCGGGCTTGTCGTGCGGCTGGGCCAGGAAGAACCAGTGATAGTAGCCGAGCGCGAAGGCCATGTCGGTGCGCTCGAAATGCTCGATCGTCGGCACGATGTCCATCGTGCAAAGCCGTTCGACCGCATCCGGATGATCGATCGCCAGGCGATGGGCGACGCGCGCACCGCGGTCATGGCTGACGACGGCGAAGCGGGAGAAGCCGAAGCCGGCCATCAGCGCGATCATGTCCGCTGCCATCGCACGCTTGGCGTAAGGCGCGTGATCGGGCGTCGCCGGCGGCGAGGAGGAGAAACCGTAGCCGCGGAGATCGGGGCAGACGACGGTGAAGCGCCGGGCCAGCAGCGGCGCCAGCTTGTGCCACATCAGATGGGTCTGCGGATTGCCGTGCAGCAGAAGCAACGGCGGTCCCTTGCCGCCGCGCCTGAGCCGAAGCCGCTGGCCATTGGCCTCGACCGTCTCCAGAGCGAAGCCTTCGAACAGCATCGGCGCCTCCCGGTGGGAGGTCGATCCTAACGCATGAGGCGGCGGGCGATCACATGATCGAGGGAGAACTCGCCCGGACCCCGCGCCAGCAACGGCAGCAGGAAGGCGAGCCACTGGATATGCGTCGGCCAGGCCTCGGGATAGACGAAGAGCTGGATGACCAGGGTCAGCCCGATCAGCGCCAGCGCCGAGAGCCGGGTGAGGAGCCCCGCCAGCAGGAGGACCGCGCAGCCGAGCTCGGCCGCCGTCGCCAGATATGCCGCGAGCTCCGGCGGCAGAACCGGCACTCGGTATTCCTCGCGGAACAGCAGGAGCGTGCTCTGCCAGTCGTCGAGCTTGACCCGGCCCGCCCGCCAGAAGACGGCGAAGCCGGCAAGGCGCATGGGCAGCGCCAGGACCGACCAGGAAATCGAGTCGAGCGCGGAAAGGAAGGACTTGGCCGTCCGGTGAAATCGTCCGGTCGGTGCCGTTGCGACGGCGGTGCTCATCATGACCTCGGGAAATCGATGCGAAGGAAGGGGGTGTTCATGAACTCGCCGGCGACGGCCGCGGCCTCGCCCGGGTCCGCGGCGACGGTCGAGATCGCCGTCTCCAGGTCGCCGCCGAGCAGGAGCGCATCTGAGAGACGCCAGCAGGCGGGCGTCAGCGCCGTCACCTCGACGTCGTCGCCCTGGTGATGGACGGCGAGCCATTGCGGACCCTGGCGCCAGTCGAGATCGGCAAGGCTGTCTTCGTCGCCGGCGCGAAGGCTGAGCCAGATGTCGCGGACGCTGGTTTCCAGGCGCAGCAGGCGGAGCGACGGGGCCAGCGTGATCGTGGCGATGCCGCGCTCGGTCGCCAGCACATGGCTGCGGTCGGCGGTGCGATGACCCGAAGGGGCAAGTCCCGCCTGGTCGACCGCCCAGTCGAGGAGGGCTAAGTCGGCGACATAGGGCAGCGCCGCCAGCGCCGGCAGCGAGCGGAGGAAGTCCGGAAAACCGGCGCCGTAGAGGGCGAGGACGGGCACCTCGGGCGGCGCCTGGCGGGCGAAGGCGAGCGCCGACTGTTCGAAGAACGCGGCGCCGACCACGCGCTCGGTGATCGGATAGCTGAGGCGAAGCGCCTCCGAGAGCCCGCTGAGCGCGGTGGTGCGATAGATGCCGAGGCGCAAGCCCGCCGCCGCGGCGTCGCCGAGAACGCTCGCGCCGGCGGCGCTGCGGTCCGGCCCAAGGATCGCGCGGACGAAATCCGCCTGGAGCGTGGCGAGGTCAGGCAACGCGCGTCTCCGGGATCCGGGCGAAGTCCAGATAACGCTGGGCCTTGGCGGCTTCGCGCTTCAGCACGTCGAGGGCGGGAATGCTGGTGTCCCATTCGATCAGCGTCGGCACCGGGCCGGCGCGATGGATGAAGCGGGTGTAGAGATCCCATACCTCGGCAGCGACGACGTCGCCGTGATCGTCGATGCGGACCTCGCTGCCGTCGTCGAGCCGTTTCAGCGCGTGCCCGGCGAGATGGATCTCGGCCACCGCCTCGGTCGGAACCGCGAACAGCGCCGCCGCCGGATCGTCACCGAGATTGAAGGCGCTGACGAAGAGGTTGTTGAGGTCGTAGAGGAGCCGGCAGCCGGTGCGCTGGACCAGGGCCGAGAGGAACTCGGCCTCGGTCAGCGTCGAATGCTTGAATGCCAGGTAGCGCGACGGGTTCTCGACCAGGAGCGGCCGGCCGATCGCGTCCTGCACCTGGATGACGTTGCGGGCGACGACGTCGAGCGCCTCTTCGGTGTAGGGAAGCGGCAGCAGGTCCGGCACGTAGACGCCGCCGGAAACGCTCCAGGACAGATGATCGGAAACGAGGCTGGGTTCGATCCGCCCGATCATCGCCGTCAGCCGCGCGAGATGCGCCGTATCGACGCCGCCGACGCTGCCCAGCGACAGGCCGACACCATGCAGCGAGACCGGGACGTCGCGGCGGATGGCTTGGAGCAGGTCGAGCATCGCGCCGCCCGCCATGTAGTTCTCCGGATGGACCTCGACCCAGGCGAGACCGCTGGGCGCGGCCGCGACCTCCCGATGATGGGGGAAGCGGAGACCGATCCCCGCGGCGGCGGGGATGCGGTCGGGCGAGGAGGGAACCGGAAGGGGCATGGCGGGCGGCGCGGAGCCGGCAGCTACATCTTCTGCTTGCTGCCGCCGGCGATCTTGTCGCAGGCGCCGGCCGGCAGATAGACGTAGGTCGACTTGTCCATGTCCTTGGTCGCCTGGCCGGCGCAGGAATGGCCCGCTCCGGCGCAGTCGTTCTTCGCCGCCTTGGCGATGCCAAAGCACTTCTCGGAGCCGGCCGGCTGGACGGCGGGCGCCGCCTGGGCCGAGGCGACGGCGATCGCGGCGATGGCGAGCGCGCCGAGAAGGGACGAGCCGGCGACGGTCTTGAGCGAAGGCTTCTGCATGTGACGAACTCCTCTTATGCTTCGATGGGTGGGAGCGCTAAGGCACATGCCGGCGTCCCATGCCCATCGGTTCGTCACCGGAGGCCCGAGGTTACAGGGCGAGGATCCGGTCACGCGCGTGTGAAGCCTGGAAGGAGCGGATGAGGTCAGCCGGGACGCCGGAGCGGGAGGGCGACGGGCCAAGGTGGGCACGGCTGATGGCGGCCGCCCAGGACGGAAACCAGGCCGACTATGCCCGGCTTCTCAAGGAGATCGTGCCGCTGGTCCGCGCCGTCGCCGCCCATCATCACCGCGCACCGGACAGGGTCGACGACGTCGTCCAGGACGTGCTGCTGACCATCCACCGGGTCCGCCATACCTACGACCCGTCCCGCCCGTTCATGCCCTGGCTGGTCGCGGTCGCCCGCCGGCGCTCGATCGACGCGCTGCGCCGGCGCACCCGGACCGAGGCGATGGAAGTCCGCGACGAGACTTCATATGAAACCTTTGCCGATCCTCTGGCGAACAGGGAGGCAGAGGGGCGAGAGGCAGCCGAGATCCTGGCCGGCGCGATCGCCGCCTTGCCCCGCGGCCAGCGGGAAGCGCTGGAACTGGTGAAGCTGAAGGAGATGTCGCTCCTCGAGGCCTCGGCCGCCAGCGGCCAGTCGGTCGGCGGGCTCAAGGTGAACGTGCATCGGGCGATCAAGGCGCTCCGCGCCAGGCTGAAAGGCGAAAGGGATGGCTGAGGTAG
>CAXNIC010000037.1:0-20251 GCA_964201945.1 Alphaproteobacteria bacterium
CGATCCCAGAGCGCGATCGCGAACATGCCGGTGAGCCGCTGCAGCGCCGCCTTGGCCCCCCATTGGCCGATGGCCGCCAGCATCACCTCGGTGTCGGATTGGCTCTGGAAGCGATGGCCCAGGTCCGACAGCTCGTCCTTCAGTTCACGGTAGTTGTAGATCTCGCCGTTGTAGACGACGACGAAGCGCCCGTCGGCGGAGACCATCGGCTGAAGCCCGCCGGGCGAGAGGTCGATGATGGCAAGACGCCGGAACCCCAGCGCCACGCCGGTCTCGCCATCCACCCACTCGCCGTCGTCGTCCGGCCCGCGATGGCGGATCGCGTCCATCATCGCCCTGACGCGCGCCGTCAGCGCCTCCGAAGACGCCCCCCGCCGATCGAGAATGCCGACAATGCCGCACATGCGGGCGGACCTTGGGCCGGAGCGGTGGAGAGGGTCAAGGGAGGGGTTGGCGTGATCATCTCCGCCTTCTTGTTATGGCACCAATATGGTGCCATAATCGCTCATGGAGAAGACAGAGGCCAAGCCATGATCTGGCGGCCTTTCAGGCGGCTGTCGCCACGCCTGAGACATTGTCGATCACGGCAACGGCGACCGCCTCGGCCTTCGCCCTCGGCTTCAACCGGAAGGCGATCGTCGCCGCGCTCCAGAGACTGACTCGAAAGCACTTCTACAAGTCGATGACCTCTTACGCGAATCACCGGCTCTGGCAGGACGTCTATCACCTGCCCCATGGCGAAATGGTCCTCTACATCAAGTTCACCGGCGAGGCGGTCACCGGGTTCACGGTCCTGTCGTTCAAGGAGAAGGGCGATGGCTAGCAGGCCGAAGACGTCGTCGACACGTCTCCACCCGGAGACCGGGGAAGCGCTTCGCCGCGGCGTGCGTCCCTTCACCGTCACCTATCGGGGCCGAAGCAAGAGCGTCCGGCAGCCGGGCTGGTATCCCGAAGGCGGCGGCGATGCGTTGTTCGAGGGCCGCGACCTCGAAGTCGCCGAGGTGGCGCTGGAGGAGTTGAAGTCGCTCGACCGCAAAGCGATGGCGAAGCAGGTCAAGACTGCACGCCAGCGCCTCAAACTGTCTCAGCGTCGGGCCGGCATGATCCTCGGCGGCGGGCCGCGCGCCTTTCAGAAATACGAATCAGGCGAGGTGGCGCCGAGCGAACCGATGCGCATTCTGCTGTGGCTGCTCGAACGGGACCCGGGGCTGCTGGACGTGCTGCCCGAGCGATTGAAGGATCGCGAGCCGGGCTGAGCCCCCCTGGGCTCGCCCCGCCCCCTCGTCCTCACTTGGAAATTCCGAAACAACCGTTACTCTACGGGGGCTTCGTTGCTGTCGGCGCGCAGCGCTGGCCAAGGGGAGGAAATGTGATGCTGATTCGTAAAATGGCGTTGATGGCTGCGGTCGCAGGCGGCCTCGTCCTGTCGTCGGAGGCCGCCCAGGCACAGGTCATGCCGGTGGTCGCGGGCGGGTTCCTCGGCGGCATTGCCGGCTCGCTCTATGCCAGCGGGCTGCCGGCGACGGCGGCGGCGGTCAGCTCGGCCGCGACCTCGACCGTGACCGCGGTCGCTGGCGTGATTCCGGCCACCGCAACGGCCGTTTCCGGTGCCATCGCCGCGGCCAGCGCGCCGGTGATCGTCGGCGTCGCCGCCGGCGGGGCGCTCGGCTACCTGCTTCTGCGCAACGTCCAGTAGACGCGGGTCGGCGGCCGGCGGTCACCCGACCGGCGGCCGCCGTTCACGACAGCGCGCGGCGGCCGTCGCCTGGCGCCTCGGCGTGGCTGGGCGTGACGATTGTGCCCGCTTCCCCGCGGCAGGGCTGCCCTTACCTATTCTTCAGGCCGCTCGACCCTCGCCGCCCGCACCCTGATGGACATGGGCTTCACCAAAGTCGCCCATGTCGCCAGGCGGCTTCGCCGCCTGGCAGGCAGCCGGCGGAGCCGCGGAGTAGCGGCGGCCTTCAGACGGTGTCGAGGAAGGCGCTCAAGACCGGATTGACCAGGTCCGGCCGGGAGAGCGGCGCCATGTGCCCGCCCTCGCCCACCTCGACGAACGACCAGCGCGGAAAGGCCTCCCGCAGCACCTCGATGGTGTCGTGCGTCACCAGGCGGCCGGCGGCACAGCGCATCAGCAGGGTGCGCGCGGTGACGGTCGCGAACAGCCGGGCCGTCTCAGGCTCGTCGATCGAGTCCCACTCGTAATAGTTCGGCTGGATCTGCGCGACGACCAGGCGCCGGCGATCCTCGGGCATCGCCGCCCAAGCGCCGTCGCCATTGAAGAAGTCGATGAAGCGCCGGGCCAGCGCCTCCCAGGCGCGCGTTCCGCCGAACCGCTTCACGTCGTCACGCAGCGCCCGCGCCTCGGCCGCGGCCTCGGTGCGGCCATGCGCCTTCAGGAGAAACGGCACCATCGGCTCGAACACCGCGAGGTGGGACACCCGATCGCCCAGCACCGAGGCGGCCCGAAGCGCGACACCGCCACCCCAGGAATGACCGACCAGGCGCAGCGGCCCATCGATGCCGTCGGCGACCGCCAGCAGAACCTCCGCCGCATCGCGCAGCGTCTGCGTGCCGTCGACGGTCCAGGGCGTCGTCTGCCCATAGCCGAACAGGTTAGGTGCCAGCACGCGGTAGCGCGGCTTCAACAGCTCGATCAGCCGCTTCCACTGCCGGTTGCCACTGACCGAGCTGTGCGCCAGCACGATCGGCGGGCCGCTGCCCTCGTCGATGACGTCGACGACCAGACCGTTTCGATGGATCACCGGCACGGCGCGAAGTCTATCCGTGCACCCCGCGGCTGTCCTCGGGGGCCTGCTCGCGCTCGGCGAGGCTGTAGTCGCGGATGACGCCGGCGATCCTGAGCCGATAGTCGCGGAAGATCCCGTCGCGGCCCGCCGCCTGGGCCATGCGGTGAGCCTCGACATTGCGCCAGGCTTTCACCGCGTCCTCGTCCCGCCAGAAGGAGAGCGAGAGCAGCTTGCCGGGCTCGCTCAGGCTCTCGAAGCGCTCGATCGAGAGGAAGCCGTCGATCCCGGCCAGCAGCGGACGCAGACCGGCGGCGATGTCGAGATACTCCTGGCGGCGGCCCTCGGCCGGCCACACCTCGAAGATGACGGCGATCATCGGCTCTCCTCCTCCGGCGAACGACCGCGAGACTACTCGACCGGGCGGAGGAAGGTGCGCTCCTCCGACAGGATGAAGCGCTCGGCCCTGGCGAAGGCGAAATTGGCGCGGCCCTTTTCGTCCGCCTTGATCCGGGCTCGGTAGGCCTCGTAGGCGGCGAGGCTGTCGAAGGAGATCAGCGCCCAGGCGATGTTGTTGGTGCCCTCATGCGGCAGGAAATAGCCGATCAGGCCGCCGCCGCAGCGGGGGATGATCTCGAGCCAGGCCTGGGAATAGCGCTCGAAGGCGTCGAGCTTGAACGGGTCGATGACGTAGCGGATCTGGACGGTGACGGTCATGGGTCGCTCCGGGCTGGGTTGAGACCGGACGCTATCCCCGGGCCGAGCCACGATGCTTCGGGCATGGCCGAAGCTTGCGCATACCTCGATGATTCGATATCATTGATATCAATGCTATCGGAGATATCGCCATGCCCAAGAGCATGACCGTCCGCAATATCGACGACATCGTCTACGCAAAGCTTCGCCAGCGGGCGGCCCGCCATGGCCGGTCGACCGAGGCCGAGGTGCGGGAAATCCTGACCCACGCCACCGCTTCCGAGCCCACCGGGGACTTCTGGGAGCGCGCCGCCCGGCTCCGCGCCGCAATCGGCAGCCGGTCGCAGACGCCTTCGGAGGATCTCCAGCGAGAAGGGCGCGACGAACGATGATCTCCGCCCGCGGCTACGTCGTCGACGCTTCCATCGTGGTCAAGTGGTTCGCGCCCGAGCCGTTCAGCGAGACGGCCGTCACGCTTCGCTCCGCCCCCCTCCATGCCCCCGACCTGCTGATGACGGAATGCGCGAACATCCTCTGGAAGAAGGGCCGCCTCGGGGAGATGACGGGGGCCCAGGTCGAAGAGGCGATCGGCCTCCTCCAGCACGCCGACATCGGGCTCCACGCCACCCGCCCGCTGCTGGGCAAGATCATCGAGCTTTCCCGCATGCTCGACCATCCCGCCTACGACTGCGCCTACCTCGCCACCGCCTGGCTTCTGGAGCTGCCGCTGGTGACGGCCGACGCCCGGCTGGCTCGTGTCGGCGGCGGCGCCGGCGTCGATGGCGCCAAGCTCCCCGCGGTGGTCACCTTGGGCGCGCTCGCCCTGTAGCCCGCCTTGCCGCTTGCTGCACCTGCGTGATATAGCCCGGCACCTCGTAAACCCCTCGAAAACCGGCCGGTCATGGACATCCAGGCGACCTCGATCCCCGAGGTCAAGATCATCGCGCCCAAGAAGTTCGGCGACGCCCGCGGCTTCTTCTCGGAGACCTACAACCAGCGCGCCTTCCACGCCGCCGGGATCATGGATGTCTGGATCCAGGACAACCACTCGCTCTCAGGGCCTAAGGGCACCGTCCGCGGCCTGCACTTCCAGACCGCGCCCTTCGCCCAGGCCAAGCTGGTGCGGGTGACCAGGGGCGCCATCCTGGACGTCGCCGTCGACATCCGCCGGGGCTCGCCCACATATGGCCAGCACGTCGCCGCCGAGATCTCGGCCGAGGCGTGGAACCAGATCTACGTGCCTGCCGGCTTCGCCCATGGCTTCTGCACGCTGACCCCGGATGCCGAGGTCCTTTATAAGGTCACGGCGCTCTACAGCCGCGAGAACGACTTCGGCCTTCTCTGGAACGATCCGGCGCTCGGCATCGACTGGCCGGTGAACGCCGAGACGGCGCTGCTGTCGGACAAGGACAAGGTGCAGCCGACGCTGGCCGACCTGCCGGCGCACTTCACCTACTCAAAGCCATGAGCACCATCCTCGTCACCGGCGGCGCCGGCTTCATCGGCTCGGCCGTTATCCGCCAGCTGCTGAAGGAAGGCGCGTCCAAGGTCGTCAACCTGGACAAGCTCACCTATGCCGCGAACCTCGCCTCGATTCCGGGCGCCGAGACCGATCCGCGCTATGCGCTCGAGCAAGTCGACATCTGCGATGCGGCCGAGGTCGCGCGCGTCTTCACCAAGCACGCGCCGGATGCAGTGATGCATCTGGCGGCCGAGAGCCATGTCGATCGTTCGATCGACGGGCCTGGCGCCTTCATCCACACCAACGTCATCGGCACCTTCAACCTGCTGCAGGCGGCGCTGAAGCATTGGCGCGATCTCGCCGGCGCGGCCAAGGACGCGTTCCGCTTCCTTCATGTCTCGACCGACGAGGTCTACGGCTCGCTGGGCGCCACCGGCGCCTTCACCGAGTCCACGCGCTACGACCCGCACTCGCCCTACTCCGCTTCCAAGGCGTCGTCGGATCACCTGGCGCGGGCCTGGTGCGACACCTATGGGCTGCCGGTGATCGTCACCAACTGCTCGAACAACTACGGCCCCTACCAATTCCCCGAGAAGCTGATCCCGCTGATGGTGCTGAAGGCCATGCGCGGCGAGAAGCTGCCGGTCTATGGCAAGGGCGACAACATCCGCGACTGGCTCTATGTCGAGGACCATGCGGCGGCGCTGCGCCTCGCGGTCTCCAAGGGTCGGCCGGGCGAGACCTACAACATCGGCGGCCGCGCCGAGATGCAGAACATCGAAGTCGTGCGCACGATCTGCAAGCTGGTCGACGAGCTGCGTCCGGGCAACCGGCCGCGCGAGGAGCTGATCACCTACGTCGCCGACCGCCCGGGCCACGACCAGCGCTACGCCATCGACGCCTCCAAGATCGAGCGCGAACTCGGCTGGAAGCCGTCGCTCACCTTCGACACCGGCATCCGCCACACGGTCGAGTGGTACCTGTCGCAGGAAAGCTGGTGGCGCCCGATCCTCGACGGCCGCTACCAGGGCGACCGGCTGGGCTTGAAGTCATGAGAGGGATAGCCGCCTCGGGCCCCCTCTCCCGCCAGAGGCGGGGGAGGGTTGGGGTGGGGGCCGGCGCAAAGCGCCGGTACGTCTCTCCGACCCTCGCTTCGCTCGGGCCCCCACCCTCCCCTCCCCCGGCTTCGCCGGGAGAGGGTTCCGAAGTTGGACCGATGTCATGAAGCTGCTCGTCACCGGCGGCACCGGCCAGGTCGGCGAGGCGCTGCGTCGTCTCGCGGGTGAACTCGGCGTCACCGTGATCGCGCCCGGCCGTGACGCGCTCGACCTTTCGAAGCCCGCGACGATCCGCCTGCCCGACGGCATCGACGGCGTGATCAACTCCGGCGCCTATACCGCGGTCGACAAGGCCGAGAGCGAGGGCGCGCTGGCGGTGACCGTGAACGCGGAGGCGCCCGGCGTGCTGGCCGCCGAGGCGGCGAAGCGAGGCCTGCCGATCGTGCAGCTCTCGACCGACTACGTCTTCGACGGCACCAAGCCCGCGCCCTATGTCGAGACCGACCCGGTCAATCCGATGTCGATCTACGGCCTCGGCAAGGAAGCCGGCGAGCGCGCGGTGCGCACCGCCAATCCGCGCCATGTGGTGATGCGCACCAGCTGGGTCTATGCCGTGCATGGCAACAACTTCGTCAAGACCATGCTGCGGCTCGGCCGCGAGCGCGATCAGCTGAAGGTCGTCGCCGACCAGCACGGCGCGCCGACGCTGGCCGACGACATCGCGCGCGCCGCTGTCGCCTGCCTCAAGGGCCTTCGCGACGGCAAGCCGGCCGGCACCTATCACTACACCGCAGACGGCGCGACCACCTGGCATGGGCTCGCCAGCCGGATCTGGGACATCGCCGGTCCCCGCCTCGGCCGCAGTCCCAAGATCGAGCCGATCCCGACCTCGGGATATCCGACGCCGGCCACGCGTCCGATGAACTCGCGTCTCGATTGCGCGAAGATCGTCGCCACCTTCGGTGTCGTCAGGCGTCCGTGGGAGCAGGCGCTGGACGAGACGCTCTCCCGCCTCCTAGAAGAAAAGCCATGAAGGGCATCATCCTCGCCGGCGGCAGCGGCACGCGGCTCCATCCGCTGACGCTGGCCACATCGAAGCAGCTGCTTCCGGTCAACGACAAGCCGATGATCTACTACCCGCTGGCAACGCTGATGCTGGCGGGCATCAAGGACGTGCTGATCATCACCACGCCCGAGGATCAGGCCGCGTTCCAGCGCCTGCTCGGCGACGGCGGCAAATGGGGCATCCGCATCTCGTATGCGGTGCAGCCGGTGCCGAACGGACTCGCCCAGGCCTTCGTCATCGGCCGCGACTTCGTCGGCGGCGAGAAGGCGGCGCTGGTGCTCGGCGACAACATCTTCTTTGGCCATGGCCTGACCGAGTCGCTCGCCCGCGCCGCGGCCGACGACACCGGCGCCACCGTCTTCGGCTACTGGGTCAAGGATCCGGAGCGCTACGGCGTCGTCGCCTTCGACGAGGCCGGCAAGCCGACCTCGATCGAAGAGAAGCCGAAGCAGCCGAAGAGCCACTGGGCCGTCACCGGCCTCTATTTCTACGACGCGCGCATCTGCGACATCGCCGCCAAGATCAAGCCATCGGCCCGCGGCGAGTACGAGATCACCGACGTGAACCGGGCCTATCTCGAGATGGGCCAGCTCAACGTCGAGAAGCTGGGACGCGGCTTCGCCTGGCTCGACACCGGCACCTTCGAATCCCTGCTGCAGGCCGGCGAGTTCGTGCGCGCGGTCGAGGAGCGCCAGGGTCTCAAGATTGCCTGCCCGGAAGAGATCGCCTTCCGCCAGGGCTGGATCGATGCGCAACAGATGAAGAAACTGGCCGAGCCGCTGCTGAAGTCCGGCTATGGCACTTACCTCCTCGGCGTTCTCGCCGACCACCCGTGAGATGACGACGATGCATTCCTACCGCACCCACACCTGCGCCGAGCTGCGGGCACCCCAGGTCGGCGAGACCGTCCGGCTGTCCGGCTGGGTCCATCGCAAGCGCGACCATGGCCAGCTGCTGTTCATCGACATCCGCGACCACTACGGCATCACGCAATGCGTGACCGATGCCTCGAAACCCGTGTTCAAGCCGGCCGAGGACACGCGCGTCGAGAGCGTGGTCACCGTCACCGGCCGCGTCGTCAAGCGCTCGCCCGAGACCGTGAATGCCCAGCTTCCGACCGGCGAGATCGAGGTCGTCGTCGACGACTATGTCGTGCAGTCGGCCGCCGAGCAGGTGCCCTTGCAGGTGAACGCGCAGGACGATGCCGGCGAGGAGACGCGGCTTCGCTACCGCTTCCTCGATCTCCGCCGCGAGCGCATCCACAAGAACATCCTGCTGCGCTCCAAGGTGATCGCCTCCATCCGCCGGCGGATGATCGACCAGGGCTTCACCGAGTTCCAGACGCCGATCCTCACCGCCTCGTCGCCCGAGGGCGCGCGCGACTTCCTGGTGCCGAGCCGGCTGCATCCCGGCAAGTTCTATGCGTTGCCGCAGGCCCCGCAGCAGTTCAAGCAGCTCTTGATGGTGGCGGGCTTCGACCGCTACTTCCAGATCGCGCCGTGCTTCCGGGACGAGGACTCCCGCGCCGACCGTTCGCCCGGCGAGTTCTACCAGCTCGACTTCGAGATGAGCTTCGTCACCCAGGAGGACGTCTTCGCCGCGATCGAGCCGGTGATCGCCGGCGTGTTCGATGAGTTCGCCGACGGCCGCACGGTGACCAAGCCGCCGTTCCCGCGCATCGCCTATGCCGAGTCGATGCTGAAATACGGCAACGACAAGCCCGACCTCCGCAACCCGCTGGTGATCGCCGACGTCAGCAAGGTCTTCGCCGGCTCGGGCTTCGGCATCTTCGCCAAGGCAATCGAGAAGGGCGGCGTGGTCCGCGGCATTCCGGCGCCGAAGACCGCCGACAGGCCGCGCAGCTTCTTCGACAAGATGAACGACTGGGCCCGCGAGCAGGGCTTTCCGGGCCTGGGATACATCGTCTTCGAGAAGGGCGAGGCCAAAGGCCCGATCGCCAAGTTCCTCGATGCCGACCGCCTTGCGGCCTTGAAGGCGGCGACCGGCGCCGGCGACGGCGATGCCGTGTTCTTCTCCGCCGGCAAGGCCGATGACGCGGCCAAGCTCGCCGGCCTCGCGCGCACGCGCGTCGGCACCGAGCTGGATCTCATCGAGAAGAAGGCGTTCAAGTTCTGCTGGATCGTCGACTTCCCGATGTACGAGAAGGACGAGACCACCGGCGCCATCGGCTTCAGCCACAACCCGTTCTCGATGCCGCAGGGCGGCCTCGAAGCGCTGACCACCAAGGACCCGCTCGACATCCTCGCCTACCAGTACGACATCGTCTGCAACGGCGTGGAGCTCTCCTCGGGCGCGATCCGGAACCACAAGCCCGAGATCATGCTGAAGGCGTTCGAGATCGCCGGCTACGGGCCCGAGGTGGTCGAGAAGAAGTTCGGCGGCATGCTGAACGCGTTCCGCTACGGCGCCCCGCCGCATGGCGGCTCGGCGCCCGGCATCGACCGCATCGTCATGCTGATCGCCGACGAGCCCAACATCCGCGAGGTCATCGTCTTCCCGATGAACCAGCGTGCCGAGGACCTGATGATGGGCGCGCCGTCGGAAGTGACCGAGAAGCAACTCCGCGAGCTCTCGGTCCGTATCGCCGCCCCGCCGAAGGCATGAGGCTAACGGCTTCGAGATGAGCCCACCTCTCCGCCCCAAGGCCATCCTCTTCGACCTCGACGACACGCTGATCTCGTCGTCCGGCGAGCGGCAGGAGGTGTGGGCGGAGACGTTGGGACCGGTGACGCATCGCCTCGGCGGCCACGCCCATGACGCGATCGTCGCGGCGATGGAAGCGGAGATGCGCTGGTTCTGGGCGGACCCGGTGCGCCATCGCGAAGGCCGGCTCGACATGGCGCGCACCCGCCACCGCCTGGTCTCGGGAGCGCTCGGCAAGCTCGGCCTCGACGATCCGGCGCTGGTCCTCGACATCGCCGAGGGCTTCCGCGTGAACCGCGACCGCCGGGTCAGGCTGTTCGACGACGCGCATCATGTGCTGGACACACTCAAGTCCGCCGGCGTCCAGCTCTGCCTGATCACCAACGGCGAGGCCGCGGTGCAGCGGGCCAAGGTCGCGCGCTTCGATCTCGAACACCGCTTCCACCACATCCAGATCGAGGGCGAGCATCCGTTCGGCAAGCCCGAGCCCGCCGCCTATGCGCATGCTCTGGAAAAGCTCGGCTCGCTTCACGGCGAGGCCTGGATCATCGGCGACAACCTCGAATGGGAGGTGTCGGTGCCGCAGACGCTCGGCTTCGCCCATTCGATCTGGTACGACGCCTTCGGCCGCGGCCTGCCGAAGAAGACCGAGGTCCGCCCCGATCACGTGCTGACCCGGCTTCGCGACCTCCTGCCGATGGTGGCGCTGTGAGCGACGCCCCGCCGGTCCTCGGGCCCCGCGCCGAGATCGCGCTCACCTATTGGCAGGAGCTGCGGCGCGGCCGGCAGATGCCGGCGCGCGCCGATCTCGACCCGACCGCGATCCCGAAGCTGCTGACCGGCGTGCTGCTGGTCGATGTCCTCCGCGATCCCCTCGACTTCCGCTACCGGCTGGTGGGATCCGACATCGACGCGATCTCGCACCGGAATTTCCGTGGCGTGCGCTTCTCCGAGATCCTGCACATGCGCCGCGGCAATCGTCTCTGGGCGCAGTACGAGGAAGTGGCGGAGACCGGCCGGCCGCTATGGTCGGAGGTGCCATATGTCGGCGCCGATCCCTTCATCCGCCGCATGCTGCATTGCCTGATGCCGCTCGGCGTCGACGGCAAGACCGTCGACATGATCTTTGCCGTGGTCGACATCGAGCGGATGGCGGTCGCCGCCGCCTGAAGTTCGAGAATTCTTCGCCGGCATTAACCGGCACGAAAGCATTGCCGGCGATACTGCCGGCATGTCGATCCCCGCCGCCTTCCCCACCTACCTGTCCGCGCTGCTCCAGCTCTGGACCGACAAGTGCCGTGGCCGCGTCCTGCCGGCGCGCCGCGATTTTTGCACGATCGACCTCGAGCCCTGGCTTTCAGAGCTGCATCTGGTCGCCGTCCGGCCTGAGGGCATGCGCTTCATCGTTTTCGCCGCTGGTCCCGCCAGCCGCTACGGCAGGGAGATGTCCGGCCGCTACGTCTCCGAGCTAGAGCCGGCTTCGCTGGCCGACGACGTCGAGCGTGCCTACCAGGTCGCCGTCGAGACCCGCGCGCCCGTGCTCGGGACCCAGGTGACCCAGCCCTTCGGCGGCCAGCGCAGCAGCTGGTCCCGCCTCATCCTGCCCCTTTCCGACGACGGCACGACCGTCGATCGCCTGCTGGTCGCCGTCTGGGACGACGGCATCGGCATCAGCCCGAAGAGCCGCGCGCTCCACGCGCTGATGTTGTCCAAATGGACCCTGGCCGAAACCTTCGAGTCCGAGATTCCGCGGCCCCTCGCCTCCCCTCACCGGGCCGCGGAGATGGCGCCGACGGCCGTCGCAAGCTAGCGGCGGCCGCCGGCCTCTTCTTTATCTGCGTTTACCTCCCGTCTACCCCCTTGAGGCCCCGCGGCATCGCCACGGGGCCTTCTTCTTGTCGGCCTCGGCATCGCAGGCAAGACTACGTGCAGCCACATCTCGAATCCGCCGATCAAGTCTTGGATCCGCGAAGATCTGGGACAATCCCCAACGCTGTCACCTCGGGCGAAGTCTCGGCTTTTACGCGGCGATGATCTCGGCTCTTTGCAATCTGCCGGCTTTCGCCTAACATCCTTAACGAGCCGTCGCGTGTAGTCCTGGCGAGGGGAATATCGGTTAAGCTCGCAACTTGACGTAGAAAATGGAGCAAAGCCCACGATCTAAGGCCGGGATGCCGGTGGGGAATGAGCATCCCGTCAAAAAGAACGACAATCGGGGCGGGGGAAGAATGGAGTCTCAGTTCGGTGACGAGCGGCTGGCTCGTCTCTATCGATACTGGTGGCAGAAGCGGGGCGACGGGGTGGCGCCGCACCGGTCCGACCTCAATCCGGCAGAGATCCCGGACCTGTTGCCGATCGTGCATCTGATCGACGTCCGCTGGGAGCCGCTGTCGTTCCGCCATCGCCTGGTCGGGACCGAGATCGTCGAATGGCTGGAACGCGACGTGACCGGCAAGGACGTCACCGCCGATCTCTACGGGTCGCACGCGACCGGTCTGCTGGCGACCCTCGAGCAGCTGGCAAAGGAGGTGCGGCCCTTTCGCCGCCGGACCCGGCTCTACTGGCATCGCCGCGACTGGCTGACGATCGAGACGGCCGAGCTGCCGCTGATCGACGACCAGGGCCGGACCGCGATGATTCTCCGCGGCGCGACCTTTTCGGCGCTCACCCGCGGGTTCCCCGAGCAGATGGAATTCGAGCCGCTGGCACCGCCGGAGGCCTGACCCCCGGCGGCAACCAGACCGGCGTCATCAGTCGGCGGCGTCCTGAAGCCGGCGGGCGTGGTCGAGATTGGCCAGCGTCCGCCAGCAGGCCGAGGCCGCTTCCGCTCCCTTGATCAGGAAGTGCTCGCGGAAGAACCGCCGGTGCTCCTCGTGCTCATGGAAGGCCTGCGGGGTGAGCACAGCCGAGATGACAGGCACCTCGGTTGCGAGCTGCACCTGCATCAATCCCGAAATCACCGCCTCGGAAACGAACTCGTGGCGGTAGATGCCGCCATTGACGACAAGGCCCGAGGCGACGATCGCGGCATAGCGGCCAGACGCCGCCAGCAGCTTCGCCTCCAGCGGGATCTCGAAGACGCCCGGCACCTCGTAGAGGTCGATACGGTCTGCCGCGCATCCGAGGCAGACCATCTCGTCGACGAAGGCGAGACGGCACTGGTCGACGATGTCCTTGTGCCAGCAGGACTGGATGAAGGCGATGCGGCCTTCGGCTACGGCGGTTCTGGTGTTTGGGTGGCGCTGATTCATCGGGCTTCCTTTCAGCGAAGCGGTTGAATCAGGGCGCACGGGCATATGCCCGGCGGAGGCAAGCCTCGACCGGGCGACCCGTTCTCTTTCATCCGGACTGTGACCGTCGGCTTCGGAGTTGCACCGAATCTGCTGTCCCAAGGTGTCGTCTTCGGCACCGTGGCGCTCGCGGGCTTCGGACGATCGCTCGCCCGTTTACCGCCGGTGGGGACTTTCACCCCGCCCCGAGAACGTGCCGCCCGGGGATCCGGGCGGCGAACGGACTATAGGCGGGGCGTTGTCCGCCGTCAGCTCTGGTCGGGCTTCGGCGGCGGCGACTTCCGGCCCTTGGGGCTGCCGACGCGGCTGGGGGCGCCGATCGACGGCGGGTCGCTGGCGTCCATGCTTTCCAAAAGCGCCTCGTCGATCTTCTCGTCGTCGGTCATCGGCCGGCCGAGATCCTGGGGATCGGGCGGAATCTGGGCGGGCGCCGGCTTGCCGGTGGAGTGCCCGCCCGTCCCGGTCTCGCGGACTTCCGGGCGAAGTTTTCGCTGTGTCATCGGCGTGACCTCCGGGTTGCTGGGAATCGAACGGCGCCGGCCGCCAACCGGTTCCCCGCCGTCTTCTCGAAGTCCCTCGCGATAATTTTAGATCGCGCGATCTAAAATCCCGTTAGGCTTGCCGCATGGCGAGGCCGCGCGAGTTCGAAAATGCCGCCGTGCTGGACGCGGCGATCGACTGCTTCTGGGCGGAAGGATTCGGCGCGACCTCGATCCGCGACCTGAGCGAGCGCATGGGGATCAGCGGTCCCAGCCTCTACAACGCCTTCGGCGACAAGCACGGTCTCTTCATCCAGTCGATCGAGCGCTACCTCGACCAGACCATGCGCGAACGCATCGCCCGCCTGGAAGGATCGATGGCGCCAGCCGCCGCCGTCCGCGCCTTCTTCGCCGAGGTGGTCAAGCGCGCGCTCGGCGATCCCGAGCGCCGCGGCTGCTTCCTCCTCAACGTCGCCCTCGAGCGTTCCAACGATCCTGAACTCGGCGACTCCATCGCCGGATACCTCGGCGAGATCGAGGCCTTCTTCCGGCGCCAGGTCACCGCCGGCCAGGCCGACGGCTCGATCGCGTCCCGGCAGAGCGCGATCGATCTCGCCCGCATGCTGCTCGGCGTCATCCTCGGGCTTCGCGTCATCGCGCGGGTCAATCCGAGCCGGCCCCTGATCGAGGGCATGGCGCGCACCGCGCTCGCCGCCCTCGATCCCGACCCGGCCCCCAGGCGACGCACCTGATGGACCAGTCGGGGGGACATGCGGGAGAGACCGAGGCCGCTGCCCGCAAGCGCGTGCGTCTCGGCATCGCCGTCGGCATCGCCATGGCCTTCGGCGCGGCGTCGTCCTTCTCGGTCGCGCGCGGCGGCATCCTTCATGGTGTCCATCCCGAGGACATCACGCTGCTCCGCTTCGCCGTCGCCGGCCTGATCTTCCTTCCCTTCGTGCTTTGGCGCGGCATCGGCAATCTCGCCGGCATCGGCTGGGGGCGCGGCCTGATCCTGGCGCTCACCGCCGGACCGACGGCGGCCTTCCTGCAGGTCGGCGGCTTCGCCTTCGCCCCGCTCGCCCATGGCGCGGTGCTGGTGCCGATGTCGGTGACCGTCTTCTGCTCGATCCTGGCCGTCGTGGTGCTGAAAGAGCGGCAGGGCCGGACCCACATCATCGGCACCGCGGCGATCCTGGCCGGCCTCGGCCTGATCGGCGGCGAGGGCCTGATGTCCGGCGGCGCCGGCGTGTGGATCGGCGACCTGATGTTCATCACTTCTGGCCTGCTCTGGGCCAGCTACACGATCCTGTTCCGCTACTGGCGGCTGGAGCCGGTGGCCGGGATCGCGGTCGTCAGCGTCATCTCGCTGGTCGCCATGCTGGTGATCTATCCGGTGTTCTTCTCGGTGCCCCACCTGCTCTCGCTGCCGAAGCACGACATCTTCCTGCAGGGGCTGACCCAGGGCCTGTTGAGCGGCACGCTCTCGACCATCGCCTACAACTGGATCGTCATCCTGCTCGGCGCCGGCCGCGCCGTCCTCTTCCCGGCGCTGGTGCCGGGGCTCGCCATCGTCTTCGGCATTCCGATCCTGGGCGAGTGGCCGACCCTGGTTCAGCTTCTCGGCCTCGCCTCCGCCATGATCGGCCTCCTGATCGCGCTCGGCATTCTCCGCTGGCCCTGGCCGCGCTAGGATCGCGTCCGAACGTTCGCCGGAGGAGACCAGATGGAGATCGTGCCGCTCGACGCCGCACTCGGCGTCGAAGTCAGGGGCATCGACGCCTCGAAGCCGGTCGATGCCGACAGCTTCGCTAAGATGCGGAAGGCCTGGGCCGGAAGCGGGCTGCTGCTGCTGCGCGGGCAGAAGATGGACGAGCCGGCGCTGGTGCGCTTCAGCCAGGGCTTCGGCGAGCTCGAGATGCCGCCGGCCTCGGCCGAGCGCAGCTATGGCGACGGCGGCGCCCGGCGGCCGGAGATCTGGGTGATCTCCAACGTCGTCGTCGACGGCAAGGCGATCGGGGGCCTCGGATACGGCGAGGCCGAGTGGCACACCGACATGTCCTATATCCCGGCCCCGCCGATGGCGAGCGTGCTCTATGCCGTCGAGGTCCCGCCGTCCGGCGGCGACACCTGCTTCGCCAGCATGATCAAGGCCTATGCGAGCCTGCCCGACGACCTGAAGCGCGCCGTCGCCGGCGCCAAGGCAAAGCACGATTCCTCCTACACCAGCGTCGGCGAGCTGCGGCGCGGATCGAAGGAGATCGTCGATCCGCGCGACGCACCGGGTGCGCTGCACCCGATCGTGCGCCTCCATCCCGAGACCGGCGTGCCCGCGCTCTATCTCGGCCGGCGGAAGAACGGCTACATCGACGGGCTTTCGCTGGAGGAGAGCGAGCGCCTGCTCGACCGGCTCTGGGATCACTGCACCGATCCAGCGCTCGCCTATGCGCATAAGTGGCGCCAAGGCGACGTGCTGGTCTGGGACAACCGCTCGGTCATCCATCGCCGCGACGCCTTCGATCCGAAGACGCGGCGCATCATGCTCCGGACCCAGATCCAGGGCGAAGCACCGCTGGCGGTGAAGGCGGCATGACCATCGTCCTCCACGATCTCGCCGGCGCCGATCCGGCGCGGCGCTTCAGCCCGTATTGCTGGCGCATCCGCATGGCGCTGGCGCACAAGGGCCTCGACGTCGACGCCAGGCCCTGGCGCTTCACCGAGAAGGAGGCGATCGCCTTCTCCGGCCAAGGGCTGGTGCCGGTGATCGTCGACGGCGGCCGCACCGTCCATGATTCCTGGGAGATCGCCCGATATCTGGAGGCAACCTATCCCGACCGGCCGTCGCTGTTCGGCGGCGAGGCGGCGCCGGTGCGCTTCATCGCCGCCTGGACCGACCGCATCATGCAGCCGCAGATCGGGCGCATGATCATCGCCGACGTGGCTGAGGTGCTCGACGAGAAGGACCGGGGATACTTCCGCGAGAGCCGCGAGAAGCGCTTCGGCATGACCCTCGAAGCCGCGCAGGCCGACCGCGACCAGCGCCTGGCCCCGTTCCGCCAGAGCCTGGAGCCGATGCGCGTGGTGCTTGCGGGCTCGCCCTTCCTCGGCGGCGAGTCGGCGACCTATGCCGACTACGCCGTCTTCGGCGCCTTCCAATGGGCGCGCTGCACCAGCCCGTTCAAGCTGCTCGCCGACGACGACCCGGTCGCCGGCTGGCAGCGCCGCATGCGGGCCCTGTTCGACGGCCTCGCCGATTCGGTCCCGGCCTTCGACTGACCACAGGCTTGTCTTCCCTGCAAACGAGCACCGGCGACGAGGCCGGGCGGATTCGGCGCGGCATCGCCTTCGGCGTGACGACCGCCGTCGGCGCGGCGCTCTGCTTCGTCTTCTCCCGCGGCGGCGTGCTCGCGGGATTCCGGCCTGAGGACATCACCCTGCTGCGCTTCCTCGGCGCCGCGCTGGTCTTCCTGCCAATGCTGCTTCATCGGGGCAGCCGCGCCGGGCTCGCCGGTATCGGCTGGCGCCGCGGCCTCCTCCTCACGCTGATGGCCGGGCCGCTGTTCACCTATGTGCAGACGGCCGGATACCTGTTCGCGCCGCTCGCCCATGGCGCGGTGCTGGCGCCGATGTCGGTCACCCTCTTCAGCATGGCGATGGCGCTGGTGCTGCTGGGCGAGCGCTACGGGCTCACCCATGCGATCGGCACCGCCGGCATCCTGCTCGGCCTGCTGCTGGTGGGCGGCGAGGGGTTGGGCGCCGACGGCGAGCATGTGTGGGTCGGCGACCTCTTCTTCATCGCCTCCGGCTTGATGTGGGCCGGCTACACCATCCTGCTCAGGCAATGGCGCGTGGACGCGGTGGCCGCGACCGCGGCGGTGACCCTGATCGGGCTGGTCGTCGCCGTGCCGACTTATCTGCTGATCTCGCCACCCGGCCATGCCCTCACGCTGCCGCCGGGCGAGATCGCGATCCAGGCCCTGATCCAGGGCGCGGTGAGCGGCGCGCTCGCCATGATCGCCTACAGCCGCGCGGTCGAGTATCTCGGCGCCGGCCGCGCCGTGCTGTTCCCGGCGCTGGTGCCCGGCCTCACCATCGTCTTCGGCATCCCGCTCCTCGGCGAGCTGCCGACCACGATCCAGCTCCTCGGCCTCGCCTCTGCCAGCCTCGGCCTCCTGGTGGCGCTTCGCCGAACAGCATGAGGAACACTCTCGGCACGTCGCAGCCCCTGTCGACCATTGTTGGCCGATGTGGGCAGGCCTTGCTCCGAAGCCTATCGACCGTTGAAGTACATCTTCTCGGTCCGGACCTGCAGCGCCATCAGGTGTTTGATCATCATGTCGCGCGTTCCGCTGGGGAGTTTGGCTGGTCCAGGACAGTCAGGGCCGCCGGAGTCCGACAGCGCCGATAGGTAGGCTACCAAGTTGCGATCTGAAAATATCCCTTGTCGCAGTCGGAAGGGAAGCGTCGCAGACAGCATCCCTCGGACCACATCCGTATCCTGGCATGCGAGCGAACGCAGGTATTGCACATGAGACTCAGATGAGGGGTCGCGTGCGTTCTGAAGGTGTGAGCCGTCCGTGCAAGTCGTCGGCACATAGACCTTGGCCTGGGCGCGTTTGAGATGCAGCGACACCCTCTGCCGCACCTGCGCAGGCGTCGATGACTCGCTCATGGCTACTTCAGCAAAGGCAATTTCGGCATCGGCATCGTTCCAGGGACCGAATGAGACGTTGGCCGTCCGCAACAAGGAGCATTCAAGCTCCCCCCCTGTTGCGCTGTGAATCCGGGCATTGCTGAGGTCTGCACCCCGAAGCAAGGCCCGTTGCAGCACTGCGCCCTGGAGCTGAGTGTCGGCGAGACTTGCGCCCTGGAGCTGTGCCTGAAAGAAGTTGGCGACTTGGAGGTCGGCCTGATGGAAATTCGCTCCTTGAAGGCGGGCATTCGCGAAGTTCGCGCCCTGTAGCCCGGCCTGGAAAAGGATCGCGCCCTGAAGTCGGGCCTCGCTGAAGTTCGCGCCCTGAAGCTGGGCATTTTTCAGAGTTGCGCCCTGAAGCAGAGCCCGGCGGAGTTCGGCTCCCGGGAGCTGTGCGTCCGTAAGGTTGGCCCCTTGAAGCTGGGCCTGGAAGAGATTCGCTCCTTGGAGGCGAGCATTCACTAAGTTGGCCCCACGGAGGTCGGCCCCGGTGAGATCGACTGCAAAGAACCGGCTGTCCAGAAGGTCCGCGAAACGCAGGCTACGTTCCCGCAGAGACAACGTGATGATGTCGGCTTTGACCTTTCTGAGCATTTCGGCCTCGAGGCCGAGGTCGCCGAGCAGGCCAGGCTTGGCGTCTTCGTTGATTAGCGTCCGCCGGGCAAGACGCAGGTAACGACAGGCGACACCGGCCACGCCGCAAGTGACACGGTCGAAAAAATTAGCGTCGTAGCTGGCGACCGGAAAGACGATGTCACCCCACGCGCCGATTGCTTTGCCGTCTTCGGCACGCCACCGGACCTCCAAGTCTCGCAAATCCGGACTGGGCGGAACCGCATGTGAGGCGATCAACAGAACGATGAGCACCAGGAAGACGTCGCCTGCAGTCGCGAGATGGCGCCATCGTCCGAGCCCGCGGGATTGCAATCGGAGACTAAGCCGGAACCACAGGATCAGGACAACATCGACGACCAAGCCCGCGATCTGGACACCCGTTACCTCCCAGCTCTGATAGCGCATGAAACTTATCTGGGCGGCCAGCAGCAGCAAGATCGGCACGCCGTATATCGAGACCATGACCACGAACCGCAGCAGCATGCGGCCAAGGTCGCTGACGAAGCGCGCTGGCAGGGCTTCCGACCCACTCGTAGCGGCTCTCGACTCCGCGCCTGCATGGAGCTGAACGAAAGCGAAGCCGTGTAGAAGCTGCCGCCAGCGCCGCCGGTCGGTCTCAACCGTCAGAGCCTTCAATTCGTCCTCGAAAACAGCGAGGCGCCCGGCGAGGAGGTGCAGTTGCAGCAGCGCGTTGACGTGCAGGAACACGAACACTGGCGGCGCCAGCGCATACATCACCGTCACCGGCAAGCGGACCCCGAGGCTGGGGAGCACGTCTGCTGAATCTCTGAGCAGCGCCAAGTCAGTGGTGGCGATCACGGTCGCGGTCAGCGACACCGCGACCACCAGCATGGCGGTCAATACGTTCCGCGCGGTCTGCGCGGTGTCGTTGATCGACTTGACGAGATCGGACAGCGACGGCTCGGACCCTGATCCAGCCATGATCCCCCCGGTGCCGCCGGACGTCTTCGTCGGCAGGCAGCCACCTGAGATTGCGTCAGGGATTCGGTGCTGGCTAGAGGACTCGAATTAGGGCGCACCCCTCGCGACGCGCTAAAGGCGCTAAGAAAGATCGTCCGGAGCGAGGAACATTTGCTCCGTTTCTGAGTTTGTTTGTCATGTCGACCGCCCCAAACGAGGCGACGCGTTGCCGGAAGCGAGCCGAGGCCTGCCGTCGGATCGCCCGGCAGGCAGCCACCTCCGACCTCCGCGACAGCTACCTCAGGCTCGCCCGGGCCCACGAGATCCTGGCCGAGGCGGTCGAGCAATTGAACCTGACCGACGAATGGTTCGCGGCCCGCCTCGCCCACAGCGACAGCCCCACCCAGCTGTTATCCAACGCCCGCTGCGCATTCCGACGATTGCGACCACCGATTCCGACGGATCGCGACCACCTGTTCCGATCGATCGCGACCAGTGTGGCGCGGGCGCTTGCAGCGCCGTTGGATGTTGATGGTGATGTCAGTCTTCCGTGGGTTGGTCAAGCA
>CAXNIC010000038.1:0-20117 GCA_964201945.1 Alphaproteobacteria bacterium
GTCGGTCCGGCGATTTGCAGCGCTGACGGACCGACCAAGCACCTCGGTTTCGTAAATCATTTCAAGGGCCATGGTTCGGTACCTTTCTTCTTTGGGGATGTCTCGATGCGCGGTCTTCTGCGCCCTCAGAAAATAGGTCCGGCGACCTATGCGGACGAGCGGTCATATTGCAACGCAGCAATGCGGTAACCGCATGCCCTTGGTCGCTTTATGGCAAAGCCGTGGCAACTCCGGTGCAATTGCAGCACGGCTCCGAGACATGACGCGACTTGGGGGAGGCCCGCGGCTAATATCCGCCGCGAGAAGTCTTCAGCGAGCATCCCATGTCCGAGTGTCGTGCCGCTTTTCAGGGCGATGAGGCCCTTGCCCGGCTTTTGGGCAAGTCCGGCAGCTCTCTCGGCGTTGCCGAGGTCCGCGCCTTGATCGAGGGGGTGAATGCCGGCGCCGTTCCGAGCGACGATGCCGATTGGACGAAGCTGGTTGCTCCGGACCCGAGCCCGGCGCTGGACGCGCAGCTCAGGGCGCTCCGGGCGACGATGCCGGAGGCCGATCCGGCCGCCAAGGCCGACCGCAGCCCGCGCATCGCCGCACTTCGGGCCGAACTCGCCAAGCGCCGGCTGGTCGGGTTCCTGATCCCGCGCGCCGACGAGCACCAGGGAGAATATGTGCCGCCGCGGGCGATGCGGCTGGCCTGGGCCACCGGCTTCACCGGCTCGGCCGGCTTGGCGTGCGTGCTCGCCGACCGCGCCGCCATCTTCGTCGACGGCCGCTACACCATCCAGGTCCGCCAGCAGGTCGACGGCAACACCTTCGAGTATCGCCACTCCAGCGAGCAGCCGGTGGACGCCTGGCTGGCCGAGGTGCTGAAGCCCGGCGAGCAGCTGGGATACGACCCCTGGCTCCACACGGTCGAGGAAGTCACCCGGATCGCCGGAGCCTGCGCCCGCGCCGGCGCGGCGCTGGTTCCGGTCGAGGCCAACCTGGTCGATGCCGCCTGGACCGATCAGCCGCCGGCGCCGCTGGCGCCGGTGATCCCTCACGATCTCGCTTTTGCCGGCGAGACAGCGGAAGAGAAGCGCCGGCGCATGGGCGAGGCGGTCGGCGAGGTCGGGGCCGAGGCGGTGGTGATCACCCAGCCGGATTCGCTGGCCTGGCTCCTCAACCTCCGCGGCCGCGATGTCTCGCGGACGCCGCTGCCGCTCGGATTCGCGGTGCTGAAGCGCGATGGCGATGTCGACCTCTACATGGACCGCCGCAAGATCACGCCGGCGGCGCGAACGCAGCTCGGCAATCACGTGCGGGTCCGCGCGCCGGCGGAGCTCGGCGCCGGCCTCGACGAGCTGGCGGGAAAGCGCGTCGTCGCCGATCCGCGTTCGGCTCCCGCCTGGGTCCTCCAGCGCCTGGAAACGGCGAAGGCGCAGGTGATCCGGGGATCCGATCCCTGCCAGCTCGCCAAGGCCTGTAAGAACCCGGTCGAGATCGCCGGCACCAAGGTCGCCCATGTGCGCGACGGCGCGGCGGTATCGAAGTTCCTGGCCTGGCTCTCGACGACGGCGGCCAAGGGCGGCCTGACCGAGATCGCGGCCTCCGACCGGCTCGAGGATTTCCGCAAGGGGAACGAGCGCTATCGCGACCTCAGCTTCGACTCGATCTCGGGCGCCGGGCCGAACGGCGCCATCGTCCATTACAAGGCGACGCCGGATACCGACCGGCCGATCAAGCCGGGCGAGCTCTATTTGATCGACTCGGGCGCCCAGTATCTCGACGGCACCACCGACATCACCCGCACGATCGCCATCGGCGGCACACCGACGGCGGAGGAGCGCGACCGCTTCACCCGCGTGCTGAAGGGCCATATCGCCTTGGCGCTCGCCTGCTTCCCGCTGGGGACGACCGGAAGCCAGCTGGATGCGCTGGCGCGGCTGCCGCTCTGGCAGGCCGGGCTCGACTACGACCACGGCACCGGCCACGGCGTCGGCAGCTATCTCTCGGTTCACGAAGGGCCGCAGCGGATCTCCAAGGTGCCGAACACCCAGGCGCTCAGGCCGGGGATGATCGTCTCCAACGAGCCCGGCTATTACAAGACCGACGGCTACGGCATACGGGTCGAGAACCTGATCACAGTGGTGCCGGTCGACCTGCCCGGCGCCGAGCGGCCGATGCTCGGGTTCGAGACGCTGACCTGCGCGCCGATCGACCTCGCGCTGGTCGAGCCGTCGCTGCTCACCCGGCCCGAGCTCGACTGGCTCAACGCCTATCACCAGCGGGTGAAGGAGACGCTGACGCCGCTGGTCGATGCCGAGACGGCCAAGTGGATCTCCGAGTCGACCCGTCCGATCCTCCGCCACGCCGAGGCGGCGGACTGATGTTCGGCTTCAGCCTCGGCAAGCTTCTGCTTCTGGCCGGCGTCATCGCCGCGGTCTGGTTCGGATATCGCTGGTGGCAGCGGGTCCAGCGGGTCATGCGCGATGAGGCCGCGATCCTCGCCCGCCAGCGCGCCAAGGCGCCGACCGGCGAGGACATGGTCAAGTGCCCGACCTGCGAGACCTACCTCTCGCCGAGAGCCGCCCGCGCCTGCGGCCGCGACGGGTGCCCGTATCCGGGCTAGGTCAGCGCGATGCCGTCGGTACGGAACTGCGCCTCGAGCTGACGCCACGCGTTCATGTCGCAGTGACGTTCGGTCAACTGCTGATAGGAACGTTCGATCGCATCTGCCCGCTCGGCCGAAAGGCGCCTGGCGAGACCGGCACGGTCGGCCGGCGGCTCGACCAGCACGCCGTCGACGTAGAGATAGTCGAGGCCGGTGAGGCAAAGCGAGATGACGGCGTCCTCGTAGGTCTCGACGATCGGCTCGCCGTCGTTGTTGAAGGACGTGTTGACCAGCACGTAGATGCCGGTCTGATCGCCGAAGGCCTTGATCAGGTCGTAGTAGGCCGGGTTCTGCTCGCGACGCACCGTCTGCGGCCGGCTCGATCCGTCGACATGGGTGACGGCCGGAAGCCGGTCCCGCATCTCCGGGCGGACCTGCGCCGCCATGATCATGAACGGCCCCTCGACCGGCATGTCGAAATAGAGCTGGGTCTTCTCCCACAGCACGGAGGGCGCGAAGGGCCGGAAGCTCTCGCGGTGCTTGATCTCCGCATTGAGCTTCCGGACATAGTCGGCGCGACGCGGGTCGGCGAGGATGCTGCGATTGCCGAGCGCGCGCGGCCCGTACTCCGAGGCGCCGAAGCAGCGCCCGATGATGCTGCCGTCGGCGATGAGCCGGGCGACCTCCTGAGCGTCCGCCGGCCGATGTTTGAGGCCCCAGCGATCAAGCTTCCCTGCGAGCTGGCTTCGATCATTGGGAACGCCGAGATAGGCGGTATCCATGACCTGCCGCTTGGTCCCGCCGTTTGCGTGATAGCCCGCAAGCGCACAGCCGAAGGCGATGCCTTCGTCCGAGGCGGCCGGCTGGATGAACATTCGGATGCCCGGGTTCTCGTCGAAGATGCGCCGGTTGCCGACACAGGACAGCGCGACGCCTCCAGCAAGGCAGAGATTGTCCGATCCCGCCTTCCGCCGGGCGATGGCGGCAAGGTGCAACATGTCCTCCTCGAGCGCGTCCTGAACCTCTCGCGCCAGGTTGACCCAGTCCTCCGAGATGAGTGCGTCGACGCCTCCGGATGCCGCGCTCGTCTCGAAGGGCTTGATGTCGCCGAGGTTCTTGATCCCGTGCTGATGGGTGATCAGGAAGTCGAAATAGCGATTCTTGGAGATTGCGAGGACGTCCCGTTTAGGGAAGCGGCCTCGGTAGGCGGCCAGTGCCATGGTCTTCCCGGCGCCAAACTTGGAGAACCCCATCTTGCGGGTGGCGAGATTGAACAGCCAGTCGCCGCTGTAGAACGTCGCATGGTCGAAGTGCGGAGTGACGATATCGCCGTTGTGGACCAGCGGACCATCATAGCCGTACCCGTCGATGTGCCTGATCGACTGAGCCTCTCCGGCGAAGATGTTGGTCGCCGCATCGAAGACCAGAATGGCCGATTTTTCGAAAGGCGACACGTAGTAGGCGGACGCCGCATGCGCATGGACGTGGGGAACGGGCATCCACTTGCGGTGCTTTAGAAGGCAGCTCTGTTCAGCGAGAATGCTGGTCACATAGTTGCCGTCGTAGACCCGACCCTCCAGAGCATCGAAGGGGCGGTTCTCGGTCTTGCTGAGGGGGATCTGGGAGGTCAGTCGGCCGGGCCAGTTGTGGGTGAAGGTTTCGAGCGCCAGCACGTCGACTTGGTTCAGCGAGTCGAGCCCGGCTGCTTTCAGGCAATAGTCGATCGACAGGAAGGGAAAGCGGTGGCTGCTCTTGTAGCGGTTGAGCCGTGCCTCGGTGATGGCGTGGACGACCAGCGAACCGTTCCGTTCGAAGGCGATCGAGGCGCCGGTATCGTGCTGATAGTATTTGACGCCCAAGACAATCATCGTCGCTGCAACTCCCTGTTCGCCGCGGCTCTCTATCAGGCGCGTGGTCCCCTCGCCAACGATCCCGCATCCCTATCCGAGAATCCGCGCAATCATCGCCTTCGCCTGGTCGTCGGTCAGCGTCGGGCCGACCGTTGCATTGGGCGGCTTCGGCCACGACTCGTCGGTCCAGGCCGTGCCGGCGAAGTCCCGGGACGCGGCATAGCGGGGGATGACGTGCATGTGCACATGCGGGTCGTTCATCATCAGCATCAGGTAGTTGATCTTGTCGTAGGCGAAGGCGGTCTTCAGCCGTCCCTCGATCTCCTTCACCACGGCCGCGAGTTCGGCGCATTCCTCGGCGCTCATGCCTGAAAAATTCGGCTCGTAGCGGTTGGCGGAGAGGACGCCGGCGCCCAGCGTCGCGGCCAGCGGCCTCAGCGACCATGTCCAATGCTGGAACTTCCGGATCGTATAGGCCGGGATCTTGAACTTCTGATGGAATTTTTCGAGTTCGGTCATGGGTGATTCCCGAAGGGGTTCAAAGAGATAGCTTCCGGCCAGGGTAGGGGGCGGCCTTATCCGCGGCAACCGCTGATCACCGCATGTCGCCTTGACCCCGGCCGGGCGCGCGCGGTATGTCGCTGCACCGCAAAAAACCCCGGATCGGCCGATGGCGATCTCTCGCCCGACCAGCTTCCAATCCCTGATCCTGACGCTCCAGGCCTATTGGGCCGAGCAGGGCTGCGTGATCCTGCAGCCCTACGACATGGAGATGGGGGCCGGCACCTCTCATCCGGCGACGACGCTGCGCTCGCTCGGGCCGGATCGCGTGTGGAATGCCGCTTACGTGCAGCCCTCGCGCCGGCCGACGGACGGGCGCTACGGCGAGAACCCCAACCGGCTGCAGCACTACTACCAGTTCCAGGTGATCATGAAGCCGTCGCCGGCTGACATCCAGGAGCGATACCTGGGCAGTCTGAAGAAACTCGGCGTCGATCCGTTGGCGCACGACATCCGCTTCGTCGAGGACGACTGGGAAAACCCGACGCTGGGCGCCTGGGGCCTCGGTTGGGAGGTCTGGCTCGACGGCATGGAGGTGAGCCAGTTCACCTACTTCCAGCAGGTCGGCGGCATCGAGTGCGACCCGGTGCCGGCCGAACTGACCTACGGCCTCGAGCGCCTCGCCATGTACATCCAGGGCGTCGAGAGCATCTTCGACCTCGACTGGGACGGCGTGCCCAAGGACAAGGGCGGCAAGACCTATCGCGACATCTATCATCGGGCCGAGCGCGAGTTCTCCGCCTTCAACTTCGAGCTGGCCGATACCGACCGCCTGCTGGTCCGCTTCGCCGATGCGGAGACGGAGTGCGGGCGCCTGCTGCAGCGCGGCCTGGCGCTGCCGGCCTATGACCAGGTGCTGAAGGCCGGCCATACCTTCAACCTGCTGGATGCGCGCGGCGTCATCAGCGTGACCGAGCGCCAAGCCTATATCGGCCGTGTGCGCACGCTGGCGAAGGCCTGCTGCGAGGCCTGGGTGGCTGAATCCCGTGGCTGAGCTTCTCCTGGAACTGCGCTCGGAAGAGATCCCGGCGCGCATGCAGCGCCGTGCCGCCGAGCAATTGAAGGAGCGGCTTACGGCGATGCTGGCCGATTCCGGCTTCACGCTGGCGAAGGACGCGGTCGCGACATATGCCGGCCCGCGCCGGCTGACGGCGGTGGTGACTGATCTGCCCCAGGCCCAGCCCGACCGGACGGTCGAGCGGAAAGGCCCGAAGGTCGGCTCGCCCCAGGGCGCCATCGACGGCTTCCTCAAGGCCGCGGGCCTCTCCAGCCTTGATCAGGCCGAGCAGCGCGACAGCGGCAAGGGCGTCTTCTACTTCGCCGTCCAGCGCCAGCCCGGCCGCGCCACCACCGAGGTCATCGCCGAGATCGTGCCGGCGCTGATCAAGGCCTTCGAATGGCCGAAGTCGATGCGCTGGGCCACATACACGCAGCGCTGGGTCAGGCCGCTGCACGCCATCCTCTGCGTCTTCGACGGCAAGAAGGTCGACGGCAGGATCGATCTCGGCGGCGGCGAACTCGCCTTTACCGACGAGACCGTCGGCCATCGCTTCCTGGCGCCGGCATCCTTTGCCGTCACCTCGTTCTCCGACTACGCCGACAAGCTCGACGCCGCCTATGTAATGGTCGATGCGGTGGAGCGGCGCGCCTACATCGCCCGCATCGCCGGCCAGCGTGCCGGAGAGGGCGGCATGCAGCTGAAGGTCGACGAGGGCCTGCTCGACGAGGTGACCGGCCTGGTCGAGTGGCCGGTGCCGCTGCTGGGCAAGATCGACGACGCCTTCATGGACTTGCCGGCCGAGGTGCTGACCACCTCGATGCGGGCGCATCTGAAGTACTTCGCCTGCCTCCGTCTCGACGACAGCCTGGCGCCCCGCTTCGTCGTCGTTGCCAACATGGAGAACGCCGACGGCGGCGCCCAAGTCGTCGCCGGCAACGAGCGCGTGCTGCGGGCGCGCCTCTCGGACGCGCGCTTCTTCTGGGATCAGGATCGCAAGAAGACGCTCGCCGAGCGGATCCCCGATCTCGCGAAAGTCCTCTTCTATCAGCGCCTCGGCTCGGTGGCCGAGAAGGCCGAGCGCGTGGCCGGCCTTGCCCGCTGGCTCGCGACGAAAATTCCGAACGGCGACGCCGCCCTGGCCGAGCGGGCCGGGCGGCTGGCCAAGGCCGACCTCACCACCGGCATGGTCGGCGAGTTCCCGGAGCTTCAGGGCGTGATGGGCCGTTACTACGCCCGCCACGACGGAGAGCCGGACATGGTGGCCGATGCCATCGCCGAGCATTACGCGCCGAAGGGGCCGGACGACCGCTGTCCGACCGCGCCGGTTTCGGTCGCCGTGGCGCTTGCCGAGAAGATCGACACGCTGGCGGGATTCTTCGCCATCGATGAGAAGCCGACCGGTTCCAAGGATCCCTTCGCGCTTCGCCGCGCCGCGCTGGGGGCGATCCGGCTCGTCATCGAGAACAAGCTGCGCATCGGCCTGCTCGAGCTGTTCGAACGAGCGCACGCTCTCTATGCCGGCTTCGACCGCGCCAAGGCCGACGGTGTCGCCCGCGCGCTCCTCGATTTCCTCGCCGATCGGCTGAAGGTCCATCTCCGCGACCAGGGGTTGAAGCACGACGTCGTGTCCGCGGTCTTCGGCGTGCCCGGCGGCGAGGACGACCTCGTCCGCCTGATCGCTCGCGGCGAGGCGCTGAAGAGCTTCCTTGCTTCCGATGACGGCGCCAATCTTCTGGTCGCCTATCGCCGTGCCGCCAACATCCTCCGTATCGAGGAGAAGAAGGACGGCAAGCGCTATGACCGCCTGGCCGATCCCAAGGTCTTCGCCATGCCGGAAGAAGCGAAGCTGCATCAGGCGATCCTGGATGTCGCCGCCAAGGCCGATCCGCTGCTGGCGGATGAGGATTTCGGCGGCGCCATGGCCGCGCTGGCGGGCCTGCGTCAGCCGGTCGACGACTTCTTCGACCGGGTGACGGTGAACGCGGAGGAGGCCGGTCTCCGCGTCAACCGTCTCTGTCTTCTCTCCCAGATCCGCGTCGCGATGGACGCGGTCGCCGACTTTTCGAAGATCGAGGGCTGATCATGGGCAAGTGGGTCTACGGATTCGGAGGCGGGGTCGCCGAAGGCACCGCGAAGATGAAGAACCTGCTGGGCGGCAAGGGCGCCAACCTGGCCGAGATGTGCAATCTCGGTCTGCCGGTGCCGCCGGGCTTCACCATCACCACCGAGGTCTGCACCCACTACACCGCCAACGCCGGCGCCTATCCCGGCGAGCTCGAGGCCGAGGTCGAGACGGCGCTGGCGAAGATCGAGACGACGGTCGGCGCCCGCTTCGGCGATCCGAAGAACCCGCTGCTGGTCTCCGTCCGCTCCGGCGCCCGCGCTTCGATGCCCGGGATGATGGATACCGTGCTCAACCTCGGGCTCAACGACGAGACGGTCGCGGGCCTGGCCAAGCTCTCCGGCAATCCGCGTTTCGCCTATGACAGCTATCGCCGCTTCATCTCGATGTATGGCGATGTCGTGCTCGGCGTCGAGCATCACCTGTTCGAGGACATCCTGGGCGAGGCCAAGGATGACAAGGGCGTCACGCTGGATACCGATCTCGATGCCGAGGATCTGAAGAAGCTGGTCAAGGCCTACCGTGCCAAGATCGAGGAAGAGACCGGGAAGCCCTTCCCGCAGGATCCGAAGGAGCAGCTCTGGGGCGCCATTCGCGCGGTGTTCAAGAGCTGGATGAACCAGCGCGCCATCGTCTATCGCCGCCTCCACGACATCCCGGAATCCTGGGGAACTGCGGTCAACGTCCAGGCCATGGTCTTCGGCAACATGGGCGATGACTGCGCGACCGGCGTCGCCTTCACCCGCGATCCCTCGACCGGCGAGCGCCGCTTCTACGGCGAGTTCCTGGTGAATGCCCAGGGCGAGGACGTGGTCGCCGGCATCCGCACGCCCCAGCAGCTGACCATCGCCGGCAAGCAGTCCAACCTCTCGACGCTTCCCGCGATGGAAGAGGCGATGCCGGAGGTGTTCAGGCAGCTGGACGCCGTCCGAGGCCAGCTCGAGGCGCATTACCGCGACATGCAGGACATCGAGTTCACCGTCCAGCGCGGCAAGCTGTTCATGCTGCAGACCCGGTCGGGCAAGCGCACGGCGCGGGCGGCGCTCAAGATCGCGGTCGAGATGGTGGCTGAGGGCCTGATCGACAAGAAGGAGGCCGTCCTTCGCATCAACCCGAGCTCGCTGGACCAGCTGCTCCATCCGACCCTGGATCCCAAGGCGAAGAAGACCGTGCTCGCCCGCGGCCTCCCGGCCTCGCCAGGTGCGGCGTCGGGCAAGGTCGTCTTCTCCGCCGACGAGGCGGAGGCGCGGGCCGGCAAGGGCGAGCGCGTGCTGCTGACCCGGATCGAGACCAGCCCGGAAGACATCCACGGCATGCATGCCGCGGAAGGCATCCTGACCACGCGTGGCGGCATGACCAGCCACGCCGCCGTGGTCGCCCGCGGCATGGGCCGCCCCTGCGTTTCCGGCGCCGGCGAGCTTCGCATCGACTATGCGCGAAAGCTGCTCGTGGTCCGCGGCACGACGGTGAAGGAAGGCGACATCCTGACCATCGACGGCGGCACCGGCGAAGTGTTCGTGGGCGAAGTGCCGACGATCCAGCCCGAGCTGTCCGGCGACTTCGCCGCGCTGATGGTCTGGGCCGACGATCTTCGCCGCCTTCGGATCCGCGCCAATGCCGAGACCCCGACCGATGCGCGGGCAGCCCGCGAGTTCGGGGCCGAGGGCATCGGTCTCTGCCGCACCGAGCACATGTTCTTCGATGCCGACCGCATCGTTGCCGTCCGCGAGATGATCATGGCCTCGACTTTGGAAGGCCGCCGCTCGGCGCTGACGAAGATCCTGCCGATGCAGCGGAACGACTTCATCGAGCTGTTCCGCATCATGCGGGGCCTGCCGGTGACGGTGCGCCTGCTCGACCCGCCGCTGCACGAGTTCCTGCCCCACACCGAGGCCGAGATCGACGAGGTCGCCGAGGCGTCCGGCACCTCGGCCGAGGCGCTGCGCCAGCGGGCGCTGGAGCTGAAGGAGTCGAACCCGATGCTGGGTCATCGCGGCTGCCGTCTCGGCATCTCCTATCCGGAGATCTACGAGATGCAGGCGCGCGCCATCTTCGAGGCGGTGGTCGCCGTCGGCAAGGAGACCGGCGAGACGGTGACGCCCGAGGTGATGATCCCGCTGATCGCGACCAAGAAGGAGCTGGATATCCTGAAGACGCTGATCGACCGCGTCGCGGCCGAGGTGGCCAAGGAGTCCGGTGCCGCGGTGCCCTATCTCATCGGCACCATGATCGAGCTGCCTCGTGCCGCATTGCGCGCGGCCGAGATCGCGGAGTCGGCGGAGTTCTTCTCCTTCGGCACCAACGACCTGACGCAGACCACCTATGGCCTTTCCCGCGACGACGCCGGCTCGTTCCTCAAGACCTACCAGGATCGCGGCATCCTCGAGCACGACCCGTTCGTCACGCTCGACCAGGAGGGCGTTGGCGAGCTGATCCAGATCGCCGTCGATCGCGGCCGGAAGGTACGGAGCAACATTAAGCTCGGCATCTGCGGCGAGCACGGCGGCGATCCGTCCTCGATCGGCTTCTGCGAGACGGTCGGGCTCGACTACGTCTCCTGCTCGCCCTATCGCGTGCCGATCGCCCGCCTCGCCGCCGCCCAGGCCGCCATCACCCAGGGCGAGAAGAAGGCGGCCTAAGCCTTCCCGCTGACGCCGGCCTCGGCGAAGGTCGCCATGCCGACATGGCAGGCGGCCGCGGCCTTCAGCACGCCAAGCGCCAGCGCGGCGCCCGAGGCTTCGCCGAGCCGCATGCCGAAGTCGAAGAGCGCTGTCTTGCCGATTGCCGCCAGCAGCTTCCGATGCCCGGGCTCGGCCGAGACATGGGCGACGAGGCAATGGTCGAGCAGCCTCGGGTCGATGCGGTAGAGCACCGAGGCCGCGACCGTGCAGGCGAAGCCGTCCAGCACCACCGGCGTGCGGGCACGCCGCGCGGCGATGACCGCGCCGGCGATCGCCGCCAGCTCGAATCCCCCGAGACAGGTGAGGATATCGAGCGGATCGGTGACGCCCTTGTGCCGATCGAGCCCGGCGGCGATCACCTCGGTCTTGCGCTTCAGCGCGTCGCCGGCGACGCCGGTGCCGGGGCCGACCCAGTCGGCGGCGGTGCCGCCGAACAGGGCCGCGGCCAGCGCCGAGGCCGAGGTGGTGTTGGCGATGCCCATCTCACCGAGGCAGATCACGTCGAGGCCGGGCTCGACCGCCATCATGCCGTAGGACATGGCGTGACCGGCCTCGCCCTCGTCCATCGCCGGACCTTGTGTGAAGTCGTGCGTCGGCACGTCGAGTGCCATCTCGTAGACGCGGAGATCGGCATCGAAGGTCTTGCAGAGCTGGTTGATCGCCGCCCCGCCGGCGATGAAGTTCTGCACCATCTGCTCGGTCACCGAAGCCGGGAAGGCGGAGACGCCGAGCGCGGCGACGCCGTGGTTGCCGGCGAAGACGGCGACGCGCGGATGGTCGACCCGCGGCTTCGCCCGTCCCTGCCATGTGGCGAGCCAGGCCGAGATTTCCTCCAGCCGGCCGAGCGCCCCCGGCGGCTTTGTCAGCTGCGCCTCGCGCGTGGCGACCGCGCTCGCTGCCTCCAGGTCGGGTCCCGGAAGCTCGCGGAGGATGCCGCGGATCTCGTCCAGAGTGACGGTCGGTTCGTCCATGAGTCTCGCCCCCTCGCCTAAGGGGCGAGTTCATCGCTGGATTTCCGGCGCCGGCCAAGCGAAAAGCATTCATGGACTGGATCGCCACTCTCCGCCTGGAGCTCGCGACGGCCCTGGCATTCCTGACGCGGCTGCCGGTCCGGCTGGAGACGCCGCTGGCGCTGGCCGCCGCATCCCGCGGGTTTCCGCTGGCGGGAGCGCTGGTCGGCGGCATCGCCGCGGCCGTCCTGGCGCTGGCTCAGTTCGCCGACATCCCGCCGCTGGTCGCGGCCTTGCTCGCGGTCGGGGCGGGCATCATCGTCACCGGCGCGCTGCACGAGGACGGCCTCGCCGATTCGGCCGACGGGCTCTTCTCCGGGAAGGGCCGGGAGCGCGTGCTGGAGATCTTCCGGGATTCGCGCATCGGTACCTTCGGTGCGCTGGCGCTAATCCTCTCCGTCGGTCTTCGCACCACCGCGCTGGCGACACTCGTCGATGACGGTGCGGCGGCGCTGATCGCCGTGCATGCGCTGTCTCGTGGCTGGCTGCCCTGGCTGATGCGGAAGGATGCGCCGGCCCGAGCCGACGGCCTCGCGGTCGATGCCGGAAAGCCGGCGGCGGAGGCGGCGCTGTGGTCGGCCGGTCTCGGCTTCGCCGTGGCCCTGGTCGCGCTCGGACCCGGGCCGGCGATCCTCGCCGCCGCGGTCTCGATCGTCTCTGCGCTCGGCGTCGCGGCCCTGGCGCGCCGGCGGCTCGGCGGCTATACCGGGGACACCCTGGGCGCCGCCGAGCAGATGGCGGAGATCGGCGCCCTTCTCGCCCTGTCGACCCTTCTCTGACGGCACCCCATGAGCACCTCCTTCGATCCCGGCCTTCAGACCCGCTGGTGGTGGATCCGGCATGCGCCGGTCACCGTCAACAAGGGCCGGGCCTACGGCCAGACCGATCACTCCTGCGACACCAGCGCCGCCTCGCATTTTGAGGGCTGGGCCGGCCTGTTGCCGAAGGATGCGGTCTGGGTGCATTCGCCGCTGAAGCGCACGCGCGAGACCGCGCTCGCCATCGGCGCCGCCGGCTACAAGCTGCCGGAGATGCAGGTGGTGCCCGAATTCATCGAGCAGCATTTCGGCGAGTGGCAGGGCCGCACCTATGAGGAGCTGAAGGCGAGCCCGGAATCGGGATATCACCGCTTCTGGCTCGGCCCGGCCGCCGCCGTTCCGCCGGGTGGCGAGAGCTTCGAGCACCTGATCCACCGCGTCATTCCCGGCATCGAACGGCTGAACGTCGAGCATGCCGGCAAGGATATCGTCGCCGTCACCCATGGCGGCACTATCCGGGCCGCCGTCGCCCATGCGCTCCGGCTCGATCCGGAGGCGGCGCTTCGCGTCGATGTCGCCAATACCAGCCTGACCCGGCTCGACCATTTCGCCGGTACGCCCCGGCATCCGCCGGCCTGGCGGGCGGTGGTCATCAACCAGCCGCCGCGGTAGTCCCGTCCTGCCGGCCGTGCTACGGTCGGCCCCAAGGCGTCGTGACAGGGAAGTCCGGTTAAACCCGGCGCTGCCCCCGCAACTGTGACGGGCGAGGAGATGGGCGAGAGCCACTGGCCGGCAACGGCTGGGAAGGCGCCCTTCTCCAAAGACCCCGGAGCCAGGAGACCTCCGCGACGCCGCCCGCAACGGTGCTTGCTCCTCGGGTGGAGGGCCTGCCGTGACCACGACCGCTTCGGCCCTTTCGGCTGCAGCCACTCTCCCGCCATTCAAGCGGGCGCTGATCCTGGGCGGAGCGCGCTCGGGCAAAAGCGCGCGTGCGGAAATTCTGACGTTGGCTTTGGCCGGCGACGGGCCTGCGGTCTATCTCGCCACGTCCGAAGCCGGTGACGCCGAGATGGCCGCGCGCATCGCCGAGCATCGTGCCCGCCGCGGCTCGCAATGGTTCACCCGCGAGGCGCCGCTCGATCTCACCGGCGCGCTCGCGGGCGAGGCGCGGCCGGTGCTGGTCGACTGCCTGACCCTCTGGCTCTCCAACCTGATGGCCGCCGATCGCGACATCGCAGGCGAAGGCGATCGCCTTGCCGCTGCCGTCGCCGCACGGGCCGCGCCGGTCGTGCTGGTCTCCAACGAGGTCGGCATGGGCATCGTCCCCGACAACGCGCTCGCCCGCGCCTTTCGCGATCACGCCGGCCGGTTGCATCAGAAGATCGCTGCCGTCGCCGATCGCGTCGAGCTGGTGGTCGCCGGCCTTCCTCTCGTTCTCAAAGGATCAACATGAACCGCATTCCCGCCACCGTCGTCACCGGCTTCCTCGGCGCCGGCAAGACCAGCCTGATCCAGAACCTCATCCGCTCCGCCGGCGGCCGCAAGCTCGCCTTCGTCATCAACGAGTTCGGCGAGCTCGGCATCGACCGCGAGCTGATCCTCGGCTGCGGCATAGAGGGCTGCGAGGACGACGACATCGTCGAGCTGGCGAACGGCTGCATCTGCTGCACCGTCGCCGATGACTTCCTGCCGTCGATGAAGAAGCTGATCGAGCGGCCGGAGCCGCCCGAGCACATCATCATCGAGACCTCGGGCCTGGCCCTGCCGAAGCCGCTGGTCCAGGCCTTCAACTGGCCCGAGGTGAAGGCACGTTCGACCGTGGACGGCGTCATCGCGGTGATCGACGCCGCCGCCGTGGCCGCCGGCCGCTTCGCCGACGATCCGGAGGCGGTGGCGAAGCAGCGCGCCGCCGATCCCAATCTCGATCACGAGAATCCGCTGGAGGAGGTCTACGAGGACCAGCTCGCCTGCGCCGACCTCGTCATCCTCAACAAGAGTGACCTGATCTCGCCGGCCGAGCTCGCCCGCGTGCGCGCTGAGGTGGCGGCGGTCCTGCGTCCGGGCGTGAAGATCGTGGAGTCGAGCCACGGCAACCTTCCGGCCTCGGCGCTGCTCGGCCTCGTCGCCGCCGCCGAAGACGATCTCGGCAACCGCCCCTCGCATCACGACACCGAGGAGGAGCACGACCACGAGGACTTCGAGAGCTTCTCGGTCGCCGTCGGTCCCACCGCCGACCCTGCCGCGCTCGAGGCACGCATCCTGAAGGCGGTCGCCAAGTTCGACGTGCTCAGAGTGAAGGGCTTCGTCGAGGTGCCTGGAAAACCGCTCCGCCATGTCATCCAGGGGGTCGGCCCGCGCCTCGTCCGCCACTTCGACCGGCCGTGGAAGTCCGGCGAGTCCCGCGATGGCCGTCTGGTCGTCATCGGGCTCAAGGGACTTGATCGTGCCGGCATCGAGGCGGAGATCCGGGGCTAGGTATGGTTGCGATGCTGACATCGTTTCGGAACCCTCCCTCGTGCGAAGCGCGGGGGAGGGCAGGGTGGGGGCCGAGCGTCAGCGAGGGTCTTGCTGACGTTCGACACGACCTCGCTGCGCTCGGCCCCCGCCCCACCCTCCCCCGCGCGATGCGCGAGGGAGGGAGTCCGACTATGGGGCACTAGCGATGCACCTGCTCGTCGCCGAACCAGGACGCATCGACGGGGCGGAGGCGGTCGATCTCGGCCAGAGCCCCGGCGATGTCGTCGTGCTGACGGCGGCGGATACCGAGATCGCGGCGCTGGCGGCGGCGCAGCGGCGACGACCCGACGGCCCCTCGCTCCGCCTCGCCAACCTGACCCGCCTCCAGCACAACCTCTCGGTCGACATCTATGTCGAGCAGGTGATCGCGCGCGCCCGGATCGTGGTGGTCCGCCTGCTCGGCGGCCGTTCCTACTGGTCCTACGGTATCGATCGCCTGGTCGAGGTCTGCCGCGCGAACGATATCCCGCTGGCGCTGCTTCCCGGCGACGACCGGCCCGACCCGGACCTGGCCTCGCTGTCGACGGTGAAACCGGCGGCGGCCGCCGGGCTCTGGCGCTACCTGATCGAGGGCGGCATCGACAATGCCACGGGCTTCCTCGCCGCCGCGTCGCATCTGATTGGCCGCGGGGAGGCGCCGCCGTCGGCGGAGCCGTTCCCGCGCGCCGGCGTGTATCGGCAGGCCACGAGCGGGCGGCCGGTCGCCGCGCTGGTCTTCTACCGGGCGCTGGTCCAGTCCGGCACCTTGGCGCCGGTCGACGCGCTGATCGCCGCTCTCGATCGCGTCGGCATCGAGACGCAGGCGATCTTCGTGGCTTCGCTGAAAGACCAGGAAGCGCGTGACCTCGTCGTCGCCTCAAAGCCGGACATCGTGCTCAACGCCACGGCATTCTCGGCGGGTGTGCTCGAAGGCATCGATTGCCCGGTCCTGCAGGTCGTCTTCTCCGGATCGACCGAGGCCGCGTGGCGGGCCGATGCTCGTGGCCTTCGTACGGCCGACCTTGCCATGAACGTGGCGATGCCGGAGGTCGACGGTCGCCTTCTCTCCCGTGCCGTCTCCTTCAAGACGCTGCGGCGCCGCGATCCGCTGACCGAGGCCGACATCGTCGACTACCAGCCGGTCGCCGACCGCATCGACTTCGTGGCATCGCTGGCCGCCGCCTGGGTACGACTGCGCCGGACGCCGGCACCGGAGCGGCGTGTCGCCGTCGTGCTGGCCAATTATCCGAACAGCGATGCGCGCATCGGCAACGGCGTCGGTCTGGATACGCCGGCCTCGACCGTCGCGGTGCTGGCGGCGCTGGACGATGCCGGCTACCGGGTCGAGGACCGGCCGGCCGATGGCGCGGCGCTGATGGCACGCCTGCTCGCCGGGCCGACGAATGTGCGAGCCGGGCGCGTTGCCTCGGTGACGCTGCCGCTGGCGCGCTACCGCACCTGGCTCGCCGTGCAGGCGGAGGAGACCCGGGCGGCGCTGGCCGAGCGCTGGGCTGATCCCGCGACCGATCCCTTCATCCGCGCCGACGGCTTCGCGTTGCCGGTCCATGTCATGGGCAACGTCGTCGTCGCCGTGCAGCCGGCGCGGGGATACAACATCGATCCGGAATCGACGTATCACGATCCCGACCTGGTGCCGCCGCACGGCTATCTCGCCTTCCATCTCTGGCTTCGCGAGGTGTTCGGCATCCACGCGGTCGTGCATCTCGGCAAGCACGGGAACCTGGAATGGCTGCCGGGCAAGGCGACGGCGCTCTCCTCGCTCTGCTGGCCGGAGATCGCGCTGGGACCGCTGCCCAACCTCTATCCGTTCATCGTCAACGATCCGGGCGAGGGCACGCAGGCGAAGCGCCGTGCCGCCGCGGTCGTCATCGACCACTTGACGCCGCCGCTGACCCGCGCCGGCAGCTACGGACCGCAGGCCGAGCTCGAGCACTTGATCGACGAGTATTATCACGCGGCCACGCTGGATCCCCGCCGGCTCGATCCGCTCTCGGCCGACATCCTCGACCGCTGCCGCAAGGCCGGGCTCGACCGCGACTGCGGCATCGCCGACGAGGACGACCGCCAGGCGGCGCTGACCAAGCTCGACCGTCATCTTTGCCGGCTGAAGGACCTGCAGATCCGCGACGGGTTGCACATCCTCGGCCGCTCGCCCGGGGGGGCGCGGCTGGATGCGCTGCTGGTGGCGCTGGCGCGCGTGCCGCGGGGCGCCAGGCCGGAAGACGCCTCGCTGATCCGCGCGCTGGCGGAAGATCAGAACCTCGGCGTCGACCCGCTGACCGAGGAAGGTGCCGGCCGTCTGGTCGATCGCCTGGAAGACGAGGCGCTCGATCTCGTCGCAGGCCGTCGCGTTTGCGATCCCGCCTGGACGCGGACGACGGCCGTCCTGCACGAAATCGAAACGCGCCTGCGTCCGGCGGTCGCGATGTCCGGTGATGCTGAGCGCGCCGCGTTGCTCACCGGTCTCGACGGCCGCTTCGTCGCGCCGGGTCCGTCCGGTGCGCCGACGCGCGGCAAGCCCGAGGTACTGCCGACGGGACGCAACTTCTACTCGGTCGATACCCGCGCGGTGCCGACGCCGGCGGCCTGGGCGCTGGGCTGGAAGTCGGCGTCGCTCCTGGTCGAGCGCCACGCGCAGGAGCATGGCGACTATCCGCGCCGCATCGCACTCTCGGCCTGGGGCACGTCGTGCATGCGGACGGGCGGCGACGACGTCGCCCAGGCGCTGGCGCTGATGGGCGTGCGGCCGACCTGGGATACCGGATCCCGCCGTGTCACCGGCTTCGAGATCATGCCGGCCTCGATCCTCGGCCGGCCGCGGGTCGACGTGACGTTCCGTGTTTCCGGCTTCTTCCGCGACGCCTTTCCCGGCCTGATCGACCTGGTCGACTCCGCCGCCCGCGCCGTCGGCCGCCTGGACGAGCCGGAGGAGGAAAACCCGCTCGCCGCCGCCATCCGCCGCGACCGCGCCAAGCTGGTCTCGCAGGGGTTGGATGTGGCCACCGCCGAGCTGCGCGCCGGCTTCCGCGTCTTCGGTTCCAAGCCGGGCGCCTATGGGGCTGGCTTGCAGGCGCTGATCGACGAGCGCGGCTGGCGGACGCCGGCCGATCTCGCCCAGGCCTTCCTCGCCTGGGGCAGCTTTGCCTATGCCGCGGGCAAGGAGGGCGCGTCGGAGCCGATGCTGGCTGACCGCCTGAGACAGGTCGAGGCGGTCGTCCACAACCAGGACAATCGCGAGCACGACCTGCTGGATTCGGACGACTACTACCAGTTCGAAGGCGGTCTCGCCGTCACCGTCGCCCATCTCTCCGGCGCCCGGCCGGTCGTCTACCACAACGACCATTCGCGTCCCGAGACGCCCCGCATCGCCACCCTGGCCGAGGAGATCGCTCTGGTGGTCCGCGGACGGGCGGCCAATCCCAAGTGGATCGCCGGCGTCATGCGCCACGGCTACAAGGGCGCCTTCGAGATCGCCGCCACCGTCGACTATCTCTTCGCCTTCGCCGCGACGACAGGACAGGTCAGGGACGACCAGTTCGACCTGCTGTTCGACGCCTATCTCGCCGACGAGCGCGTGCGCGCCTTCCTCGCCGAGGCCAATCCGGCGGCGCTGAAAGACATTGCCGCCCGCTTCGAGGAGGCGCGGGCGCGCGACCTCTGGAAACCCGGCGGCAACATGCGCCCGGCGCTGCTGGCGTCGCTGGCTGGAACGAGGGAAGCTGCGGCATGAGCGACGACGAACTCGCCCGCCATGCGGCCAAGGCCGCGAAGCGGAAGGCCTTTCGCGACAAGAAGATCGCCACCAAGACGATCGAGAAGGGCCTTTTGATGGTCCACACCGGCAAGGGCAAGGGCAAGTCGACCGCCGCCTTCGGCCTGGTGCTGCGGGCACTCGGCAACGGCCTCAAGGTCGGCGTCGTGCAGTTCACCAAGGGAGCCTGGAAGACCGGCGAGCGGGGCGCGCTGGAGCGCTTCGGCGACCAGATCCGCTTCGCCACCATGGGCGAGGGCTTCACCTGGGAGACCCAGGACCGCACCCGCGACGTCGCCGCCGCGACCAAAGCCTGGGCGGCGGCCAGAGCGATGCTGGCCGACCCCGCCCTCGGCCTCGTCCTTCTGGACGAACTCAACATCGTGTTGCGCTACGATTACCTGGACGTGACGGACGTCATCGCCGGCCTGCAGGCACGTTTGCCCGGTCAGCACGTGATCGTGACCGGCCGGAATGCCAAGAAGGAGCTGATCGAGGCCGCAGACATGGTCACGGAGATGGTGCCGGTGAAACACCACTTCGACTCAGGTGTTAAGGCCCAGATGGGAATCGAATTCTAGAAGGAGTCCTCGACATGAAGATCCTCGCATCTGTGCTTCTCTCTGCCCTGTTCCTGATCTCCCCCGCGCGCGCCGAAGACCCCCAGGCCCTGGTCGACAAGGCCAAGCTCTCGGTCGAGAGCGTTCTCAGGGATCCGAACTTCGGCGCCGCCCGCACGCAGCTGAAGAAGGCTCGCGGCATCATGATCGTCCCGCAGCTGCTCAAGGCCGGCTTCGTCATCGGCGGCGAAGGCGGCTTCGGCGTACTGCTTTCCCGTGATGCCCAGGGCCGCTGGTCGGCGCCGTCCTTCGTCAGCCTCGCTGGGGCGTCTTTCGGCTTCCAGATCGGCGTCGAGTCCAAGGAAGCCATGTTCATCGTCATGACCGACAAGGGGATGAACTCGCTGCTCTCGGCTCAGGCCAAGCTGGGCGCGGATGCGAGCGTCACGGCAGGCCCGGTCGGCGCCGGCGCTGAGGCGGCGACCACCGGCTCGCCCGCGGCCGATATCCTGGCCTTCTCGAAATCACAGGGACTGTTCGGCGGCGTGTCGGTCGAAGGCTCGGTGATCCAGCCCAAGGCCGACTTCAACCAGGCCTATTACGGCCGGGCGGTGACGCCGAAGCAGATCCTGGTCGACCGCGCGGTCACCAATCCCGGTGCGGACGGGTTGAGGGGGGCGCTTGGGTCGATCTGAGCGCAATCGCACCCCGGCCCTG
>CAXNIC010000039.1:0-19798 GCA_964201945.1 Alphaproteobacteria bacterium
GATCCGCGCCACCTGCAAGGTCAGGTCCGGACGCAGCGCCATCATCCGCTGCGAGATCGGGTCCATCATGCGGAAGGTGCGGTTGGCGACGGACGCGCTGACCTGGCCGAGCAGGCTCTGCTCGAACTCGACCAGCGGCGGCTTCACCCGCTCGTAGCCATAGGCGGCAAAGCACGCCATCAGGCTCTCGACGACCCTTGTCTCGTGGTCGCCGTCCGGCGGCAGGACGTCGCGCAGCCCCTGGGGCAGGAGCGCGCGGGAGGTCAGATCCGATCCGCTGGCGGACTGGGACACGAAACGAGGACTCCGGTGGGGATTTGTGCAGCGCGGGATGAGTAGCGGTTTTGGCTACGCGCGGCAACCTCGACGACGCCGCGACCGGACGCCGCGCCCGACGGCGGTTGACGGCCGCGGCCCGCGCCCTTAGCGTCCGTCCCGGGTCACGCTCCCCCACCGGAGCGCAACTATTCTGCAAGGGATAGCGACGATGACGAACACGCCCGGACTCCGTCCGAACTCCCCCCATTTCTCCTCCGGTCCCTGTGCCAAGCGACCTGGCTGGTCACTGGAAGGGCTTCGCCCTGCCCTGGTCGGCCGCTCGCACCGCTCGAAAGAGGGCAAGGAGCGCCTGGTCGAGGTGATCGAGCGGTCGCGGGCAATCCTCGGCATGCCCAAGGACTACAAGCTCGCCATCGTGCCGGCCTCCGACACCGGCGCGGTCGAGATGGCGCTCTGGAGCCTTCTGGGCGCCCGTGGCGTCGACGTGCTCGCCTGGGAAAGCTTCGGCGAAGGCTGGGCCTCGGACATCACCAAGCACCTGAAGCTGAAGGACGCGCGCCTGCTGAAGACGCCCTACGGTGTCCTGCCGGACCTGACACAGGTGAACTGGGCGAACGACGTCGTCTTCACCTGGAACGGCACCACCTCGGGCGTGAAGGTGCCGGACGGCGGCTGGATCGCCGACGACCGCCAGGGTCTCGCCATCTGCGATGCCACCTCGGCCGCCTTCGCCATGGACCTGCCCTGGCCGAAGCTCGATGTCGTCACCTGGTCCTGGCAGAAGGCACTGGGCGGCGAGGCCGCACACGGCATGCTGGCGCTCTCGCCCCGCGCCATCCAGCGCCTGGAAAGCCATGTGCCGGCCTGGCCGCTGCCGAAGGTCTTCCGGCTGACCAAGGGCGGCAAGTTCGACGAGGCGCCGTTCAAGGGCGAGACCATCAACACGCCCTCGATGCTGGCGGTCGAGGATGCCCTCGACGGGCTGCGCTGGGCCGAGCAGGTCGGTGGGCTCAAGGGCCTGATCGCCCGCTCGCAGGCGAACCTGAAGGCGCTGACCAACTGGGTCGACCGCACCGACTGGATCGGCTTCCTCGCCAAGGACCCGGCGACGCGGTCCTCGACCTCGGTCTGCCTCGCCTTCGTCGATCCCTGGTTCTTGGGCCACGCCGAGGACGCGCAGAGGGCGATCTCGCGCAAGGTCGCGGGCCTGCTCGAGGCAGAGGGCGTCGCCTACGACATCGCGTCCCATCGCGACTCTCCGCCGGGGCTCCGCATCTGGTGCGGCGCCACCGTCGAGGTCGCCGATGTCGAAGCCCTCATGCCCTGGCTTGACTGGGCCTATGCCCGCGCCAAGGCGGCCTGAACGGAGCCATCAGATCATGCCCAAGGTACTCATCTCGGACGACCTCTCCCCCCGCGCCGCCGACATCTTCAAGGCGCGCGGCATCGAGGTCGACGTCAAGATCGGCCTCAAGCCGGAACAGCTCCGCGCCATCATCGGCGACTATGACGGCCTCGCCATCCGCTCGGCGACCAAGGTCACGCGCGAGGTGCTGGACGTCGCGACCAACCTCAAGGTCGTCGGCCGCGCCGGCATCGGTGTCGACAATGTCGACGTCAAGACCGCGACCCAGAAGGGCGTCGTGGTGATGAACACGCCCTATGGCAACGCCATCACCACGGCCGAGCATGCGATCGCGCTGATGTTCGCGCTCGCCCGCGAGATCCCGGCGGCCGACCGCTCGACCCGTTCAAGCAAGTGGGAGAAGAACCGCTTCATGGGCGTCGAGCTGGCGGGGAAGACGCTCGGCGTCGTCGGCTGCGGCAACATCGGCTCGATCGTCGCCGACCGCGCGCTCGGCCTGAAGATGAAGGTCATCGCCTTCGATCCCTTCCTGACCGAGGACCGGGCGAAGGCGATCGGGATCGAGAAGGTCGAGCTGGAAGACCTCTTCGTCCGTGCCGACTTCATCACGCTGCATGCACCACTGACGGAGTCGACGAAGAACCTCGTCGATGCCAGGTCGCTGGCGAAGATGAAGAAGGGCGTGCGCATCATCAACTGCGCCCGCGGCGGCCTGGTGGTCGAGGACGACCTGAAGGCGGCGATCGAGTCCGGCCATGTCGCCGGCGCCGCGCTCGACGTCTTCCAGGTCGAGCCGGCCAAGGACAACCCGCTGTTCACCCTCGAGCAGGTGATCGCGACGCCGCATCTCGGCGCCTCGACCACCGAGGCGCAGGAAAAGGTGGCGCTGCAGATCGCCGAGCAGATGAGTGACTTCCTGCTCACGGGCGCCATCACCAACGCGCTGAACATGCCGTCGGTCTCGGCCGAGGAGGCGCCGAAGCTGAAGCCCTACATGCGCCTGGCCGAGTTGCTGGGGAGCCTGTTGGGACAGGTGGTGGAGCGCGAGGTGACGGCGGTGACCCTCGAACTCGAAGGCCAGGCGGCGGAGCTGAACCCGCGTCCCCTGATCCAGGCGGCGCTGACGGGTTTGTTCCGGCCGATGCTGGACAGCGTCAACATGGTGAACGCGCCTGAGATCGCCCGGCAGCGCAACATCGCCGTCAGCGAGACGAGGCACGAACGGGATTGCGACTACCAGACCCTGCTCCGCCTCACGGTCGTGACCGAGGCGCGCTCGCGCTCAGCCGCCGGCACCCTGATCGGCGGCACGCGGCCGCGCCTCGTCGCCGTCCAGGACATCGCCATCGAGGCCGATTTCGGCAAGCACCTGCTCTATGTCCGCAACAAGGACAAGCCGGGCTTCATCGGCTCGATCGGCACCGTGCTGGGCACGGCGGGGATCAACATCGCCACGTTCCATCTCGGCCGCTCGGCGCCGGGCAAGGACGCGCTCTGCCTGATCGAGGTCGACCAGGCGATTCCGGACGATGTTCTGGAGAAGGTGAAGGGGCTGAAGCAGGTGGAGCGGGTACGCACGCTCAGCTTTTAAGCTTCTAGCTCGGCGGCCCATCGCGCGGAGGCCCCGCGCGACGGGAAGGCTGGAAGCTACAGATTGCGCGCCTTCGCGCCCTGGGCCTTGGTCTGGCTGCTGCGCGGCTCGGTCCGGGTCTGCCAGCCTTCGCCCGAGAGGACGAGGCAGGAGACGCCGTTCGGGCCGGTGGCGAGGACCGTCCAGGTGCCTTCCGAGGACGAGAGAACCTCGAACAGGCCGCCATTGGTGGTCACGCCGACGGCTTCCGGCTCTTCGTTGAACTCGGCCTTCAGCTTCTCGACGAGGTTCGCCCGGGGCGCGCAGATCTGCTGCGCCTGGGCTGCGCTGGCAGTGAGAACGGAGAAAGTCAGCGCCGCGAGAAGGATGGGTTTCTTAAACATCAGAGCACTCCTTTCTGGGGATCCGCCGCGTCGTACGACGAGGCGGGCCGCTCACATGCCTTGAAAACGCCGCGGCTCAGAAAGTCGTCTAGTGACCAATTCGTGATCCCACCTAAGACCCAGTAACACCTGGATATATTAGTTTCTTCAGCCTGCCGGCAGGAGATCGGCGAGCCCCTTGCCGTCCTTGGTGCGGCGCCCTGGATCCGCCCCGGCCTGGATCAGTCGTTCAACCCAGGCGCGCTTGCCGACCGAGGCTGCGATCAGCAGCGGCGAGTAACCCTCTTCCTGAATCGTGTCGATGTCGGCGGTCGCGGGAATCAGGACCTCGAGGATGCTCATGTCTTCGCTGCGACTGGCGGCAGCGGCATGGATCGGCAGGTTGCGTTCGAACGACCGCGACCAGACATCGGCCGCGGCTCCTCTGGCGATCAACGCACGCGCCATGTCGGCACGGCCGAAGAACGCGGCGAGGTGAAGCGCCGTCCATCCATCAGGCGACAGGAGGTCGACCGACCAGGGCGCCGCATCGAGCGCGGCCGCGAGCCGGGTCATGTCGCCCAGTGCCGCCGACTCGTGCAGGCCGAGGCGATGACCGGCGGCGACGAGCGCGTGTGCCGCCGGCTCCCGGCCCCGATAGATGCAGACGAGAACCAGACTGGCACCGGCCTTGTCGTAGAGCGCGCTTCGGCCGGAGTCGCGGAATGCTGCGACCAGCGCGTCGTCGGAACTTTGGACGATGTTGAAGAAGTCGTCAGCCACGATTCATCTCCCTCGCGGATGCCGGCGCCAACCATAGGCGAAAGCAGCCCTCCTTTCACCCCGTGCTGAGGTCGCCGGCGGCGTCCAGGAATGCCCGGACCAACGCCAAGCTGCGGCGTTCCTCCAGGCAGACGACGTATTCGGCGACGCCGAGATCGGCGCCGGAGACGGCGATGGGATGGAAGCGGTCGCCCGGGCGGAACTCGCTCTCGAAGACGACGCCGATGCCGAAGCCGGCGGCAACCGCCTCGCCGACGCCTTCGCGGCTCTCGACTTCGATGATCGCGCCCGGACGCACGGCTGCCGCCGCCAGGGTCGCCTCGAAGACGCCGCGAGTGACCGAGCCACGCTCGCGCAGGACCATGTCCTGGCCGGAGAGCTCGGAAAGCCGGATACGCCGGCGGCCGGCCCAAGGATGGCCATTGGGAACGAACAGCACCAGCCGATCGGTACGGAAGGGCAGCGTGAACAGGCGCGGATCGGCGGTGAGCTTCGCCATCACCGCGACGTCGGCCTCATAGTCGAAGAGGCGGCGCAGCACCGAAGGCGAGTTGCCGAGGCTGAGCGAGAAGGTAAGGCCGCCATGGCGGCGCTTCAGTTCGGCCAGGATCGGCACCGCGTGGTAGGCGGAATCGGCGCTGACCCTGAGATGCCCCTGGGTCAGCGCAGCGGTGCCCGAGAGCAGCGCCCTCGCCTCCTCCTCCAGCGAGAACATGCGGTCGGTCAGGGCATAGAGGCTCTGGCCGAGCTCGGTCAGCTGCGCGCCGCGCCCCCGCCGGTCGAACAGGCGGACGTCATAGGCCTCCTCCAGCGCCTTGACCTGGCCCGACAGCGTCGGCTGGCCGACGCCTGCCGCCGCCGCCGCCCGGGTGAAGCCACGGGCGCGGGCGACATGGTGGAAGGCCCTGAGCTGGGTCGGGTTCATATCGATCTCATCGATAGTTCATATCCGTATAATGTATTGGATTTATGATCGGCGGAAGCCGACGCTCGGTTGATATCGCCTGCCGCCCGGGAGCTTTCGATGCCGATCAAGCCTGCGGTCTCCGAGACTGGCGACCCGCTGCTGCTGACGCCGGGGCCGCTCACCACCTCGCGCTCAGTCAAGCAGGCGATGGTCCATGACTGGGGCTCACGCGACGCGACGTTCATCAAGATCAACCGCGCCGTCCTCGACCGCATCGTCGAGATCGCCGGCGGCGTCGGGACGCATGTGACCGTGCCCATGCAGGGCAGCGGCACCTTCGCGGTCGAGGCGATGCTCACCAGCTTCGTTCCGAAGACAGGCAAGGTGCTGATCCTGGTCAACGGCGCCTATGGCCATCGCGCCGCCAGGATCTGCGCCGTCGCCGGACGCGCTCACCTGATCCAGGAGACGCCGGAGGACGCGCCGCCGAACATGGCGGCACTCGACCAGGCGCTCTCCGCCGACCCGGCGATCACTCATGTCTTCGCCGTCCATTGCGAGACCACGTCGGGCATCCTCAACCCGATCCGCCAGATCGCCGGCGTCGTCGCCGCCCATGGCCGACGCCTGCTGGTCGACTCGATGAGCGCCTTCGGCGCGCTCGAGATCGACGCCAAGGCCGTTCCCTACGACGCTCTGGCCGCCTCCTCCAACAAGTGCCTGGAGGGCGTGCCCGGGATGGGCTTCGTCGTCTGCCGGCTGGACGCGCTGAAGGCGACGAAGGGCAACGCCACCACCGTCGTCCTCGACCTCCACGACCAGTGGCAGGCCTTCGAGAAGACGGGCCAGTGGCGCTTCACCCCGCCCATCCACGTCATCGTCTCGCTGCACCAGGCGATCGAGGAGCATCAGGCGGAAGGCGGCGTGAAGGGCCGCGGCGGCCGTTACGCCGTCAATTGCAAGCTGCTGATCGAGGGCATGGCCGAGCTCGGCTTCAAGCCGCTGCTGGCGCCGGCGCTCCAGGCGCCGATCATCGTCACCTTCCACATGCCGACCCATCCGGCCTTCAAGTTCCAGGCCTTCTATGACGGGCTGAAGGACCGGGGATACGTGATCTACCCGGGCAAGCTGACGGTGGCCGATTCCTTCCGCATCGGCTGCATCGGCCGGATCGGGCCGGAACACATGATGGGCGCGCTTGCAGCTGTCACGGATGTGCTGGCGGAGATGGGCGTCACCCTGAAGAAGGCCGCCTGAATATGAGCGTCACCGTCAACGGTCGCAGCTACAAGGACCCGAAGAAGCCCGTCGTCATCGTCTGTGTCGATGGCTCCGAGCCCGGCTACATCGAGCGCGCCGCCGAGGCCGGCGTGGCGCCCTTCCTCGGCCGGCTGCTGAAGGAAGGCACCAGCCAGCTCGCCGATTGCGTGGTGCCGAGCTTCACCAACCCGAACAACCTCTCGATCGTCACCGGCGTGCCGCCCTCGGTGCACGGCATCTGCGGCAACTACTTCTTCGATCCCGAGGCCAAGGCCGAGGTGATGATGAACGACCCGAAGCATCTCAGGGTCGACACCATCTTCAAGGCCTTCCAGGGCGCTGGCGCCCGCATCGCCATCGTGACCGCGAAGGACAAGCTGCGGGCACTGCTGGGCAAGGATCTCAAGCTCGGTCCAGGCAAGGCGGTCTGTTTCTCCTCGGAGAAGGCCGACAAGGTGACGCTGGCCGAGAACGGCATCGAGGGCGTGATGGGGCTGGTCGGTCGGCCGCTGCCCAGCGTCTATTCGGCGGATCTGAGCGAGTTCGTCTTCGCCGCCGGCGTCCGCCTGATGGAGCGTGACACGCCGGAGTTGATGTATCTCTCGACCACCGACTACATCCAGCACAAGCACGCGCCGGGAACGCCGGTCGCCAACGACTTCTACCGGATGATGGACGGCTATCTGGCCCGGCTGGATTCGCTCGGATGCGTGATCGCGCTCACCGCCGATCACGGCATGAACGCCAAGTTCGACGCCAAGGGCCAGCCCGACGTCATTTATCTGCAGGACGTGCTCGACCAATGGCTCGGCACCGGCAAGACCCGCGTCATCCTGCCGATCACCGATCCCTATGTGGTCCATCACGGGGCACTCGGCTCCTTCGCCACCGCCTATCTGCCCGAGGGCGAGGTCGCGGGCGTGATCGAGCGCCTGAAGCGCCTCGACGGCATCGAGGCCGCCCTCACCCGCGCCGAGGCGGCCCAGCGCTACGAGCTGCCGGCCGAACGGATCGGCGAGATCGTCGTCGTCTCCACCCGCCACAAGGTGCTGGGCACCAGCGTGTCGCGCCACGATCTCTCCGGCCTGACCGAGCCGCTCCGCAGCCATGGCGGCGTCTCCGAGCAGAAGGTGCCGCTGATCGCCAATCGCCGCGCTGATCTCTCCGGCATCTCACGCCTTCGCAACTTCGACATCTTCGACGTCGTCCTCAACCGCGTCGCTGCCTGAAGGAACGCCCATGACCGCGCTCCGCCGCCCGGCTCCCGCCTTCCTTCGCGAAAGCCTCCGCATCGCCGGCCGCAAGGTCGACGGCGAGGGCGCGATCGAGGTGTTCAATCCCTATACGAACGAAGTCGTCGGCACGGTGCCGCGGGCAAGGCGGGACCAGGTCGCCGAAGCCTTCCAGATCGCCGCCGGCTACAAGCCGAAGCTGACCCGCTACGACCGCCAGAAGATCCTGATGACCACGGCCGAACTGCTGGCCAAGCGGAAGGACGCGCTCTCCGACCTGATCACCGCCGAGAGCGGGCTCTGCAAGAAGGACTCGCTCTACGAGGTCGGCCGCGCCTACGACGTCTTCCACCTGTCGGGACAGCTCGCGATCCAGGACGACGCCGAGACCTTCGCCTGCGACATCACCCCGCACGGCAAGGCGCGCCGCATCTTCACGTTGCGTCAGCCGCTGCGCGCCATCAGCGCGATCACGCCCTTCAACCATCCGATGAACATGGTGGCGCACAAGATCGCGCCGGCGATCGCCACCAACAACCGCATCGTGCTGAAGCCGACCGAGCTGACGCCGCTGACCGCGCTGGCACTGGCCGACGTCCTCTACGAGGCCGGCCTGCCGCCGGAAATGCTGTCGGTCCTGACCGGCCGGCCCGAAGACATCGGCGACGAGATGATCGTCAACCCGAACATCGACCTCGTCACCTTCACCGGCAGCGTCAGGACCGGCAAATACATCGCCTCCAAGGCGGGGTATCGCCGCGTCGTGCTGGAGCTGGGCGGCAACGACCCGCTGATCGTCATGGAGGACGCCGACCTGGAGAAGGCGGCCGAGCTCGCCGTGACCGGCGCCACCAAGAATTCGGGCCAGCGTTGCACGGCGGTGAAGCGCATCCTGGTGGTGGAGTCGGTCGCCGACGCCTTCGCCGAGCTGGTGACCGCCAAGGCGAGGAAGCTGAAATGCGGCGACCCGATGGATCCGGAGACCGATGTCGGCACCGTGATCACCGAGGATGCGGCGAAGCTGTTCCAGCGCCGGGTCGTCGACGCGGTCGGGCATGGGGCCGAGCTGCTGGCGGGCAACGACAGGCGCGGCGCCCTCTTCCCGCCGACGGTGGTCGACCGCGTGCCCTATGACTGCGAGCTGGTGCGCGAGGAGACCTTCGGCCCCGCGATCCCGATCATCAGGGTGAAGGACATCGAGGATGCCATCCGGGTGTCGAACTCGACCGCCTACGGCCTATCCTCTGGCGTTTGCACCAATCGCTTCGACTACATCCAGAGGTTCATCGAGGCGCTGGACGTCGGCACCGTGAACATCTGGGAGGTGCCGGGCTATCGTATCGAGATGTCGCCGTTCGGCGGGATCAAGGACTCCGGCTTAGGATACAAGGAAGGGGTCAAGGAGGCGATGAAGAGCTTCACCAATGTGAAGACCTATTCGCTACCCTGGCCGACATAATGGGAGGAACGGCGGAGAACGCCGTCAAGAAACGGTAACAGGGTTCGCCTTAGCTTCACGTCGCAACAGGGGAGACAAAATATGACACGTTCACGCCTATGGCTGCCGCTTGCCGCGGCGGCGATGGCCGCGCTGTTCGCGCTGCCGACCGACGCGCTGGCCCAGAAGACCCGGCTCACCGTCTACACCGCGCTCGAGAACGACCAGCTCGGTCCCTACAAGGCCGCTTTCGAGGCCGACAACCCCACCATCGAGATCGCCTGGGTGCGCGATTCCACCGGCGTGATGACCGCGCGCCTGGTCGCGGAGAAGGACAATCCGCGCGCCGACGTCATCTGGGGCCTCTCGGCCTCTTCGGTGGTGCTGTTCGAGAACATGGGCATGCTGACGGGCTACACCCCGAAAGGCGCCGAGGCTCTGAAGCCGGTGTTCAAGGACGCCAAGAATCCGGCGATGTGGACCGGCATGGACGCCTATCTCTCGGTCGTCTGCTTCAACACCAAGGAAGCCGAGAAGACCAAGGCGCCGGCGCCGAAATCCTGGAAGGATCTGACCAACGCCGCCTACAAGGGCCAGATCGTCATGCCGAACCCGGCCTCCTCGGGCACCGGCTACCTGACCATCGCCGCCTGGCTGCAGGTGATGGGCGAGACCGAGGGCTGGAAGTACATGGATGCCCTCCACCAGAACATCGCCGTCTACACCCACTCCGGCTCGGCGCCCTGCGTGCAGGCGGCGACCGGCGAGCGGCTGATGGGCATCGGCTTCGACATGCGGGGCGCGGTCGAGAAGACCAAGGGCGCGCCGATCGACCTGATCCTGCCGAGCGAAGGCGCCGGCTGGGAGATGGAGGCGACCGCCATCGTCAAGGGCACCAAGAACATGGACGCCGCCCAGAAGCTGGTCGACTGGACCATCTCCAAGAAGGCGAACGAGCTCTACGGCAAGTACTACGCCATCGTCGCCATGCCCGGCATCAACGCCGCCCCGCCGAACTACCCGGCCGGCGCCGACCAGGCGATGGTGAAGAACGACCTCGGCTGGATGGCGAAGGAGCGCGACCGCATCCTCGCCGAATGGACCAAGCGCTACGACGGCAAATCCGCCCCGAAGTGAGGTAAGCTCCCCCGGTCGACCGCGCCAAGACGGTCGGCCGGGGAGGCTCATCGACGGGGGAGGTTGTATGGACGGCACAGCCGGTGCGCCGTATCTCGGCATTCGTCATCTCACCAAGCGTTTCGGTACCTTCACCGCGCTCGACGACGTCTCGCTCGACGTCTACGCGCGCGAGTTCGTGGTCTTCCTCGGGCCATCCGGCTGCGGCAAGACCACGCTGCTCCGCGCCATCGCCGGGCTCGACATCCAGACCGCCGGCACCATCCACCAGGGTGGACGCGACGTCTCGGCGCTGCCGCCGGCCGAGCGCGACTTCGGCATCGTCTTCCAGTCCTATGCGCTCTTCCCCAACCTGACCGTCGACGACAATGTCGGCTACGGCTTGGTCTCGCGCGGCAAACCCCGGGCCGAGACCCGCGCCCGCGTCGCCGAGCTGCTGACGCTGGTGGGATTGCCCGATGCCGGCGCCAAGTACCCGGCCCAACTCTCCGGCGGCCAGCAGCAGCGCGTCGCCCTCGCCCGCGCGCTCGCGATCTCGCCCGGACTTCTCCTGCTGGATGAGCCGCTCTCCGCCCTCGACGCCCGCGTCCGCCAGCATCTCCGCCAGGAGTTGAAGGACCTACAGCGGAAGCTCGGCATCACCACGATCATGGTGACCCACGACCAGGAAGAGGCGCTGGCGCTGGCCGACCGCATCGTGGTGATGAACCACGGCGTCATCGATCAGGTCGGCACGCCGATGGAGATCTACCGGAAGCCGGCAAGCCCCTTCGTCGCCGACTTCGTCGGCACCATGAACTTCCTCGACGCCTCGGTCTCCGAACCCGGCGTCGTCTCCGTCGGCGGCCGCCGCTTCCGGGTCGACGCGCTGAACGGCATGACGCCGGGCACTGCGGCCCTTGTCTGCATCCGGCCCGAGGATGTGAAGACCCGAAACGTCGGGCCGGGAGACGAGAACGCGCTCGAGGTCGAGGTCAGGTCGCTCGAATTCCTGGGATCATTCGCCCGCGCCCGCCTCGCGGCATCCGACGGCACCGGGCCTGACCTCGTCGCCGACCTCTCGATCAACTTGCTGCGCGATCTCCAGGTCGAGGCCGGTACCCGCTTCCCCGTCGCGCTGCCGGCGGACCGGCTCCGGGTCTATCCGAAGACACCATGACGACGACGTCGGCGCCGCTCATCCGCCCGAAGGCATCGCGCGACGACCTGATCATGCGCGCCAGCCTGGCGCTGTTCGCGCTCTGGCTGCTCGTCGTCGTGGCGGCGCCGCTGTGGTCGCTGCTCTCCAAAAGCTTCCAGGACCGCGACGGCGGCTTCATCGGCCTTTCCAACTATCTCCGCTACGTCGAGACCCCCGCCCTCTTCCAGTCTTTCTGGAACAGCCTGTTCGTTGCCGCGGCGACGACCGCGATCGTCGTGCCGCTGGCTTTCGTTTATGCCTATGCGCTGACCCGGAGCTGCATGCGCTGGAAGCCGGTATTCCAGGGCCTGGCGCTGATCCCGATCCTGGCGCCGTCGCTGCTGCCGGCGATCTCGCTGATCTACCTCTTCGGCAACCAGGGCCTCTTGAAGGGCTGGCTGTTCGGCCAGCCGGTCTATGGCGCGGTCGGCATCGTCACCGCGCAGGTCTTCTACTGCTTCCCGCACGCGATGATGATCCTGGTGACGGCGCTGTCGATGGCCGACCAGCGCCTCTACGAATCCGCCGACGCGCTCGGCGCCTCCCGCCTTCGCGTCTTCCTCACCGTGACCTTGCCCGGAGTGAAGTACGGGCTGATCTCCACCGCCTTCGTCATCTTCACTCTGGTCATCACCGATTTCGGCATCGCCAAGGTGGTCGGCGGGCGCTTCAACGTGCTGGCGACCGACATCTACAAGCAGGTGATCGGCCAGCAGAACTTCGAGATGGGCGCCGTGGTCGGCGTCATCCTGCTGGTGCCGGCGCTGCTCTCCTTCGCCGTCGATCGCGCCGTCGCCCGCCGCCAGGTGGCGCAGCTCTCGGCCCGCGCCGTGCCCTTCGAGCCGAAGCCGCAGAAGAGCCGCGACCTCGCGCTCATGGCCTTCTGCCTGGTCGTCGGCCTCACCATCCTCGGCGTCTTCGCCGTCTCGGTCTGGGCCTCCTTCATCACCTTCTGGCCCTACAACCTGACGCTGACGCTCAAGAACTACGCCTTCGGCAACTTCGATCCCCTGGGCTGGGGCGTCTACTGGAACTCGCTGGTCATGGCGTCCATGACGGCGGTCTTCGGTACCGCCATCGTCTTCATCGGCGCCTATCTGGTCGAGAAGTCCAAGGGCTTCCATTTCGGCCGCGGCGCCGTGCACCTGCTGGCGATGATCCCGCTCGCCGTGCCCGGCCTGGTGCTGGGCCTGAGCTACATCTTCTTTTTCAACATGCGTGGCAATCCGCTGGGCGTGCTCTATGGCACCATGGCGCTCTTGGTGATCAACACCATCGCGCATTTCTACACGGTGAGCCACCTGACGGCGCTGACGGCACTCAAGCAGCTCGACGCCGAGTTCGAAGCGGTCTCGGCTTCGCTCAAGGTGCCGGTCTGGCGCACCTTCTTCCGCATCACGGTGCCGATCTGCCTGCCGGCGATCCTGGACGTCGCGATCTACCTGTTCGTGAATGCGATGACGACGGTCTCCGCCGTGATCTTCCTCTATTCGAGCGAGACCAAGCCGGCCGCGCTCGCCATCGTCAACATGGACGAATCCGGCTTCACCGCCGGTGCCGCCGGCATGGCGACCGTGATCGTCGCGACATCGGCCGCGGTCAAGCTGGCCCAGCTCGGCCTCTCCAGGCTACTCCGGCGCACCCAGGCGTGGCGAAAACGATGAAGCGGATGCCCGACGCCATCGCCGGGGGCTGAAGTCCCCCACCCTAAAGCGGACTCCCCGGATCGAATTTCGGCTTCCGCTTCTCGGCGAAGGCCGCCAAGCCTTCCTTCACCTCAGGCCCGGTGAAGCCCATGAACTCGAGCGCCAGCGAGGTATCGAAGTTGGGACCGGCCATGCGCAGCCAGTTGTTCAGCGCGTATTTGGTCCAGCGGATCGCCGTCGGCGCGCCCTCGGCCAGCTTGACCGCGACGGCGAGGGAGCGCGCATCCAGCTCGTCGTCCTCGACCGCGAGCGAGATCAAGCCGATGCGCTCGGCCTCCTCGCCGGAGATCGCCTCGCAGAGCAGCAGGTAGTACTTGGCCTTGGCCATGCCGCAGAGCAGCGGCCAGATCATCGCCGAGTGATCGCCGGCGGCGACGCCGAGCCTCGTGTGGCCGTCGATGATGCGCGCGGTCCTGGAGGCGACCGAGATGTCGGCGAGGAGGCCGACCGAAAGCCCGGCGCCGACCGCGGGTCCCCGCATCGCCGAGACGATCGGCTTCCCGCAATTGATGACGTTGTAGACGAGGTCCCGCGACTCCTTCCAGATCCGCGCGCGGGTCTGGAAGTCGTCGATCATCGCCTGGACCATCCCGAAATCGCCGCCGGCCGAGAAGGCCTTGCCGGCCCCGGTCACCAGCACCGCGCCGACGCTCTCGTCGCGGTCGACGTCGCGCCAGATCTCCGCCAGCTCGCGATGGGTCTCGGCGTCGACGGCATTCAGCTTCTCCGGCGCACTCATGGTGACGCGGAGCACGCGCGGATGCGGCCGGTCGAGCACGAGATGGCGATAGCCGGCATAGGGATCGGTCATGTGAGCCTCCTGGACGTTCCCCCCGGCACCCGGATACGCTCGCGGCCAGCCCAGGGAGGATCAATGAGCATGACGGCCACGACCGTCCTCTATCAGGCCGAGGCCGGCGTCGCCACGCTGACGCTGAACCGGCCGGAAAGCCTGAACGCGCTGACCGGCGCCATGCATGGCGAACTCAGAGCGGCGATCGACCGTGCCGCCGGCGATTCCGACGTGCGCTGCCTCGTCATCACCGGCGCCGGCCGCGGCTTCTGCTCGGGCGCCGACCTGGTGGATACGACGGGCGTCTCGGGCGGCGTGCCCGATCTGGGCAGGACGCTGGAGACCCACTACAACCCGCTGATCCGGAAGCTGCGCGATCTGCCGAAGCCGATCATCGCCGCGGTCAACGGCGTCGCCGCCGGCGCCGGCGCCAACATCGCGCTCGCCTGCGACCTGGTGCTGGCGGCCCGCTCCTCGCTATTCATCCAGGCCTTCTGCAAGATCGGCCTGATCCCCGATGCCGGCGGCACCTGGCTGCTGCCACGCCATGTCGGCCGGGCCCGCGCCGCCGGCCTCGCCTTGCTGGGCGACAAGCTGCCGGCCGAACAGGCGGAAGCCTGGGGCCTGATCTGGAAGGTGATCGACGACGACAAGCTGCTGGACGAGGCGACCAAGCTCGCCCGCCATCTGGCGACCCAGCCGACCAGGGCGCTCGGCCTGATCAAGCAGGCGCTGGGCGCGGCCGAGACCAACACGCTGGATGCCCAGCTCGATCTCGAACGCGACCTGCAGACCGTGGCCGGGCGCACCGACGACTTCCGCGAGGGCGTCGCCGCCTTCCGCGAGAAGCGGCCGCCGCGATTTACTGGGCGATGAGCGACGAGGGCGCACTCATCGCCGCCGTCGGTGAGGCCATGTATGCCCGCGACCATGCGGCACAGGCGCTCGGCATCCAGCTCGACGAGATCGGCCGCGGCACCGCGCGGATGTCGATGACCGTGCGCCAGGACATGATGAACGGCCACGGCACCTGCCATGGCGGCATCCTGTTCACGCTGGCCGACACTGCCTTCGCTTATGCCTGCAACTCCTACAATCTCGCCACCGTCGCGGTTCACTGCACCATCAGCTTCCTCTCTCCCGGCCGGCTCGGCGACCGCCTGACGGCGATCGCGACCGAGACCGCGGTCGACGGCCGCGACGGGGTCTACGACATCGCCATCAAGAACGAGACCGACCGCACCATCGCCACCTTCCGCGGCGTCTCCCGGCGCCTTCGGGACAAGGTCGTCGACGGCCCGATTATCGAGAACGGGGCATGAGCAAGGCCCGCACCTCGCCGCCCGCAAGAAGCGAGCTCGACCCGATCGAGATCGCCAGCCGGGACGAGATCCAGGCGCTGCAGCTGCAACGCCTGAAATGGTCGATCCGCCACGCCTATGACCATGTCGCGGTCTACCGGGCGAAATGCGATCAGGCCGGCGTGCATCCGGGCGACCTGACATCGCTTGCCGATCTCGCCCGCTTCCCCTTCACGGTGAAGGACGATCTCCGCGCCTCATATCCGTTCAAGCATTTCGCCGTGCCGATGAGCGAGGTCGTGCGCATCCACGCATCGTCAGGCACCACCGGCAAGCCGACGGTGGTGGGCTATACGGCAAAGGACATCGACGTCTGGTCGGACATGATGGCGCGCTCGATCCGCGCCGCCGGCGGCCGCCGGACCGACATCATCCATGTCGCCTATGGCTACGGCCTCTTCACCGGCGGCCTCGGCGCGCATTACGGCGGCGAGCGGCTGGGAGCAGCCGTCATCCCGATGTCCGGCGGCCAGACCGAGCGCCAGGTGCAGATGATCCAGGACCTGGAGCCGGGCATCATCATGGTGACGCCGTCTTATCTCCTGGTCATCGCCGACGAGATGGAACGCCAGGGGCTGGACCCGCGCGCCTCTTCGCTGCGCATCGGCATCCTCGGCGCCGAACCCTGGACCGAGACCATGCGCCAGGAGATCGAGACGCGCCTCGACCTCGACGCCATCGACATCTACGGGCTCTCCGAGGTGATGGGACCCGGCGTCGCCCAGGAGTGCCAGGAGACCAAGGACGGCCTCCATATCTGGGAGGATCATTTCTATCCGGAGATCATCGATCCTGAGACCGGCGCCGTGCTTGCCGATGGTGAGCTGGGAGAACTGGTCTTCACTTCGCTCAGCAAGGAAGCGACACCGGTCATCCGCTACCGTACCCGCGACCTGACTCGCCTGCTGCCGGGCACCGCGCGCTCGATGCGGCGGATGGCGAAGATCACCGGCCGCTCCGACGACATGCTGATCATCCGCGGCGCCAACGTCTTCCCGACCCAGATCGAGGAGCTGATCCTGAAGGACCCGCGGCTTGCACCTGTCTATCTGATCGAGGTCCGCCGCGACCATCGCCTGGACGCAATCACCGTCCAGATCGAGCTGAAGCCCGGCCTCAGCGACGAGTCAGCGCCGGTGAACGCCGCCGCCGACCTGATCCGTGCCATCAAGGCCTATGTCGGCGTCTCCGCCGAGGTGCGGGTGATGCCGGAGAACGCCATCCCGCGCTCGGCTGGCAAGGCGCGGCGGGTCAACGACCTTCGGCCGAAGGAACAGTCATGACAGGCGCCGCCGGCCTTGCCGGACAGATGACGCCCGCACCGCCGGGGTCGGAGGAGGCACCCGATCCGGCAAAGCTGCTGTTCGGTCTGGAGGAGCCGCCGCCCTTCCCCAAGGACAACATCTTCCCGATCACCTGGGAGACCGAGACGCCGCGGCTTCTCGACTTCTACGAGAAGGGTCGCGATCCCGGCTGGTCGCCGGCGACCTTGCCCTGGGACACGCTGGATCCCGCCGCCTTCACCTGGGACCAGCGCTATGCGCTCGCCTACTGGTTCTCGCTGCTCTCGGTCTTCGACTCGTCCGGCCCCGCGGTGTTCGCCCGCGCGATGATCCATACTTACGAGACCCATGAGGAAGACCCGATCCGGAAGTGCTTCTTCTCGATCGTGCGCGACGAGGTCCACCACGAGGAGATCTGCCAGCGCGCCATCCTGACGCTCACCCCTGGCGGCCCCTTCGGCTACGAGCCGACGACGCCGCTCGGCCGCCTCGCCCAGAACAATGCCCGCTGGTATCACCACAACGGCGCCCGCTACTGGGAGGGCTTCAAGAAGGGGATCAGCCGGCACCCCCTGCCGATCCTCTTCACCTCGTTCCTGATGGGCGAGATGGCGTCCTCGACGCTGTTCCACTGGATGCACCGCAGCACCACCATCCCGGTGTTCAAGGAAGCCTTCCGCCGTGTCGGCCAGGACGAGGCCCGCCACATGGGCATCTGCCTCACGGTCCTTGAGAAACTGCTGCCGAAGCTCACCGACGAGCAGCGCGCCCAGATCACCAAGCAGATCCGCGCCGGCTACGTGTTCCTCTCCGGCATCCTCTACGAGCCGCCGGAGCAGTTCTGGGAGCTGCCGGCGACCTGGCGGCCGGCGCATCGCCTGCTGGAGGAGACCGCACGCGGCGCCGGCCTCGGCATCCTCAGCGACGAGGAGCGGCGCGAGAACTGGCGAACGGCCTTCCTCAAGCTGAAGGGCCTGCTCGAGCCGCACCGCATCGTCTTCCCGGCGATCCCGGAGATCGGCATCGACGGCGCCACCGTCGCCTTCGATCCGGACGACATCATCCCGGTGTTCTAGTCACCCGTTCGACAGCCGCCGCCTCGTCTCGGCGAGGTCGCGGGCGACACCGGTGCGAAGCACGGTCAGGTCGTCGGAGGCGATGACGAAGCGAGCCCCCTTGGCGACCCAGGCCGGCTGCTCCTCCGGCGGCAGGTACATGCCCATGCAGACCGCGAGATTGTGGGCGCGGGATGCCTCGAACACCTGGTCGAGGCCTGCCTGGACCTTCGGGTGATGCCAGTTGCCCAGCACGCCGGCGGAGCCCGACATGTCCATCGGGCCGACGCAGATCGCATCGACGCCGGGCACGGCTGCGATCTCCTTGGCCCGCGCCGCCGCATCGACATGCTCGATCTGCGGGATGATGAAGGTCGCCTCGTTGGCGCCGCCGACATAGGCATCGGTGTTGCGGTAGTAGTCGGTGGCGCGCCTGGGGCCGTAGCCGCGACGGCCCATGGGCGGATACTTGCAGGCGGCGACCAGGGCCTGGGTCTGCGCGGCGTCCATCGTCATCGGCGCGATGATGCCGTCGGCGCCGATGTCGAGGATGCGCTTGATGCGCGAAGGATCGTGGTCCTGCACGCGCACGATGACGACGGGGTCCCAGCGCCGCGCCGCCGCGAGCGCGTGCTGCAGGTCCTCCAGGCTGAGCGAGGTGTGCTCGGTGTCGATCAGCAGCACGTCGATGCCGGATCCGGCCATGATCTCGGCGATGCCGGAGTCGTTGAAGGTCATCCAGGCGGAATAGACGACCTCGCCGGCCTTGAGGCGGCGCTTGATCTCGAGGGCACGCTCGGACATGGGGGTTCCTGTATCGAGTTCGAACGGCCTATCCTGAAGGCATAAGGGACTCGGGGGAAGTTCGATGAAGCTCGGCATGTTCATGATGCCCTGCCACGACCCGCGGCGGGACGTGCACCAGGCACTGCTCGAAGACGTCGGGCAGGCAGTGCTCGCCGACCGCCTGGGCTATGACGAGTTCTGGGTCGGCGAGCATTACTCGGCGCCGAGCGAGCCGGTCACCGACCCCTTCACCTTCCTCGCCAACCTGATCGCCCGCACCAGCCGGATGAAGCTCTGCACCGGCGTGATCAACCTGCCGCAGCAGCATCCGGCGGTGGTGGCGGCGCACGCCTCCCTGCTGGATCATTTGAGCGAAGGCCGGATGATGTTCGGCGTCAGCTCCGGCGGTCTTCCCAGCGACTTCGAGCTGTTCAAGCTGACCGATCCCCGCACGCGCGGCGAGATGCTGCACGAAGCCGCCGACATGATCGTGAAGATCTGGTCGCAGGACGGTCCCTACGACATCAAGGGCAAGTACTGGGACGTGACCTTGAAGGACTTCGTCGTGCCCGAGCTCGGCATCGGCACGATCCTGAAGCCCTATCAGAAGCCTCATCCGCCAATGGCGGTCTCCGCCGTCAGCCCGTTCTCCTACAGCGTGAAGCACGCCGGCAAGAAGGGCTGGAACTTCATCTCGGCGCACTTCTGCACACGCGCCAACATCAAGAGCCACTGGGAAGCCTATCGCCAGGGTTGCGAGGAGGCGAAGCGCACGCCCGACCCCGCCGCCTGGCGTGTCGCCCGCGTGATCCATGTCGACCGCGACGCCGGAGCGGCCAAGGCCTTCGTCGACGATCCGGACGGTCCGGTGCGCTTCTTCTGGTCCTATCTTCTGGGCGTGCTTGCGCGTTCGAAGATGCTGCCGCTGCTCAAGTCCGATCCGGCGATGGCGGACTCGGCCGTGGACGTCGACTATGCGATCCGCGAGTTCACGCTCTATGGCGATCTCCGTTCGGTCGCCGGTCAGATCCAGGGTTTGAAGGAAGAGGTCGGCGACTTCCGCATGATCGTCCAGCTCGCCCTCGAGCTGATCCGCCGGACGGAGATCGAGGCGTCGATGCGATTGCTGGCCGAGGAGGTGATGCCGCTGGTGAAGGCCTAGGAACCTGTCTGAGTCATAGCCACGGCCTCAGTTGCGAGGCGCGGCGGAGAGGGCGCGAAGCGGGCGCGACGGCGATGCTGGACGCATCGCCTAGCGCCCGCGACAAAGCCATCGCCC
>CAXNIC010000040.1:0-19573 GCA_964201945.1 Alphaproteobacteria bacterium
CGGGGGCGGCGAGAGTTGCGGTTGCTCGGGCCGGCCCACATCCACTTCCTCGATCCGGCCGGCGCGCCGGGTCACCTTGTCGGTGGAAATGCGGATCTGCCTGAGATCCTCGAGCGACTGGTCGAAATGTTTCTGCAGGCGGGACGCACGGTCATCCAGCCGGGACACGTCCTCCAGCAGGATCCGCACCTCGGCCTGGATCACATGCGCCTGCTCGCGCATGCGGGCATCGCGCAGCACCGCGCGCACCGTGTTGAGGGTGGCCATCAAGGTGGTCGGCGACACGATCCACACCCGCTCGCGATAGGACTGCTGCACGATCTCCGGCAGATTGGCGTGGAGCTCGGCATAGACCGCCTCGCTGGGGAGGAACATCAGCGCCGATTCCGCCGTCTCGCCGGCGACGATGTAGCGTTCGCGGATGGCGCGGACATGCACCATGATGTCGCTGCCGAGCTGCTTCCTGGCCAGCGTCCGCTGCACCTCGTCGGGCGCCGCGATGAGCGCCCGATAGGCTTCCAGCGGGAACTTGGCGTCGATCGCGATCGGGCCGGGCGGGTTCGGCAGCTTCAGCAGGCAGTCGACCCAGCGCCCGGCGACCTGGCACTGGAATTCATAGGCATCCGGCGGCAGGGCGGCGGTCACCAGGTTCTCCAGCTGGATCTCGCCGAAGGCGCCGCGGGCCTGTTTGTTGGAGAGGATGTCCTGCAGCGCCACCACCTGGGTCGAGAGCTGCGTCATATTGGCCTGGGCGGCATCGATGACGGCGAGGCGCTCGCGCAGCTCGGTCAGCGTCTTGGTGGTTTCGGTCGCGTTCTTCGACAGGCTGTCGCCGACGGTGCCGCCGAGGCGGGACAGGCGCTCGTCCAGCGCCTTCGCCAATGCCCGCTCCTGGGCCTGGAGCTGCTCGGAAAGCAGGGTCTGCACGGCCGCCTGGGAGGAAGCCATCTGGTCGAGCCGGCCGGCCAGCGCCGACAACGCGCGGCCGTCGCCCCGGCTCCGTTCCTGGCGGAGGTAGAACAGGACCGCGGCCAGCACGCCGACCGCCGCGAACCCGATCCAGGGAAGAAGATCCAGCATGCCTTCCTCCTAGCATGAGTCGGCTACCGGCTTGACGGATAGATGGATGGCACTTACGTAGCCATCACCATGGCGATTCGCGAAATACTCGTGGCCCCCGATCCACGCCTGAAAGTCACCGCGCGGCCGGTCGAGCGCATCGACGCCGAGACCCGCCGACTGATGGACGACATGCTGGAAACGATGTACCGGGCCAACGGCATCGGGCTTGCCGCGCCGCAGATCGGAAGCGACCTCCGGATCGTGGTCTGCGACGTGGCGCGCACCAACGAGCCGCCGAAGCCGATGGTCCTCGCCAACCCGGAAGTGGTGTGGGCCTCGGAGGAGCGCGAGCTTCGCGAGGAAGGCTGCCTCTCGGTGCCGGAGCACTATGCCGAGGTCGAGCGGCCGACCGAGGTGAAGGTCCGCTACCTCGACCGCGACGGCACCGAGCAGGAGGTCCACGCGACCGGGCTCCTCTCCGTCTGCCTCCAGCACGAGATCGAGCACCTGGAAGGCACGTTGTTCATCGACCACCTGTCGCGGATCAAGCGCGACATCATCCTGCGCAAGCTGAAGAAGACCCAGCGGCTCACGGAACCGGAACCGGCCTGAGGTTCGCATGACGCGACTCAGGCTCGCGGTCATGGGCACGCCGGATTTCGCCGTGCCCACCCTGGACGCCCTGGTCAATGACGGCCACGAGATCGCCTGCGTCTACGCCCAGCCGGCGCGCCCGGCCGGCCGCGGGCAGAAGCCGCGCCCGTCTGCGATGGAAGCCTGGGCGCGCGATCACAGCCTCGACGTCCGCACGCCAGTCAGCCTGAAGGACCCGGCCGAGCACCAGGCCTTCCGCGACCTCGCCCTCGATGCGGCGGTGGTCGCGGCATATGGCCTGATCCTGCCGCGGCCGATCCTGGAGGCACCCAGGCTGGGCTGCCTCAACGTCCATGCCTCGCTGCTGCCGCGCTGGCGCGGCGCTGCGCCGATCCAGCGCGCCATCCTGGAGGGCGATGCCGAAACCGGCGTCACCATCATGCAGATGGATGCCGGCCTCGATACCGGCCCGATGCTGATGTCCGACTCGACGCCGATTCGCCCCGACGACACCGGCCGGAGCCTGCACGACCGGCTTGCGGAGATGGGGGCCTGGCTGATCCTGCGGGCGCTCGACGGGGTCGCCGCCGGCACCCTGACATCGACGCCGCAGCCGACTGAAGGCGTGACCTATGCCCGGAAGCTGGAGCGCGACGAGGCCAAGATCGACTGGACGCAGCCGGCCGGCCGCATCGTACGGATGGTGCGGGCTTTCGATCCCTGGCCCGTGGCCTTCTGCGATCTCGGGTCCGAACGCATCAAGGTCTGGGGTGCCGAGCCTGCCACGGGATCGGGCGTTCCCGGAACGGTGCTGGACGAGCACCTGACGGTCGCCTCCGGGGACGGCGCCCTGCGCCTCACCCGCCTGCAGCGGGCGGGCGGCAAGGTGATGGAGGCAGGCGCCTTTCTCAGGGGCTATCCCATCCCGAAGGGCACCTCTCTATCCTGACGGCGATGCCCCGCTATCGCCTCACCCTCGAATATGACGGTACCGGCCTCGCCGGCTGGCAGCGCCAGGCGGACGGCGAGTCGGTCCAGGCGCTGCTGGAAGCCGCCTTCGAGAAGTTCAGCCAGGAGCAGGTGGCGGTGGTCGCCGCCGGCCGCACCGATGCCGGCGTTCATGCGCTGGCCCAGGTCGCCCATGTCGACCTCGCCAAGCCGCGCGATCTGGGCAAGATCCAGGGCGCGGTCAATTTCCACCTGAGGCCGGCGCGGATCTCCGTGCTGAACGTCGCCGAGGTGACAACCGACTTCCATGCCCGTTTCTCGGCGACCGGCCGCAGCTACCTCTACCGCATCATCAATCGCCGGGCGCCGCCGGCGCTCGACCGGGATCGCGCCTGGGCGGTGATGCCTCCGCTCGACGCCGCAGCGATGCACCGGGCGGCGCAGGTGCTGCTCGGCCACCACGACTTCTCCAGCTTCCGCGATGCCCAGTGCCAGGCCAAGTCGCCGATGAAGACCCTCGACCGGCTGGACGTGACACGCCTCGGCGAGGAGATTGCCGTGCGCGCCGAGGCGCGGTCGTTCCTTCATCATCAGGTCCGCAACATGGTCGGCACCTTGAAACTGGTCGGCGAGGGCAAATGGACGGATGCGGACATGGCCGAGGCGCTTGCTGCCCGCGACCGCTCCGCCGCCGGCCAGACCGCGCCCGCCGCCGGCCTCTACCTCACCGGGGTCAGCTATGAGCCGCGATAGCAACACGCTGTCGCTGGCGGAAGCACGGCGGATCGCGTTGGCAGCCCAAGGCTTCGCCGACCGGCGGCCGGCGGCACGGGCCGACCGCCGGCATCTCGATCGAGCGCTCGGCCGCATCGGCCTCCTGCAGATCGACTCCGTCAACGTTCTGGTCCGCTCGCATTACCTGCCGCTGTTCTCCCGCCTCGGGACCTACCCGATGGATCTGCTCGACCGCCTCGCCTACGGGCGGAAGCCGCGGGCGCTGTTCGAGTATTGGGGGCACATGGCGTCGCTGCTGCCGACCTCCCTCCACCCGCTGCTGCGGTGGCGGATGGAGCGCGCCGAGAAAGGTGATCGCATCTACGGGGCGATGGCCCGCTTCGGCAAAGAAAAGCACGCCTATATCGAGCGCGTGCTGGCGGAGGTACGCGACCGCGGGCCGACCGCCGTCTCGGACCTGACCGAGGGCGCCCGCAACCAGGGCTCCTGGTGGGGGTGGGGCGACGGCAAGATGGCGCTCGAATGGCTGTTCTACGCCGGCAAGGTGACGACGGCGACCCGCCGCAGCTTCGAACGCATCTACGATCTTCCCGAACGGGTCCTGCCGGCGGAGATCCTGTCGCTGCCGACGCCGTCCGAGGCCGACGCCCAGCGCGAGCTCATGGAGATCGGCGCCCGCGCCCATGGCATCGGGACCGCGTTCGATCTCCGCGACTACTTCCGCCTGCCGCCCGATGCCGGCAAGGCTCGCCTGCAGGAGCTGGTCGACGCCGGCCGCCTGAAGCCGGTCAGGGTCGAGGGCTGGAAGGATCAGGCCTATCTGCATGTCGATGCCGCGATCCCGCGGCGGCTGGGCGCTCAGGCGCTGCTGTCGCCCTTCGATCCGGTGGTGTGGATGCGCGACCGCGGCGAGCGCCTGTTCGACTTCCACTACCGCATCGGCCTCTACACGCCGAAGGACAAGCGTACGCATGGCTACTACGTGCTGCCGTTCCTGCTCGGCAACCGCCTGGTGGCGCGGGTCGATCTCAAATCCGATCGCCAGGGCAGCCGCCTGCAGGTGCTGGGCGCGCATCTGGAAAACCATGCGAAGGCAGCCGACGTCGCCGAGCCGCTGAAGGAGGAGATCGTCCGCATGGCTGCCTGGCTCGGCCTCGACGGCGTCCAGGTGACGGCTCGCGGATCGCTGGGTCAGGCCTTGAGGTAGTCGGCGACGCCGCTGATCATGAAGCTGAGGCTGAGATCGGCCAACACGATCAGGAAGGCGTGGCGCCCGCTGATGCCCAGCCCTTCGCGGGCGAGGAACCATTGCAGGTGGAGCACGGCGGCGATCGCCACCAGCATCAGCACCGATCCGAGGAATCCCGGCAGCACCAGGCGGAGGAACGCCGCCAGCGTGAACAGCAGCAGCTGGGCCAGCGCCGCCCAGTTGTAAGGCACCATGTAGTCGAAGAAGCGATCCTCGCGGCCGAGACGCTCAGCGATCCGCGTTATCAGCAGCGGATACGCGGTCCAGGTCACGACATAGGCGATCCCCTCGATCATCGCGTCGTGCCAGGTGGAGAGCGGCCCGTTGCTCTCGCCCCTGCCGACGAACATCAGCAGCCCGTGAATCGGCGCGCCGAGGATCGCTGCAGTGAAGCTGCGCCAGAAACCGTCGAGCGAACGGTCGAAAAGGGCGAAGGCGGTGATGTCGTTGCGCCAGAGCCGGACGATGCCGGCCATCGCCGCGCGGACCTCGCCAGCGGAGGCGATCACGCGCGGAAGTATCCGTCGAGCACGTGGTGATAGATGTCGGTCAGCGCCTTGATGTCGTCGACGCGTGCCCGCTCGTCGACCTTGTGCATGGTTTCGCCGACCAGGCCGAACTCGACCACCGGGCAGATATGACGGATGAAGCGAGCATCCGAGGTGCCTCCGGTGGTGGAGCGATCCGGATCGATGCCCGTCACCTTCTTCGCCGCCTCGCCGATCAGGTCGCTCAACGGCCCCGGCTGGGTGATGAAGCTCTCGCCGGAAATCTGGATGTCGAGGTCGTAACGGCCGCCGATCTTGTCGAAGGTCTGGCGCAGCCACTCCGACAGCTTCGAGCCCGAATGCATATCGTTGAAGCGGATGTTGAAGCCGGCGGTCGCCTGCGCCGGGATGACGTTGGTCGCCTTGTTGCCAACGTCGACGGTGACGACCTCGAGGTTGGACGGCTGGAACCAGTCGTTGCCCTGGTCGAGCTTGGCTTCAGTGATCGCCGACAGCATGCGCAGCAGCCGCGGCACCGGGTTGTCGGCGAGATGCGGATAGGCCACATGGCCTTGCGCGCCGATCACCGTCAGTCGGCCGTTCAGGCTGCCCCGCCGGCCGACCTTCATCATCTCGCCGAGCTTCTTCGGATTGGTCGGCTCGCCGACGATGCAGGCATCGAGCGTCTCGCCCTTGGCCTTCAGCCAGTCGACCACCTTCTTGGTGCCGTTGACCGAGGGGCCTTCTTCGTCGCCGGTGATCAGCAGGCTGATCGAGCCGAAGCCGGTCTTGCGTCCGCCGACGAAGCGTTCGGCCGCGGCGACGAAGGCGGCGATCGCCGACTTCATGTCGGAGGCACCGCGGCCATAGAGCGCGCCGTCGACGATCTCGGCGGCGAACGGGTCGATCGACCAGCCCTTCAGGTCGCCGGTCGGCACCACGTCGGTGTGCCCGGCGAAACAGAAGTTGGGCTGCCCCTCGCCGAGACGGGCGTAGAGGTTGTCGACGTCGGGCGTGCCCTCCTCGCTGAAGGGTAGGCGCTGGCAGCGGAAACCCAGGCCTTCCAGCACGCGCTGCAGATGATCGAGCGCACCGGCATCGACCGGCGTCACGCTCGGGCAGCGGATGAGGTCTTGCGCGAGGCTGACCGGATCGAGCGCCATCAGTCGCGCAGGAGCTCGTTGATCGAGGTCTTCGCCCGCGCACGCTCGTCGACGCGCTTGACGATCACCGCGCAATAGAGCGACGGACCCGGCGAGCCATCCGGCAGCGGCTTGCCCGGCAGGTTGCCGGAGACCACCACCGAATAGGCCGGCACCCGGCCCTGGTAGATCTGGCCGGTGGTGCGGTCGACGATCTTGGTCGACTGGGTGATGAAGACGCCCATGGCGATCACCGAGCCGGTCTCGACGACTACGCCCTCGACCACCTCGGAGCGCGCGCCGATGAAGCAATTGTCTTCGATGATGACAGGGTTGGCCTGCAGCGGCTCGAGCACGCCGCCGATGCCGACGCCGCCCGAGAGATGGCAGTTCTTCCCGATCTGGGCGCAGGAGCCGACCGTCGCCCAGGTGTCGACCATGGTGCCGGAATCGACATAGGCGCCGACGTTGACGAAGCTCGGCATCAGGATGACGCCGGGCGCGACATAAGCCGACTTGCGGACGACGCAGTTGGGAACCGCGCGGAAACCGGCCTTGCGGAAGCGGGCGTCGTCCCAGCCCTTGAACTTGGACGGCACCTTGTCGAACCAGGGGCCTTCGGGTCCGCCTGGGATGATCGAATTGTCGGTCAGCCGGAAGGACAGCAGAACCGCCTTCTTCAGCCACTGGTTGACAGTCCAGCCATCCGCACCCTTCTCGGCGACTCGCATCTTGCCGGAGTCGAGCCCTTCGAGGGCCGTCTCGACGGCATCGCGGACCTCGCCTTTGGTCGAGGTATTGAGGGTGTCGCGAGCATCCCAGGCAGCATCGATGATTTTGGCGAGATCGGCGGTCATGTGGGGTTCCGGTCGGGTGGGAAAGGCGCCGGAGGATGACGGCGCCCGGACCCGCCTGTCAACGCGCCGCTTGCACGGCCCGCCGGGGTCCAGTAACCGTCCGGGTGACCGGAGGGATGGAAGAGTGAGCGTCTGGCCGTTTCGCAGCGAACGTCGCGAGGTCGCGGCGGTGGCACGACTGATCGAAGCGGGCGGTGCGCTCGCCTCGTCGGGCGCGCCTGCCCTGCTGGCGACCGGGCCCCGCGCGGTCAAGACGGTGAACACCGCCGGCCGCGCGCTCGCCAACGCGCTGATCTCCGGCCAGATTCCCGATCTTGAGGTTCTGGTCTCAGCCGCGCTCGCCGGCCAGACGAGCCCGCCGGCCCTGGTTCCGTTCGGCGAGGGCGACGGCCGCCAGCAGATCGAGGTGACGACCTTCGCGCTCGACGGGGGAACGGCGGCCCTGGTGCTGGCCCGCGACGCCACGCTCGAGCGCAATCTGCAGAGCGCGCTCATCGAGTCCCGCCAACGCTTCCGCGACCTGGTCGAGATTTCCAGCGACTTCGCCTGGGAGGTCGGGCAGGACGGGCGCTTCGTCTTCGTCTCGCCGAAAGGGGCGCTGGGCTACGCCGCCGACCAGCTGGTCGGGCGCCGGCCCGAGGATCTCGGCAGCGATTCCGCCGGCCAGGACGACCTTCCCTTCCTCACCCGTACACGGGTGGAAGCGGCCGAAGTCTGGCTCCAGCGCGCCGATGGCCACGACGCCTGCCTTCGCGTTGCCGCCGCCCCGATCACGGATGCCAACGGCACCTGGCGCGGTGTCCGCGGCGTCTGCCGCGACATCACCGCCGAGCGCGAACGCGACGCCGAGCTGGCGGCGGCGCAGAACCGGCGCCTGCTGCTGAGCCGCATCATCCGTGCCATCCGCGACGAGGTCGATCCCGAGGCGATGCTGGGTGCTGCGGCGACCGCCGTCGTCCGCGCGCTCGGTGCCGGTGCCTGCGTGCTCTATCGCGGCAAGCCGGGCGAGCTGAAGCCGGCCCAGCACAAGGGCGCGGCGCCCCAGTCCCCGGCGCTCGACCAGGCCATCCAGGCGCTCAAGCTCGACGACGGCGCGATCGAGATCGACCTTTCGGCCGCCGGCAACGGCAAGGCGCTGATCGCCGCCACCTCCTATCGCGGCCAGCTCAACGGCGCGCTGCTGCTGTGGCGCAATGCGCGCGACCGCGGCTTCAGTACCGAGGAGCGCGAGCTCGCCGGCGAAGTCTCCGACCAGCTCGCCGTCGCCTATCAGCAGCTCGCCAACCACGAGGAGCTGACCCGGCTTTCCTCGACCGACACGCTGACCGGCCTCAAGAACCGCCGCATGTTCTTTTCCGAAGTCGGCAAGCGGCTGGCCCAGGGCGCGGTCGCCGGCACCGGCGGCGCGCTGGTCTATGTCGACCTCGACAACTTCAAGATCGTCAACGACGTGAAGGGCCACCAGGCGGGTGACGAGGCGCTGAAGGCGGTGGCCCGCCTGCTCGCCGACGCCACCCGCGGCGAGGACGTGGTGGCCCGGCTCGGCGGCGACGAGTTCGCGCTCTGGCTCGACAAGGTCGATCAGGCGGCGGCGACCCGGCTGGCCGAGCGCCTGCTGGTGTCGGCCAAGCTTCTGTCGGACTATTCCGGCGATCCGGCGAAGCCGCTCGGCTTCTCCATCGGCATGGCGACGTTCGACGCGAAGAGCGGCGAGGACATGGATTCGCTCGTCGCCCGCGGGGACGAGGCGATGTACGTCAGCAAGAAGGGTGGCAAGGGGCGATATCACATCGCACCCCCGGCCAAGGCGGGATGAAGGGACTGATCGATCGTATCCTCGGCCGCAATGCCGGCGCCAAGCTCGCCTATGACGAGGCGAAGCAGCTGGTGAAGCATGAAGACCCTGCGGTCCGAAGCGAGCTGGCGGAGCGCGGCGACATCCGCCCGGAGCTGCTCTACTTCCTCGCCGAGGACAAGAACCCCGACGTGCGCCGCGCCATCGCCGGCAACAAGACGACGCCGCGTCTGGCCGATCTTCTGCTCGCCCGCGACGCCGATCCGAGCGTGCGTACCGGCGTCGTCGAGAAGATCGCGCGCGTCATGCCCGAGATCGGAACGGCCGAGCAGGGCCGCGCTCGCGAGGCCACGGCCGAGGTGCTGACGGTCCTCGCCCAGGACCAGATCGTGCGCGTGCGCGAGATCCTTGCCGACACACTCAAGGATCTGGCGATCGCGCCGCCCGCGGTGGTGCGCCGGCTCGCAGCCGATGAATCGCTCACCGTTTCGGTGCCTCTGCTCCAGCACTCTCCGGTGCTGACCGACGACGACCTCGTCGGCATCGTCGCCTCGACCTCGGCCGACGAGCGCCTGCAGGCCATCGCCCGCCGCTCGACCGTCTCGCCCAGGGTCGCCGACGCCGTCGCCGCCACCGGCAGCGAGGTCGCGGTCGCGGCCCTGCTCGGCAACACTTCGGCGCAGATCCGCGAGGAGACGCTGGACCGCCTGATCGAGCAGGCGCCGGCTCGGCCCTCCTGGCACAATCCCCTGGTGAAGCGCCCGACGCTTCCGCCGCGCGCCATGGTCCGGCTCGCCACATTCGTCGCCCGCTCCCTGGTCGAGGAGCTGAAGCGCCGGTCCGATCTGGATCCCGCCACCGCCAGCGCCGTCAGCGAGGTGATGGAGAAGCGCATCGCCAGCGATCCCGCCTGGGCCTCGGAGCGCCCGGCAGGCGGCGAAGTCGTCATCGATGACGAGGGCGGGATCGGCGAGTCGCTGCTCGAACGCGAGCATCGCCGCGCGCTCGGCCTGAAAGAGAAGGGGCAACTGAGCGACGACCTCATTGCCCGAGCCATCACCTCAGGACAACGGCCCTTTGTCGTCGCCTCGCTCTCGGCGGCGAGCGGTCTCACGCTCCGCCAGGTCGAGAACGTGCTAGCCTCCAAGAATCCGAAGGCCGTGGTCGCGCTCGTCTGGAAGGGTGGTTTCGGGATGGATCTCGCCTATCAGGCCCAGGTCCGCCTCGCCGCCATCCTGCCGAGAGTCGCCGTCGATCGCGCCGACGACGGCAGCTACCCGATGAGCGCGGACGAGTTGTCGTGGCAGATCGAGGGCTTCGCGGAAAAGTGAACGGGCTCGCGCCCACCGTGGCAAATGGGGCGAACACCGCCCTTTTTTCGCCGTCTTTCCGGGCAAAATGGAGATCGAAGCGGACATCCTCCCGTCCGGTTCACTTCAGGCGGCCCGATGATCCTCCCCCGGCATCGCGCCGCCGACCCTCGACGCGGCGCCCCCCCCGGCGCCGCGTCGTCGTTTCCGGCATCGTATGAACGCGCTGCTCGAAGCCGAGAGCCTGGTCGGCGCCCGCGGCGGACGATCCCTGTTCGGACCGCTCGACATCGCGCTTTCGCCGGGCAGCGCCCTCGTGATCGGCGGCGCGAACGGTACCGGCAAGTCGACGCTGCTGCGCGTGCTGGCCGGTCTGCTGGCACCTGAGGCCGGCGCTGTGCGCGTAAGTGCCGCACTCCGCTACCTCGGGCATCACGATGCGGTGAAGCCGGCGCTGACGGTGACCGAGAACCTCACCTTCTGGCAGCGCTTCCATGGCTCCGTCGTTTCGCCCGCGCCGCTCGCCGCGCTCGGCCTTGAGCGACTCGCCGCCATGCCTGCCCGGTATCTATCCGCCGGGCAGCGCCGACGACTCGCGCTTGCCTGCGCGCTCGACACGGCGGCCCCGATCTGGCTGCTCGACGAGCCGACCAATGGGCTGGATGCGGCATCGATCGAGAAGCTCGAGGCCGCCGTCAAGCAGCATCGCCGCACCGGCGGCGCGGTCGCCGTCGCTACCCATGTCACGCTTCGCCTCTCCGATACCCGGCGGCTGGAGCTGGGACGATCGTGACCGCCTTCCTCACTCTCGTCCGAAGGGACCTGGCGCTGTCGCTCCGGCAGGCGGCCGACGCACTGGTCGCCGTCATGTTCGCGGTGCTGGTGGTCGTGCTGTTCGCCTTCGGCGTCGGCCCCGAAGCCAATGTCCTTTCCCGCCTCTCCGCCGGAGTCGTCTGGGTGGCGGCGTTGCTCGCCGCCATGCTGTCGCTCGACCGGCTGTTCCAGGCCGACCACGACGACGGCTCGCTGGAGCAGCTGGCGCTCGGCCCTCTGCCGCTGTGGTCGGTGGCGCTGGCCAAGGCCACGGCGCACTGGTTGGTGACGGGGGTGCCGCTGATCGTCGCAGCCCCGGTGCTGGCGCTAATGCTGGCGATGCCGACGGACGGGCTGACGACGCTGGTGGGGGCGATGATCCTCGGCACGCCCTGCTTCAGCCTGCTGGGGGCGATCGGCGCCGCCCTGGTGCTGGGAGCCCGCCGCGGCGGCGTGCTCGTTGCCTTTCTGGTGCTGCCGCTTGCCATTCCCGTGCTGATCTTCGGCGCCGCAGCGACAGAGGCGGCGCTGACCGGCCTCGAAGCCGCCCCGCACCTGATGCTGCTGGGCGCCTGCCTGCTGGCGACGCTGGCGCTCGCACCCGCCGCCGCGGCCGCCGCGTTGCGTCAGGCCGTCGGCTGACATGGTATAATGGGGCATGACCGGAAGCCTGCATCGCTTCGCCAATCCTGCCCGCTTCCAGCGGCTCGCCCGGGCGGTCCTGCCCTGGTGCGCCGGCGGCGCCGCCCTTGCGTTCGTCGCCGGCCTCTACCTGTCGCTCGTCACTTCGCCGCCCGACTACCAGCAGGGCGACACCGTCCGCATCATGTATGTGCATGTGCCCGCCGCCTGGATGGCGCTCGGCGCCTACACCACCATGGCGCTGGCCTCGGCGGTGGCGCTGATCTGGCGGCATCGCCTCGGTGACCTGATCGCGCAGTCGGCAGCGCCGATCGGTGCCGGCTTCACAGTCATCGCGCTGGCGACCGGCATGCTCTGGGGCCAGCCGATGTGGGGCACCTTCTGGGTGTGGGATGCACGTCTCACCTCGGTGCTGGTGCTGCTCTTCCTCTACCTGGGATACATCGCGCTCGTTCACGCCTTCGACGATCCCGAGCGCGGCGCTAAGGCCGGAGCGATCCTGGCCCTGGTCGGCTGGATCAACGTGCCGATCGTCAAGTTCTCGGTCGACTGGTGGAACACGCTGCACCAGCCGGCCTCGATCAGCCGCTTCGCCAAGCCGGCGATCCATCCGGACATTCTGACGCCGCTGCTGATGATGGCGGCGGCCTACATGCTGCTGTTCGCGACCCTCCTGCTGTTGCGCGTGCGCGCGGCGATCCTCGAGCATCGCCTGCGGACGCTGGCGATGGCCCGCGCGCAAGGATAACGGCGATGACGGAGCTCCTGAACATGGGCGGCTATGCCGTCTTCGTGTGGTCCGCCTACGGTGTGACCCTGGGGGTGCTCGGGCTGATGGTTCTGGATTCGGTGATGCGCCTCAAGCGTCGGCAGGCCGAGCTCGAACGCCTGGAAGGGAGCGCGGAATGACCCGCAAACGCCGCCGGCTGGTCGCGGTCAGCGTCGGCATGGCGTTGCTCGCCGCGGCGGCCGGCTTGGTCCTCAACGCCTTTCGCGACAGTCTCGTCTTTTTTTACGGGCCTAGCGAGGCACTGGCGAAGGAGATCGGACCCGACCGTCGCTTCCGCCTGGGCGGTCTGGTCGAGCCCGGCAGCCTGGGCAAGGCCGGCGACGGTGTCACCATCACCTTCAAGGTGACCGACGGCGCCGCCGCCATCCCCGTCCGTTTTGCCGGCATCCTTCCCGACTTGTTCCGTGAGGGGCAGGGGATCATCGCGGAGGGTCGGCTGCTCCAGGGAACCTTCGAGGCACGGAACGTGCTGGCCAAGCACGACGAGACCTACATGCCGCCGGAGGTGGTCGACGCCCTGAAGAAGTCCGGGCAGTGGCAGCCGGAGAAGAAGCCATGATCGCCGAGCTCGGGCAGCTTGCGCTGGCATTGGCGCTGATCGTCGCCATCGCCCAGTCGATCGTACCGCTGGTCGGCGCCGCCCGCGGCGATGCGGCGCTGACCGCCTTCGCCCGCCCCGCCGCCTATGTGCAGCTCGCCGCCGTCGCCGCCGCTTTCTTGGCGCTCGCCTACGCCTATGTCACCTCGGACTTCTCGGTGGCGACGGTCGCGCGCAACTCGCACACGAGCATGCCGCTCCTCTACCGGTTGACCGGCGTCTGGGGGAACCACGAGGGCTCGATGCTGCTCTGGATCCTCATCCTCGCGCTCATGAGCGCCGCCGTCGCTTCCTTCGGCGCCAACCTGCCGGATGGCCTTCGCGCCCGCGTGCTGGCAGTGCAGGGCATGATCGGCGTCGCGTTCCTCACCTTCATCCTGTTCACCTCCAATCCCTTCACCCGCCAGTTCCCGGCACCGCTGGACGGCCGCGAGCTGAACCCGCTGCTGCAGGACCCCGGCCTCGCCTTCCATCCGCCCTGGCTCTACCTGGGTTATGTCGGCTTCTCCGTCGCCTTCTCCTTCGCCGTCGCGGCCCTGATCGAGGGCAAGGTCGATCCCGCCTGGGCGCGCTGGGTCCGACCTTGGACGCTGTTCGCCTGGCTCTCCCTCACCATCGGCATCGCGCTCGGCAGCTGGTGGGCTTACTACGAGCTCGGCTGGGGCGGCTGGTGGTTCTGGGATCCGGTCGAGAACGCCTCCTTCATGCCGTGGCTGATCGGCGCGGCGCTGCTGCACTCGGCCGTGGTGGTCGAGAAACGCGACGCGCTGAAGAGCTGGACCATCCTGCTCGCCCTCATCGCCTTCTCCTTCAGTCTGATCGGCACCTTCCTGGTGCGATCGGGCGTCTTGACCTCGGTTCATGCCTTCGCCGTCGATCCCGCCCGCGGCGTCTTCATCCTGATGATCCTCTTCGCCGCCATCGGCGGCTCGCTCACGCTCTACGCTTGGCGGGCCCCGATGCTGAAGGCCGGCGGGTTGTTCCAGCCGCTGAGCCGCGAGGGTGCGCTGGTCCTCAACAACCTGCTGCTGGCCACAGGAGCGGCGACGGTGCTGCTCGGCACGCTCTACCCGCTGTTCCTGGACGTGCTGGGCGCAGGCAAGGTTTCGGTCGGGCCGCCCTATTTCAACTCGACCTTCGTGCCGCTGATGATCCCGCTGGTCGTCGCCATGGCCATCGGGCCGCTGCTCTCGTGGAAGCGCGCCGACATCGCCGGCGCCATCAGCCGGCTCGCGGCCGCCGGCATCGCCACCGTAGCCGTGATCGGCATCGTGCTCTACGCCTCCGGCGGCACCGGCTTCATCGCCGCACTCGGCCTCGGCCTCGCCGCCTGGCTCTTCGTCGGCACCATGATCGAGTTCGCCGAGCGGCTGCGGCTGTTCCGGGCGCCGCTGGCCGAAAGCTACGATCGCTGGCGCCACCTGCCGCGCTCGGCGCTCGGCATGAGTGTCGCCCATGCCGGGATGGCGATCGCGATCGCCGGCATGACCGCCTCCACCCTGTTCCAGGCCGAGCAGATCCTCGCCATGCGGGCGGGCGAGGTGGTGTCGATGCGGGGATACGATCTCCGCTTCGAGGGCGTGATCCAGGCGAACGGACCCAACTACCAGGCCGAGCGTGCGCGCTTCATCGTCACCTCGGGCGGCAAACCGGTGACCGTGCTCGCGCCCGAGCGCCGCTTCTATCCGGTGCAGCGCCAGCAGACGACCGAGGCCGCCATCCACACCACGGGCTTGGCCGATCTCTACGTCGTCGTCGGCGACTCCGACGGCAAGGGCGCCTGGACCGTGCGGCTCTATCACAATCCGCTGGTGCCCTGGATCTGGGCCGGCTGCCTGATCATGGCGCTCGGCGGCGGGCTCTCGCTGACCGACCGGCGGCTCCGGGTCGGTGCGCCGAAGCAGCGGCTCGCGGCAGCGGAGTAGGCATGCGCTGGCTTTTTCTGGCGCCGCTTTTGCTGTTCGCGATCGTCGCCGGCTACTTCGCCGTCGGCCTCACCCGCGATCCGGGCACCCTGCCCTCGGCACTCCTCGACAAGCCGGCGCCTGACTTCGACCTGCCGCCGCTACTTCCCGGCAAGCCCGGGCTCGCCACCGCCGACCTCAAGGGCGCGCCGGTCCTGGTGAACGTCTGGGCGTCGTGGTGCGTCCCCTGCCGTGCCGAGCATCCGGTGCTTACCCGGCTCGGCCGCGAGGTGCCGATCTTCGGCCTCAATTACAAGGACAAGCCCGAGGACGCGCGCCGCTTCCTCGTCGAGCTCGGCGATCCTTATCGCCGGATCGGCGTCGATCCCTCCGGCCGTGTCGGCATCGACTGGGGCGTCTACGGCGTGCCCGAGACGTATATCGTCGATGCCGAGGGCCGCGTCCGCCACCGCCATGTCGGCCCGCTGACCGACCGCGTGGTGGCCGAGACCATCCGCCCGCTGATGAAGAGCCTGGCGCGATGAGGCGCCTCGTCTTCGCCTTGCTCCTCTTCATCGCTGCGGCCCTGCCGGCGGCCGCGATCCGTCCTGACGAGATCCTTGCCGACCCGGCGCTGGAGGTCCGTGCGCGCGAACTCGGCAAGGAACTGCGCTGCCTCGTCTGCCAGAACCAGTCGATCGACGACTCCGAGGCCGACCTCGCGCGCGATCTCAGGAAGATCGTGCGCGAACGCCTGGTCGCCGGCGATACCGATCCGGCGATCCGCACCTACCTGGTCGCCCGCTATGGTGACTTCGTCCGCCTGGATCCGCCCCTGCGCGTGGCGACGGCGGTGCTCTGGTTCGGGCCGGCGCTGATCCTGGTCCTCGGCGCCATTGGCATTGCCGTGTTCCTTCGCCGCAAACCCGCCGCGACCGCAGCGCCGGCAGCACTCGACTCGAATGATCGCGCGCGGCTCGAGCGAGTCCTCGCCGAGGACGACCGCCGATGACCTTCTGGCTGATTGCGATCCTGGCCATGGCGATCGCGACGATCGCGCTGGTGCGGCCGCTGCTCCGGAGCCAGGCATCGACGGCGCCGGAGGCGGCCCGCGGCCTCGCCATCTATCGCGACCAGCTCGCCGAGGTCGATCGCGACCGTGTGGCCGGCCTCATCTCAGAGCCCGAATCCGTCGCAGCACGAACGGAGATCGAGCGGCGCATCCTGCGCGCGGCCGAAGAGCCGACCACCGCTCCGTCATCCGACAGCCGCGCTCGCGTCTTCCTCGCCGGGCTGGTGCTGGGCGCGGTTCCGGCCGGCGCACTCGCTCTCTACCTTGCCGTCGGATCGCCAGGGACTCCCGGCCCGGCTCTCGAAACCGCTGCGCTCGTCGACGAGACGATGTCGGCCGACGAGCTGGCCGACCTCGCCCGCTCGCAGATCGCCCAGAACCGCATCGGCCAAGCCGTAGAGGCCCTGACCCGCGCGGCCACCAAGGATCCGCGCCGGGCCGACCTTCGCTCGCTGCTCGGCGAAGCCATGGTCGCCGCCGCCGACGGCCAGGTCACCACCGCCGCTCGCGAGGCCTTCCGGCACGCCGTCGGCCTCGACCCGCGCGAGCCCCGGGCGCGTTTCTATCTCGGTCTCGGCCGCGTGCAGGACGGCGATCTCAAGGGCGCGGTCGACGACTGGCTGCGCCTGGAGGCCGACTCCAGCCCCGACGCGCCCTGGCGACCGATGCTGACCGAGCGCCTGGCTGCGGCTGCCGCCGAAGCCGGCGTCGATCTCGACCAGCGCCGCGCCGAGACCGCCCCCCGGGGACCGACCGCCGCCGATGTCGCCGCCGCGCAGCAGATGGCGCCCGCTGACCGTCAGCAGATGGTCCGCGGCATGGTCGAGGGGCTGGCGCAGCGGCTGGAGGACAATCCGGGCGACGTCGAAGGCTGGCTCCGCCTTGCCCGCGCCCGCCGCGTGCTGGGCGAGGAAGCGGCCGCGACCGAAGCGATGCGCCGCGCCACGCTCGCCGCGCCCGAACGCGTCGACGTCCTCGTCGATTACGCCCGCGCCTTGCATCCGCCGGGAAGCCCGCCGGAGACGGTGACGCCGGACTTCATGGCGCTGATGCGCCGCATCCTCGCCCTCGATCCGAACAATGCCGAGGGGCTGTTCTTCGTCGGCGAGGCCGAGGCCCGCGCCGGCAATGCCGCCGAGGCCCGCGCGCTCTGGGGCCGCCTGCTCGCCCGCGTCGATCCCAAGGAACCGCTCCACAAGATGATCGACGAGCGGCTGAAGAAGCTGGACCAGCCCCGCTAGGGGCGCCGCGATGATCCTGATCGCCACCTGTCGCGAGTATCCCGAGCCGACGCCCAGTCTCGCTGCCTTGCTGCAGGCGTTGAGCCGCCGGGGCGTCGAGGCGGGCCTCCGGATCTGGACCGAGACACCGGTCGAGACCTTCGCGGTCGCGGATCTGGTGCTGCCGATCTGCTGCTGGGACTATCACGCCGACCCGCAGCGCTTCGCCGACTGGATCGATGAGCTTGACCGACGCGGCGCCCGGCTCATCAACGATGCGGAGGTTCTGCGCTGGAACCTGCGCAAGACCTATCTCCTGGAGATGGCGGCGAGCGGGCTCGCCGTCCCGAAGACAGTCCATCTGCCGCTGGCGAGCGCTGACGCGATCGAGACCCGCATGCGGCGGGAAGGCTGGGACTGCGCCATCCTGAAGCCGGTCTCCGGCCAGAGCGGTTTCGGCGTGCAGAAGCTGGAGCTGGACCGGAGGTCGGAATGGAGCCTCGATAGCTACGACGCCAAGGAAGCGCTGCTGCAGGCGTTCCAGTCAGACATCGGCGCGCTGGGCGAGACCACCCTCACCTTCATCGACGGCGTGTTCTCGCATGCCATCCGCCGCCGCCTGAAGCCCGGCGAGTGGCGCGCCAATCTCCAATACGGAGCCACGCCCGAGGCGTTCGACCCGGCGCCCGAGGTGGTGGAGGCGGCGCGCCGCTACCTCGATGCGGCACCGCGACTCCCGGTCTATGCCCGCGTCGACGGGCTCGCCCGCCCCGACGGCTTCATGCTGATGGAGCTGGAGCTGATCGAGCCCTATCTTTACTTCGAGTTCGCCCCCGGTCGGGCCGAGCGTCTGGCAGAGGCCCTGATCAGCAGGTTGTGAAGTATCTCGCCGTCACCGGCGTTTCCCCAAGTCCTGCGCCCGCTTGCATTCCCTCCCGGGTTGTCGTCACGCTTCGAAGACAACAACCAAGCGAAGCCGCCATGACCAGAGCCAATGCGCGCCCCACGATCGCTGGACGTCTTGCCTCCCTGCTCTGCGGGACGGTACTCGCCGTCGGCCTGATTACTACCGCCGCGCCGGCGGCCGCCCAGACCGACGTGCTGAAGATCATCCCGCACGCCGATCTCCGCGTCCTCGATCCGATCCAGATCGCCGCCGCCGTCACCAAGATGCACGCGCTCGCGATCTACGAGACGCTGTTCGCCCAGGACGAGAGTTTGCTGCCGCAGCCGATGATGGCCGAGAGCGTGAACGCGTCGGCCGACGGGCTGACGTATCGCATCACGCTCCGCCCGGGCCTGCGCTTCCATGACGGCCAGCCGGTCACTGCGGCCGATGTGGTGCCCTCGATCAGACGCTGGATGGCCCGCGACTTCGTCGGCAAGAAGCTGGGCGAGTTCCTGGCCGGGATCGAGACCGACGGCGAGCGCACCGTCGTGCTCAAGCTGAAGGAAGCCTATGGCCTGGTCGAGTATTCGCTCTCGACCGCGTCGGCGATCGTGCCGGTGATCATGCGGGCGAAGGACGCCGCGACCGATCCCTTCGTCGCCGTCACCGAGAGCGTCGGCTCCGGGCCTTACAAGTTCGTGCGTGGCGAATACGCGCCGGGCTCGCGCGTGGTCTACACCAAGAACGCCGCCTATACGCCGCGCAGCGAGGCCGCCAGCGGCCTTGCCGGCGCCCGCGTCGCGAAGATCGACCGTATCGAGTGGCGGGTCATTCCGGATGCCGCCACCGCCGCGGCAGCGATCGGCGCCGGCGAGGTCGACATCTGGGACGGGCCGACGCTCGACCTGCTGCCGATCCTCGAGAAGAATCCGGCCATCCAGTTCGTGAAGGTGCAGCAGCTCGGCAACTTCGCCTATGTGCGGCCGAACCACCTCTACCCGCCGTTCAACGACGTCCGTGCCCGCCAGGCACTCGCGCTCGCCATGAACCAGGACGAGCACATGGCCGCCACCGTCGGCGACAAGCGCTGGTGGGAGCCCTGCCACGCCTACTTCATCTGCCGGTCGGTCTACGGCACCGAGGCTGGCGCCGAAGGCTATCGCACGCAGAACCTCGCCCGCGCCAAGCAGCTCCTCGCCGAGTCAGGCTACAAGGGCGAGAAGGTGGTCATGCTGGGAACGACCGAGATCCCGCTGGTCAACGCCATGACCCAGGTCGCGGCCCAGCAGATGAAGGCGATCGGCATCAACGTCGACCTGCAGATGATGGACTGGAGCGGCATGATCGGCCGCTTCGGCAAGAAGGAGCCGCCGGACCAGGGCGGCTGGAACGTCTTCGCCGCCTACGGCACCAGCGTCATCTGGTACCACCCGCTGACCAACAGCGGCATGAACACCGCCTGCGA
>CAXNIC010000041.1:0-19524 GCA_964201945.1 Alphaproteobacteria bacterium
CCGATGATCGGCGATCGGCGCTCCCTCGAGGGGGCGCGCTTCGCGTTAGCAGGGAGGTTCTCCAGATGACGAAGATCTCTGCCGCCTTGGCGGCAGTGTTGCTTGCTTCGACCGCCGTTCCGGCGCTCGCGGCAACTCCTAAGGATGCATTGGTGATCGCGGCGACGATCGACGACATCACCAGTCTCGACCCGGCGGAGGTCTTCGAGTTCTCCGGTGGCGACGTAACCAACAACGTCTACGACACCCTGCTCTCGATGGATCCGAAGGCCCTCGACAAGGGCTATGTCCCGGGCATCGCCGAGAGCTGGACGATCTCGGCCGACGGCCTCACCTACGTCTTCAAGATCCGCCAGAACGTCAAGTTCCACTCCGGCAACCCGCTCACCGCCGACGACGTGGTCTTCTCGCTGATGCGTGCGGTCAAGCTCAACAAGACCCCGGCCTTCATCCTGAACCAGTTCGGCCTGACCAAGGAGACGGTCGACCAGAAGGTGCGGAAGACCGGCACTCACGAGGTCACCATGACCATCGACAAGGCGTTCGCGCCGTCGATGGTGCTGAACTGCATGACCGCGACGATCACCTCGATCGTCGACATGAAGGTCGCGATGGCGAACCAGAAGGACGGCGACTTCGGCTACGAGTACCTGAAGACCCGTTCGGCCGCCTCCGGCCAGTACAAGCTGGTCAACTGGAAGGCCTCCGACGGCTACACGCTGGAGAAGGTCGACGGCAACTGGCAGGGCAACGCCACGCTGAAGCGCGTCATCGTCCGCCATGTCGCCGAGACCGCCTCCCAGCGACTGCTGCTGACCAAGGGCGACGTCGACATCGCCCGCGACCTCAGCCCCGACGACGTCGACGCGGTCAAGAAGGACCCGAGCCTCAAGGTCGTGGACGACCTGAAGGGCCGCATCACATATTTCAGCGCCAACCAGAAGCACCCGATCCTCTCGAAGCCCGAGGTGGTCGAGGCGATGAAGTATCTGGTCGACTATGACGGGCTCCGCGCGACGATCCTGCGCGGCCGCGCCGTGGTCCACCAGTCCTTCGAGCCGCGCACCTTCCTCGGCGCCATCGACGACGCGCCCTACCGGCTCGACGTCGACCGGGCGAAGGCGCTGCTCGCCAAGGCCGGGTATCCGAACGGCTTCAACATCCAGATGGATGTGCGCTCGGCTTTCCCGACCACGGAGATCGCGCAGTCGATCCAGTCGAACTTCGCCAAGGCCGGGATCAAGATGGAGATCATCCCGGGCGACGGCCGCCAGACGCTCACCAAGTATCGCGCCCGCACCCATGACCTCTATATCGGCGCCTGGGGCCCGGACTATCCGGATCCGCACACCAACGCCGACACCTTCGCGCGCAATCCCACCAACAACGCCGACGACGCCAAGGGCACCGGGTTCCTGACCTGGCGCAACGCCTGGGCGATCCCGACGATGACCGCCCATACCGACGCCGCGGTCATGGAAAAGGAGAACGGCAAGCGGGCGCAGATGTACGGCGACATCCAGCGCGAGCATCAGCGCACCTCGCCCTTCGTCATCATCTACCAGCAGCTGGTCCAGACCGGCATGCGCAAGGGCGTCGAGGGCTTCCACTCGGGTGGCCCCGTCGCCAGCGCCTATTACTGGACCGTGAAGAAGTAACGCACGCTTGACTGAATCGACGGCTGCGGACGCGACGGGAAGCTCACGCTTCCCGTCGCGCTACGTTTGGGCGGTGTCGAAGGTGCTCGGCTCGGTGCTGCTCACCTTCCTCGGCCTCCTGCTCATCACCTTCCTGATCGGGCGCGTGGTGCCGGTCGACCCCGTGTTGTCGGCGGTCGGCGACCGGGCGTCCCACGACACCTACGAGCAGGCCCGGCGGGAGCTGGGGCTGCACCTGCCGTTGTGGGAACAGTTCGTCAATTACGTGATCCAGATCCTCAAGGGGGAGCTCGGCAAGTCGGTGCTGACTGCCAACACGGTGGTCGACGACATCAAGCGGGTGTTCCCGGCGACCCTCGAGCTGGCGACGACCGCCACAGTCTTCGGCGTCGCCTTCGGCGTGCCGATGGGCGTCGTCGCCGCGGTCAACCAGGGGCGCTGGCCCGACCAGCTCGTCCGCCTTCTCGGCCTCTTCGGCTATTCGATGCCGGTCTTCTGGCTCGGCCTGATGGGGCTGCTGCTTTTCTACGGCATCCTCGACATCGCCGCCGCTCCCGGACGCCTCGACTTCGCCAACCTCGACGTCGTCGAGACCTGGACCGGGCTGATCTTGCTGGATGCGGCGCTGCAGAACGAGTGGGAGATCTTCTTCGACGCTCTCCATCACCTGGTCCTGCCGGCGGCGGTGCTCGGATATTTCTCGCTGGCCTATATCAGCCGCATGACGCGGAGCTTCATGCTGGAGCAGCTGCGCCAGGAATATGTCACCACGGCGCGGGTGAAGGGCCTTTCAGAGGCGCGGGTCGTCTGGCGCCACGCGCTCGGCAACGTCATGGTGCCGCTGATCACGGTGATCGCGCTCTCCTATGCCAACCTGCTGGAGGGGTCGGTGCTGACCGAGACGGTCTTCGCCTGGCCTGGCCTCGGCCTCTATCTCACCAACTCCCTGCTGGCCGCCGACATGAACGCGGTGCTGGGCGCGACGCTGGTGGTCGGCGTCATCTTCATCGGCATCAACCTCCTCTCCGACCTGCTCTACAAGCTGGTCGATCCGAGGGCCAAATGACCCAGCTCCGCACCTGGCTCACGGCCGACACGCCGTCCTCGCGCAACCACGCCCGTGCCATCCAGGCCTATCTCTCCTGGCGGGCGCTGGCGTCGAACCCGCTGACGGTGATCGGCCTTCTCATCGTCATCGCGCTGGTGGTCTTCGCCCTTCTTGCGCCCTGGATCGCGCCGCGCTCTCCGATCGCCCTGGACCTGACCCAGCGCTTCATCCCGCCCGGCGCCGAGTACTGGTTCGGCACCGACGAGTTCGGCCGCGACATCCTCTCCCGCGTCCTCTACGGCGCCCGCGTCACCCTCTACATCGTCGTCCTGGTGGCGGTGACCGCCGCTCCGGTCGGCCTCCTGGTCGGGACCGTCGCCGGCTATTTCGGCGGCTGGGCCGACGTGGTTCTGATGCGGGTGACCGACATCTTCCTGGCATTCCCCCGGCTGATCCTGGCGCTCGCCTTCGTCGCGGCGCTGGGGCCGGGCATCGAGAACGCCGTGCTGGCGATCGCGCTCACCGCCTGGCCGCCCTATGCGCGTATCGCGCGGGCGGAGACGCTGACCATCCGCTCCAGCGACTTCATCGCCGCGGTCCGGCTCCAGGGTGCATCGGGCACTCGCATCATCCTGGGTCACGTGGTGCCGCTCTGCAGCTCATCCATGATCGTCCGCGTCACCCTCGACATGGCTGGCGTCATCCTGACCGCGGCGGGCCTCGGATTTCTCGGCCTCGGCGCCCAGCCGCCGCTCTCCGAATGGGGCGCCATGGTGTCGAGCGGCCGCCGCTACCTCCTCGACTTCTGGTGGGTCGCGACCATCCCCGGGCTCGCCATCTTCACGGTCAGCTTAGGCTTCAACCTGCTCGGCGACGGGCTCCGCGACGTTCTCGACCCGAAGAGTTCATGACCCAGTCCCTGCTGTCGGTTGAAGGCCTCCACGTCCGCTTCCACACGACCAAGGGGGTCGTCGAGGCGGTCCGCGGCATTTCCTTCGAGGTCGGCCGCGAGAAGCTCGGCATCGTCGGCGAGAGCGGCTCCGGCAAGACCATGACCGGTCGCTCCGTCCTTCGCCTGGTGCGACCCCCGGGCGAGGTTGTGGCCAGGCGCATGACCTTCGACGGCGTCGACCTGATAGGCCTCAGCGAAGTCGACATGCGCGAGATCCGGGGACGCCGGATCGCCATGGTGATGCAGGATCCGAAATTCTCGCTCAACCCGGTGATGACGGTCGGCAGCCAGATCGCCGAGGCCTACCTGGTCCACCACAAGGTTCCGGCGGCGCAGGCGCGTCAGCGCACGCTCGACATGCTGGCGGCGGTCAAGATCCGAGATCCCGAACGGGTCTACGGTCTCTATCCGCATGAGTGCTCGGGCGGCATGGGACAGTGCATCATGATCGCGATGATGCTGATCCCCGATCCCGACCTTCTGATCGCCGACGAGCCGACCTCGGCCCTCGATGTCACCGTGCAGATGCAGGTGCTGGCGATCCTGGACGATCTGGTCACCCAGCGCGGCATGGGCCTGATGTTCATCAGCCACGATCTCAACCTGGTCGCCAGCTTCTGCGACCGGGTGGTCATCATGTATGCCGGCCGCATCGTCGAGACCTGCCGGGCGAGCGAGCTGCAGAACGCGCGCCACCCCTACACACGGGGCCTGCTCGCCTCGCTGCCGCGGATCGACCGGCCGGTCGGCGATCTCTCGGTGCTCTCCCGCGACCCGGCCTGGCGCGACGGCCCGGTGTTCGTCGACGGGGAGATGCGGTCGTGATCGAGGTCGAGAACCTGACGGTCACCTTCGGCGAAGGCGCTTCGGCGATCCGCGCCGTCCGCGGCGCCTCCTTCCGGGTCGAGCAGGGCGAGACCTTCGGCCTGGTCGGTGAATCGGGGTCCGGCAAGTCGACGGTCTTGCGGGCGCTCTCGGGTCTCAACCCGGACTGGACCGGCGCCATGAAGGTCGACGGCCAGGTGCTGGGCCAGAAGCGCAGCAAGGCCTTCCATAAGCTGGTCCAGATGGTGTTCCAGGACCCCTACGGCTCGCTTCACCCGCGCCACACCGTCGACCATGTGCTGGCCGAGCCGCTGGCGATCCACGGCATGGGCGACGTCGACCGCCGCGTCGAGACGGCGCTGGCCGAGGTGGGCTTAGGGCCATCGTTCCGCTTCCGCTATCCCCACCAGCTCTCCGGCGGCCAGCGCCAGCGCGTCGCCATCGCCCGCGCGCTCGTGCTCGAGCCCAAGGTGCTGCTGCTGGACGAGCCGACCTCCTCGCTCGACGTCTCGGTCCAGGCCGAGATCCTGAACCTGCTGCAGCGCTTGAAGCGCGAGCGCGGCCTCACCTTCATGCTGGTGACCCACAACCTCGCCGTGGTCGCCCATATGTGCGACCGGCTCGCGGTGATGAACGCCGGGCGCATCGTTGAGGAGATGAGCGTGGACGAGCTCCGCCGCGGCGCCGCCCGCCACGCCTATACCCTCCAGCTCCTCAACGCCTCGCTGGGCTACGACCGCTCGAAGGCCCGCGAGCTGGTGACCTTCGAGTAGTCAGTTCGGCCGCCGCGTCGCCTGCACCAGGCGATGCATGCCCTCGACGTTGAGTTCGCGCATCTGCGCGAAGCCGGACCAGTCTTTGTACTTCTCCAGCGTCACCGCCTTCTTGATGTCGTCCAGCGACTTGCCCTCGCGGGCGAGCCTGGTGACCTCGGCGCGTAGCTCCTCGAGATAGACGCGGAAAGCGGCGACGTCGGCCTTGGTGCCGAGGGGGCCATGTCCGGGCGCCATGATGTCGAAGTCCATGGCTTCGACGCGCTTCAGCGAGTCCAGCCATTCCTGCAGATAGCCGTCGGGGAAGTCGCGGAACGGCATCGACTTGATCGGGATCCAGTCGACGGTGAAGGCGACCCTCTCCTTGGGGAAGCGCATGACCAGCGAGTTGTCGGAGTGGTTCTTGCCGACGAAGCTGAGCTCCAGCACGGTGCTGCCGAGCTCGATGGTGAGCGCGTCGTCGAAGGTGAGGTTGGGCACCGCGGTCGGCCGCTTCTCGTCGATGATGACCTCCTTGGCGCGGCGGTGCGCCACCACGGTCGCGGTGTCGGCGAAGACCTCGCCGCCGGCGATGTGGTCGCGGTGGTCGTGGCTGTAGACGAGGTACTTGATCGGCCGGTTCCAGCGCTGGGCGATCTCGGCCTTCAGCCACTTGGCCGCTTCCGCATCGATCGGGTCGGTGACGATGACGCCGGCCGGCGTGACCGCGAACACCGAGAAATGGAAGTTGTTGCGGAAGCGGTAGACCTCGCCGGCGATCCGCGTGATCTCGCGGACGGGCGCTGCGGTCTGTGCGGTCTGCAGCGAGACCCAGGTGTCGTGCGGATGATCTTCATCGGCGGCGATCGCGGGGGCGGTGATCGCCAGGGCCGCGACGAAGACCAGAATCCTCAGCATGTCGTCTCCTCCCGATCGCTCCTTGTCCGGCATTGTCGGCGATCGGCCGGCGCCTGGACCGTCACGAGAGCGTGAGGGTGTTCAGCGCTTGCGCAGGCGCTCGCGGTTCATGGCGAGCCACTGCAGCGACATGATGGTGATGGCGTTGTCGACCGCGTCGCGGGCGAGGCGGTCGATCGCCTCCTCGGCGTCGAGCACGACGATGCGGATGTCCTCGTCCTCGCCGGCGACACCGGCGAGTCCGCCGGCGCTGGAGAGGTCGACCAGGGCGGCATAGAGCCAGACCGTCTCGGAGGCGCCGCCCGGGCTCGGCATGAAGGTGAAGAGCGAGATCAGCTCCTCCGCCTTGAGCCCGGCTTCCTCCTCGAGCTCGCGGAGAGCCACGTCGGCCGGCACCTCGCCTTTCCGGATCATCCCGGCCGGCACCTCCAGCGTCAGCGCCGGCCGGCCGGCGACGACGGCGGCGGTGCGGAACTGCTCGACCAGGAGCACGCGGTCGAGGCGCGGGTCGTAGGGCAGCACGCCGGCCGCATCGCAGCGGACGAAGATCTCGCGCTCGAGGACGGGGGTCCAGTCGCCGGCGTAGCGGCGATGGCGCAGCCGATAGCGCTCGACGCGGGCGAAACCCTGGAAAGGGACGTCCATCGACAGGATCTCATGGTCGGAGGCGCTCATTGGGCCTTCCGGATGAAGTGGCGGAGGTTGGGGCCGGCGATGCGGTAGAACACCTTGTCCGCCCGTTGATGCGGCCCCAGGCTGTCATAGAAGCGTCGCGAGCGGTCGTTCCAGGGATCGGCCGTCCAGTCGATCTGCCCGACGCCGCGTTGCTCGGCGAGATACCCCAGATACTCCATCATCTGTCGCCCGATCCCTTCGCCCCGCCAGCGCTCGGACACGTATATGTCCTGAATGAAGAAACTGTCCTGACAGAGCGCCACCGAATAGACCTGGACGAAGACCAGGAGCCCGACGGCGACGCCGTCGCGCTCGGCCAGCAGCACCTCGATGCGGCCGTCCTGGAACGCCTTCTCCTTGATCGCCTCGGCCATCGCCCAGCGCGAGTAGGGCGGTGGAATGCCATAGAAGGCGAGCAGCTCGCGGCAGAGATGCGCGATCGTGTCGGCGTCGTCGGCTGTGGCCAAGCGAAGGCTCGCCATCGTCATGGCGGCAACATCGGGGCGGGGCGCTTTCGGGTCAAGCTCGACGCTGGACCAGGGCGCGCGCCGCTGGCAGGCTCAGCGCCGATGCCGACCCTGCACCTCGTCCGCCATGCGAAAGCGAGCCGGGACACCCCGGTCGACGATCACGACCGTCCGCTGGCGCCGCGTGGCCGCAAGGCCGCTCCGGTGATGGCGAGATGGATGGCGGAGAAGGGAATCGCGCCCGAGCTGGTGCTGGTCTCGACGGCGCGGCGCTGTCGCGAGACCTGGGCGGGAATGCAGCCGGAATTTCCGTCCCGCCCCACGGTCGAGGCGGAGGACGGGCTCTACCTAGCCTCGGCCACTCAGCTCCTGGCTCGCCTCCGCCGGCTGCCTGCCGGCCGCCGCGAGGTTATGCTGATCGGTCACAATCCGGGCCTGCACGAACTGGCCGTGCACCTTGCCGGCGATGGCGCGGCCGCGGAGCGGCGTCAGCTCCAGGAGAAGTTCTCGACGGGCGCGCTCGCCACGCTCTCGTCGCCCGGACTCGTTTGGTCCGACATCGGTCCCGGCCGCCTCAGCCTCATCCGATATGTCAGGCCTGCCGACATCTCCGAAGAGTAACAAATCCGTCATTTCTTTGTCGTTGACCGTTCCGACGCGGCCCCGGCTTAATCTCCCTGCATGTCCCCTCCGCCCCGCCGACCGACCGTACCGGCCCCAGCCGGCTCCCCGGGGGGGCGCGAAGTCGAATTGAAGCTGGCCGTCGACCCGGCCGACCTTCCCCGGCTGAAGCAGCACCCCCTCCTCAAGGCCCAGCGGCCCTCGACGGTGCGCCTGGAAGCCACGTATTTCGATACGACCGACCTCCGCCTGGCCGAGCAGGACCTCACCTTACGGGTCCGCCGTACCGGTCGTAAGCACGTTCAGACCGTCAAATCCGGATCTCTTAGGCAGATCGGTCTGTTTGAGAGAGAAGAGTCGGAACACAACGTCGCCGAGGCCAATCCCGATCTCGCCGCCATCGGCGATGCGGGGCTCCGCCGCGCGGTGGATGGCGCCCTGAAGCAGCATCCGTTGACGGCCATCTTCGGCACCGAGGTTCGCCGCACCCGCTGGCATCTCGGCGATGGCGGCAAGGTCGCCGTCGACGTCGACCTGGATGTCGGGCACCTCAAGGCCGGTGGAACGGAGAGCCCGATCTGCGAGATCGAGCTCGAGCTGAAGCGTGGCCGGCCGCGCGACCTGATCCGGCTCGCCCGCGACCTCGGGCGGGTGGTGCCGCTGCGCCTCGATGTCGGCAGCAAGGCCGCGCGGGGCTTCGCCCTCTATCGGGGCGATATCGAAGGTGTCCGGCGGGCGGAGTCCCTTCATCTGGATAAAGATGCCACCCTGGGGGAGGCCTCGCTCGCAGCCCTCCGAGAAAGCTTGGCCCATGTCGCCAGCAACCAGCGCGCGGTCCTGTCGGGACGCGACATCGAGGGCGTCCACCAGATGCGGGTCGGACTCCGTCGGCTGCGCGCGGCGCTCGGGCTCTTCCGCCACCAGTTCCGTGCTTCGGCCCGGGACAACCTCTTAGGCGAGCTCCGCTGGCTCGCCGGCGCGCTGGCGCCGGCCCGGGCCTGGGACGTGTTTCTGGCCGAGCAGCTGCCGCCGGTCGCCGTCGCGCTCGCGGGTGAGACCGAGCTCCGGGAGATCGAGCGAGCGGCGGGATCGCTGCGCGAGGCGGCCTATGCCGAGGCGAGGGCGGCCATCGGCTCCAGCCGCTTCCTCAACCTGTTGCTGTCGGCCAGGCTCTGGCTCGCCGAGCCGCCCTGGGCGGAGGATGCCGGGATCGACCGCTCGGCCCGCGACGTCGCCGTCGAGATCCTCGACCGCCGCCACCGCAAGGCCAGGCGGCTGGCCAAGGACGCCCATCGGGTGGAGGAGGCGGAGCTGCACGCGCTCCGGCTCCGGCTGAAGAAGCTCCGCTACGCCACCGAGTTCTTCGCCTCGCTGTTTCCCGAGCGACGGGTCCGCACCTATCTCAAGGCGATCAGCCGCCCGCAGCAGAGCCTGGGCCATCTCAACGACAGCCGCAGCCTCAGGGCGCTGCTGGAGCCTCTGGCGAGCCGCATCGGCGCCGACTCCGGCGCCAAGGCACTGGGCGCCGTCACCGGCTTCCACGCCGGCCGGACCGAGTCCCTGCTGGCCGAGGCGCGAGCCGACGTCCGCGACTTCGCCCGCGTCCGTCGATTCTGGTCCTGAGGACCTAGGCTCCCGCGACCTTGGCGGCGATGTTGAAGCCGCCGTCGATGATGAAGCTCTGGCCGGTCACCCAGCGGCTGGAGTCGCTGGCCAGGAACACGGCGATCCCGGCGAAGTCCTCCGGCACTCCCCAGCGCCCGACGGGGTGGCGGTGCATGGCATCGTCGATGAACTGCTTGGAGTTGATCCGCTCGTGGGTCAACGGCGTGTCGATGTATCCAGGCACCACGGTGTTGCAGCGGATGCCCTCGCGGCCGACTTCGGTCGCGAGCGAGCGCATCATCGACTCGATCCCGGCCTTGGCGGCGGCATAGTGCTCGACCAGCGGGTTGCCCATGCGGCCGAACTGGCTGCCGGTGACCACCAGCGAGCCGCCCTGGCCCTGGCGCTGGAGGACGGCAAGCGCCGAGCGGATGGTGTAGAAGACGCCGTCGAGATTGACGCTCATCACGCGCCGCCATTCGGCGGTGGTCATCTCGGTGAACTTGGTGTGCTTGCCGATGCGTCCGCTCACGCCGGCATTGGCGAAGCAGGCATCCAGCCGGCCGAGGCGCTGCGCGCTCTCGGCCACCCCGCGCTCGACCTCGGCCTCCTCGGCGACGTTGTAGACCAGCACATGGACCTTGCGGCCGTAGCGCTTCAGGGCCGTCTCGGCGGCGCGGTTCTTCTCCGGGTTCTGACCCCAGATCACGACGTCGGCACCGGCCTCGGCCATGCCCTCGGCCATGCCGAGCCCGATGCCGCTGTTGCCGCCGGTCACCAGCACGGCCTTGCCGGTCAGATCCAAGCCGCGGTAACCCATGGGGAACCTCCTTGCCACCCGTGAAAGCCGCTATACTGCCTCGGTTTTGGGCGCGGACGCGAGGTCGGGACGGTGAACGCGGAACAGGTCTTCGACATCCTGCGCGAGGCCATGATCGTCACACTGATCATTTGCGGCCCGCCGATGGCGATCGGGCTGGTGGTGGGCGTCATCATCTCGCTGATCCAGGCGATGACCCAGATCCAGGAGATGACGCTCACCTTCGTGCCGAAGCTGATCGTGCTGTTCGTCACCATGATCGTCTTCATGCCGTTCATGCTGGCGAGCATCACCAAGTTCACCGAGTTCATCTTCGACCAGATCGTCGCCGGCGGCAGGTAGACCATGCCGCTGTCGCTGCCCCAGTTCCTGCCGGCCGAAATCTTCGCCTTCATGGCGGTCTTCATTCGCATGGGCGCGGCCTTCGTCGTGCTCCCGGGGTTCGGCGAGGCGGTGGTGCCGGCGCGCATGCGGCTGATGATGGCGCTCGCGATCACGCTGGTCGTGGTGCCGATCGTCCGCACCACCCTGCCGCCGATGCCGAGCACGCCGGGGACGCTGGTCGCCTTCGTCTTCACCGAGAGCGCCATCGGCTTCTTCCTCGGCGGCATGGCCCGGCTCCTGGTGACGACGCTGGACACCGCCGGGATGATCATCTCCACCCAGATCGGGCTCTCGACCGCCACCATCTTCAATCCGGCGCTGCAGTCGACCGGCACGCTGCCGAGCGTGCTGCTCAGCCTCGGCGGCTTGGTCGCGATCTTCGAGACCAACATGCACCACCTGCTGCTGGAGGGCCTGGTCGACAGCTACACGCTGTTCAAGCCGACCGACCCGCTCCCGGTCGGCGACTTCTCGGACTCCGTCGCCCGGCTCATCGCCTCCAGCTTCAAGGTCGGCGTTCAGATCGCGATGCCGTTCATCGTGCTGTCGCTTCTGTTCACCTTCGCGCTCGGCCTGATCTCGCGGCTGATGCCGACCCTGCAGATCTTCTTCGTCAGCGTGCCCCTTCAGCTCGGCGGTGGCATGCTCATCATCGTTCTGGCGATGTCGGCGATGATGACGCTGTTCCTGACCTATTTTCAGGAAACGCTGATCGGCCTGATGGGCGTGAGGTGACGGGTCATGTCCGACACTGACGACGACGCATCAAAAACCGAAGACCCCAGCGAAAAAAAGCTGGGCGAGGCGCACAGCAAGGGCCAGGTCTGGACCTCGCGTGAGGTCGGGCACTGGTTCATGTTCCTGGCGATGGCGGCGATCCTGGCCTTCATGGGAGGCAGCATCGCCCAGGGAGTCACCCGCGCCGTCCTGCCCTTCCTGGAGAAGCCCGACCAGATCCCCATGGACGCCGGCAATCTCGGGCCGCTCCTGATCGGCACCTTCTGGGAGAGCCTGAAGCCGCTCATGTTCCCGGTGCTGATCCTGGCCATCGTGTCCGTCGTCCCGACCATGATGCAGACCGGCCTGCTGTTCTCGTCCGAGTCGATCATGCCGAAGCTCGAGAAGCTGAACCCTCTCACCGGCCTCAAGCGCATCTTCTCGCTGAGCTCGACCGTCGAGATGGGGAAGAACCTGGTGAAGCTCGCCATCATCGGAACGATGGTGGTGTGGCTGCTCCGCCCGGAGCTGCTGCGCATCGACCAGCTCGTCGGCCTCGACCTGATGGACGCGCTCGCCGAGATCCAGGAGCAGACGCTGAAGCTGCTCATCGGCGTGCTTGCCGTCATGGCCGTTCTGGCTGCCGCCGACGTCTTCTACCAGCGCTACACGTATATGAAGAAAATGCGCATGTCGAAGCAGGACGTGAAGGAGGAGTACAAGCAGTCCGAAGGCGACCCGATGGTGAAGATGCGGCTTCGCCAGATCCGCTTCGAACGGACGCGACGACGCATGATGGCGGCGGTGCCGAAGGCGACCGTGGTGGTCACCAACCCGACGCACTACGCAGTCGCCTTGCTGTACGAGCCCGAGTCCATGGCGGCACCGAAGCTGGTGGCCAAGGGCGCCGACCTCATCGCCAAACGCATCCGCGAGCTCGCCGAGGAGCACAAGGTGCCGATCGTCGAGAACCCGCCGGTCGCGCGCGCGCTCTTCGCCACGGTCGAGGTCGACCAGGTGGTACCGCCCGAGCACTACAAGGTGGTGGCCGAGATCATCAGCTTCGTCTTCAAGCTGAAACGGAAAGTCCTGCCGAAGTGAGGCCGGAGCCGAAGCTCGGGCTCTTCCAGCGGCTCGCGCACCGGCTCGGCCGCCTCCTCTCGCCTCACCGGCAGGCCGCCGCCGCCTTCGAAGCGGCCGACGAGCCGATGATCCTGACCGATGCCGGACTTCGTACCCTTGCCGCCAACGCGGCTGCGCGCGGGCTGATCGGCGAAGGCGACGGCCCGTTGCTGCCTCGGCTTGGCCGTCGCCTGAGAGCGGGCGAGTCCGCGCTCACCACGCTCGCCGCCGCGGCGACGGCCGATCGCGCGCTCCGCACCGAGGTCGAACGCGACGCGGTGGTTGGCGGCGGCTGGATCGAGATCGCGGTCCGGCCCTTCGCCGGGCGCTCGGGCTGGGCGGTCTGGCGCATCGCCGAGGCGACGCGCCAGCGCCGGCTCGCCGACGACCTGGCGAGCCAGCAGGCCCGGGGCGCGGAGCTGGCGGCGACGCTGGCGACGGTCGAGCAGCGCTTCCAGCGGTTCTTCGAGGAGCTGCCGGTCGGCTGGGCGATCGTCGATGCCAAGGGACGGATCGAGGAGTGCAACCCGGCGTTCCAGGCGCTGGCGGCGCCGGGCGGGTCGACCACGACTGCCGCGCTTCGCGGCCGCGCTCTCGACCAGCTTCTGCATGCCGAGGATGCGGTGCGTGCCTCGGCCAGGCTCGCCGAGGCTTGGCGTGGTGTGGCGGCAAAGGCGCCGGACGAGGTCCGCCTGGCCGGACCGGGAGAGCGGGTGGCCTCGCTTTATGTCGGGCGCATCGACGGGCCGGACGGGACGCCAGTCAGCCTCGTTCTTCATCTGCTCGACGTCACCGGCCTCCGCAGCCTGGAGCGCCAGTTCGCCCAGTCGCAGAAGATGCAGGCGATCGGCCAGCTCGCCGGCGGCGTCGCCCACGACTTCAACAACCTGCTCACCGCCATCATCGGCTATTGCGACCTGCTGCTGCAGCGCCATCGCCTCGGCGATCCGTCCTTCCCCGACATCATGCAGATCCGCCAGAACGCCAACCGCGCGGCGAACCTCGTCCGCCAGCTTCTGGCCTTCTCGCGCCAGCAGACATTGCGGCCGCGGGTCCTCGACCTGACCGACGTCATCGCCGAGCTGTCGCATCTGCTCGCCCGCCTCATGGGCGAGCGGATCACCGTCGATGTCGTCCATGGCCGCGACCTGAAGCCGGTCAAGGTCGACCAGGGCCAGTTCGAACAGGTCGTCATCAACCTGGCGGTGAACGCCCGCGATGCGATGCCGGACGGCGGCACGCTGAAGATCCGCACCGCCCATCTCACCCTGGACGCTCCGGAGACGCGCGGCGCCGAGACCATTCCGGCGGGGGAATGGGTCACCGTCGAGGTGCGCGACAGTGGGACTGGCATCCCGCCCGAGCATCTGGCGCGGGTCTTCGAGCCCTTCTTCACCACCAAGCCGATCGGCGCTGGCACCGGCCTCGGCCTTTCCACGGTCTATGGCATCGTCCGCCAGACCGGCGGCCATGTCTTCGTCGAATCCGAGCCGGGGGCGGGCACGGCCTTCACCATCTGGCTCCCGGCCCATACCGGGCCGTCGGAAGCGGAAGTCGCGCCGGAGGCCGACCGCCGGGCGCCGACGGACCTGACCGGCGCGGCGACGATCCTGCTGGTCGAGGACGAGGACCCGGTGCGCCTGTTCAGCGCCCGGGCACTCCGCGGCAAGGGGCACAAGGTGATCGAGATGCGGACCGGCGAGGCGGCGGTCGAGTTCCTCGAATCCGACCACGAGCCGATCGACCTCCTGATCACCGACGTGATGATGCCGGGGATCGACGGCCCGACTCTGATCCGGATCGCGCGCGAGCACCGACCGGGCCTCAAGGTCATCTGCATCTCAGGCTATACCGAGGACGCGCTCCGCCAGCGGATTCCGTCCGACGCGGCGACGCGGTTCCTGCCCAAGCCCTTCGGCCTGAAGCAGCTGGCCGAGCTGGTGAAGCAGATGCTGGACACACCTGTCGCCGTTGCGTGACGGCGGCGCCGTCTATTTCGACAGCGACACCTCGGCCTCGATGCGGACGGAGACCGTGGTCTCGCCGGGCTCGGCCACAGGCGGCGGGGCGCCGGCGCGGTCGGCCATCGCCATCACCGGCCCGCCGAATCCCCGCACCATCTGCGGCGGTGCGTCGCCGAGGCGGATCTTGACGATCTCGGCCTTCGGCAGGCCCAGAGACCTGGCGACAGTGTCGGCCGCGTCCTTGATCCGGAGGATCGCCTCCGGCACCAGCTCGCGCTCGACCTTGCGCCTCGTCTCCGGCGCCAGCTCGTAGCCGAGGCCCGAGACCAGGAGGCCGTCTTCCTGCAGCTGGCCGATCAGCGCCAGCATCGCGCCCGAGTCCATCGAGGTGAGCCCGAGGCTCTGGCTGCCCCACCAGCGCTGGCCGCGCTTCAGGGTCTTGTCCTCGTAGACGTAGTAGCCCTGGGTCTCGGCCTTGACCGCGGCGACGGCCTTCGCCCGGTCGAGGGCGGCGGCCATCTTCTGGTTCACCTGGCCCTGGAGCGCGCGGGGGTCGTTGCCGCCGAGTTCGACGCGGAGATGGGCGCGGAGCCGGTCCTGGGTGACCAGGCGCTCGGCCGACTCGCCGAGCTGGAGCAGGACCTTGTCCTCGGCCAGCGCCGGAGCGGCGGCGAGGAGCGGGATCGCGAGGGCGAGAAGACGCAGGCGGCGCATGGGACCTCCGGAAGTCGTTGCCGGGAGGCTAGGCGCCGTTGGTGGCATCAATATGGCCGCCCTCAATACGGACGCCCCTCAATACGGACGACGGTCGCGGCGGGGATAGGGCTGTTCCAGGCCGTCGACCGGCACGTTCCGGCCGTTGATCCAATGTGCCCGCGGCGAGACCAGGAAGCAGATCACGTCCGCGACCTCCTCCAGGTGCCCGAGGCGGCCCATCGGGAAGCCGCCCTTGACGTAGTCGTCATAGCCCTCGGGATCGGTCTTCTTGTAGCGATCCCAGCCATTGCCCTCGCCCCAGATCGACCCGGGCGAGACCGTGTTGACGCGGATGCCGTGGGGGACGCATTCGAGCGCCCAGCGTTCGGTGTCGAAGATCAGCGCCGCCTTGGCGGCGCCGTACTGGCCCGATCCCACCAGCAGCGGCGTCCAGCCGGAGATCGAAGAGATGTTGACCATCGCCGCGCCGGCGCGCTTCGACATCTTCGGGATCGCGTGGCGCATCATGCGGACGGTCTGCAGCAGGTTGATCTCGATGGTCTTCCGCCAGTCGTCGTCGGTCGAATTGGCGATATGGGTGCCGCCGGCATTGCCGCCGACATTGTTGACCAGGATGTCGATGCCGCCGCCCCAGGCGGCCGCCTCGTCGACCAGCCGCTCGGCATCCTTGGGCTCGGTCACGTCGGCCTGCACGGCGGTCACCAGGGCTGCCGGCAGCTTGGCGCGGGCGGCGGCCAGCTCGTCCTTGTTGCGGGCGGAGAGGACGACGCGGCAGCCCTCCTCGGTGAGGACGCGGGCGGTGGCGAAGCCGATGCCTTTGCTCGAGCCGGTGATGAGCGCGACCTTGCCGGCAAGCTTCAGATCCATGGGCGACCTCTATCGGTGGGCGGGACGAGGGGTGAGCGTCAGCGGACGCATCGCGTCCGTGGCGGCGGTGACGGTACCGACGATCGTTGCAGTCTCGCCGAGGCGGTCGAGCGCGGCAAGGCAGGTCTCGGCCTGGTCGGCGGGCAGGGCGGCGAGCAGTCCGCCGGCGGTCTGCGGGTCGAACAGCAGCTCGTATTCAGGTGCCCCGGCCCAGCCGCCGTCATCGGCCAGCGTCCGGCGGGCGCGGCGGTTCTCCGGTGCCAGGGTGCTGGCAATATCCTGGGAGAGGAGCGCCAGCGCCCCGTCGAGGGCGGGAAGGGCGGCGGGATTCAGCGTGATGCCGACCCGGCTGGCCTCGGCCATCTCGCGCGCATGGCCGATCAGACCGAAGCCGGTGACGTCGGTCATCGCGTGCGCGCCGTGGTCGCGGAGGATCTGCGAGGCGGGGCCGAGCGAGCGGGTCATCGAGGCGAGTGCGGCCACGATCCAGCGGCCACGGGCACGGCCTTGCATAGATGCGGCGAAGACGACGCCGGTGCCGAGCGGCTTGGTCAGGATCAGGACGTCGCCGGGGGCGGCGCCGCCCTTGCGGAGGATGGCATCTGGCGCGGCGGTGCCGTTGACGGTGAGGCCGAAGGCGAGTTCGGTCCCTTCGCTCGAATGGCCGCCGGTCAGCGCCGCGCCGGCTTCCGCCAGCACGCCCTCGGCCCCGGACAGCATCTGCGCCAGGTCCTCCTCGACCTGCTCCGGCGGCGCATAGGGGACGACGGCGAGCGCGAGCGCGCTGTGCGGCGTCGCTCCCTTGGCATGGAGATCGCCCAGCGCATGGATCGCGGCGATGCGGCCGAAGAGATAGGGATCGTCGACCAGTGCGCGAAAGAAATCGGTCGACTGCAGCAGCGCCCGGCCGGCCGGCACCGAGATCGCGGCGACGTCGTCGCGGTCGGCGAGGCCGAGCAGGACGCCGTCGCGTTGTGGCCGCCGGGGCAGCCGGGCCAGCGCACGCGAGAGCGCGGTTGCGCCCACCTTGGCGCCACAGCCGCCGCAGCGCGTCTCCTCCGGCGCCGGCATGGGCATGGGCATCATCGCCGGCAGCTCGGTGTAGCCCTCCATCCAGCGCCGGTCGATCCAGTCCTTGAGATGCCAGAGCCATTCGCCTTCCAGCGCCAGCCCGCCGCGCGAGGCGACGGCGCGGCCGTCGCCAGTGCCGATCAGGCTGAGGAAGTGACGCTGCGGGACGAAGGGACGGAGAGGGCGGCCGGCCAGCGCACGACGCAGGTTATCGGCCAGCGGCGGTCCCTGGCGGACGGCGAAGACGCCGGCCTTCGGCCGCGGATGGGCCATCACCGAGGCAGCGTCTCCGGCAGCGAAGACTTGCGTGTCGTCGGGCGAGCGAAGCGTGTCGGCGAGGGCGAGGAATCCCTGGCCATCGAGCGAGAGTCCGGTCGTCGCGAGCCAGCCCGGCGCCGCGGCCTCGGTGACCCACAGGATCTCATCCGCCTTGAGGCGCTCGCCGCCGGCGAGGATGAGCGCCTTCGATTCCACACGCGTGACCTCGATCTCTTCCCTAAGAGCGACGCCGCGATCGATCAGGGCCTTGTGGAGAAGCGCGCGCGTGCGCGGCGCGTGCGAGGCCATCAGCCGGCCCTTGGACACCAGGCTCACTATCGCCTTGTCGCCGAGTCGATGGCGGATGGCGAGTGCCAGCTCGACGCCGCCGGCGCCGCCGCCCACCACGGCGATCGAGACCGGCGCCGGCGATTGCTCGACCCGCGCCTTCAGCGCTTCCCAATGCGCGGCGAAGAGATGGATCGGCTTGACCGGGATCGTGTGCTCGGCGGCGCCGGGTACCGAGAGGTTGGGCGTGGCGCCGACATTGAGGGAGACCACATCGAAGCGGATGCCCGGCCGACCGGCGAGGATCACCTGCCGGCGCTCGCGATCGAGACCGATCGCCTCGGCATGGATCAGGCGGGCGCGGGCGAAGCGCGCGAGCGGAGCGAGGTCGATATGACACTCATCCAGTGTGTAGTGCCCGGCGACATAGCCCGGCAACATGCCGGAATAGGGCGTCTCGATCTCGCGCGCGACCAAGCTGAGCCGGACGCCCGGCATCGGCCGCATGCCGAAGGACTTGAGGACATGGACATGGGCATGGCCGCCGCCGACCAGGACGAGGTCGCGGACGGTTTCCGCCATCAGAAGTCGACCTTCGGCGTATCCGGGATATAGCGGTCGAACACCGCGCAGAAGTCGCGGCCGAAGCGCTGGCTGAACCACGCCTCGAACTCGGTGAGCGCCGCCACCAGGCCCGCCTCGTCGCCGGCGCCCAGCGCCTCCACCACCGGCCGGAACTTGGCCTCGGTCTCGCGTCCCTTCTCGTCCAGCTCGTCCAGACCGCCCGAGATCCAGCCGATGTCGGCGAAGGCGGCGATCAGCCGCGCATCGGCGGCCTTCTTCGCGTCGGGCTCTTCCGCCGCGGTCTCCGCCATCTTCTTCAGCAGATTGAGCCGGCGATAAGCGAAGGCGCGGGCGCGCTCGAGGAGCTCGGTCCGCCGCTGCGCCTCGCGGCGATAGGCCGCCTCCTCGCTCGAGGCCGCCTCGGCCCGCGCCGCCAGTGTCGCGAGCACGCTCATGAGGGTTCCTCTTCACGGGACTGGCGGAGAGAGTGAGAAGCACAAATCGGCACTAGTCTATTGTTATCCCGCAACTATCTCTCGGGCGTTGTGATCGACTACCCCCAAAGTTACCCCCGCCGCTTAACGTCGATTGCGGCTGGAACCTTGGTCCGTCATCCGCGCGGCAATTTCGGTGCTTCAGCATCGAGAGTTACGCCTGGCTCCGCCGCGTAACAGCCAGCGGCTAAGTGCCAGCGCACATAGTAGCCCGATGATCTGCCCGACGACAAAGGAAGCGACATCAGCTGCGTGGATACTGGCGAGGCTGATGGAGAGGTTTCGCACGATCGCGAACGTGATCGAGGTGATTGGTTGCGTTGGCCGCCGATACCTCAGCAGCAGCACGGTGAGCTTCGGCCTGTTGGCTTGCCGCGCTCGCAGCGTCGCGCTGCTTAGCGGCTTCGTTGGCGGCGGTTTCGGAGGCTACGCGCTGGGCCTCGGTTTGCTGACTCGCCATGTTCGCAGCATCGCGGTGTTTGGTTGCGTCAATAGCAGCGGCTTCAGCCGCAATGCGATGAATCTCGGTCTGCTTGTTTGCTGCACTCGACGTGCCTTTAAGGGTTTCAATCGCCTTACTGTGGGCTCCTGTGCGCGTACCGGCTGATTGCGACCACCGGTTCCGATTGATTGCGACCAGGCGTTCCGATTGATCGCGACCACCTGTTCCGGTCGATCGCGACCAGGCTGTGGACGGGTGTGACCGGCGCCGTTGGGTGATCTTCGAAGCGGCATGG
>CAXNIC010000042.1:0-19439 GCA_964201945.1 Alphaproteobacteria bacterium
CCCATGCCGCTTCGAAGATCACCCAACGGCGCCGGTCACACCCGTCCACAGCCTGGTCGCGATCGACCGGAACAGGTGGTCGCGATCAATCGGAACGCCTGGTCGCAATCAATCGGAACCGGTGGTCGCAATCAGCCGGTACGCGCAGCCCGCTAGGGCGACCTCTCAAAAGACTCCATCTTGCCTCGGATGCCGCTTCGCCGGCATCTTCCGGCGTGGCCGATTTTTCGCTGGAACGGGAGATGGGCGGCCTCGTCGTCGGGGTCGACGAGGTCGGGCGGGGGCCGCTGGCCGGCCCGGTGATGGCCGCCGCCTGCCTGTTCGAGGGCGGATTGCCTGACGACGTCGCCGCCCTGGTCGATGATTCCAAGCAGCTGAGCCATGCCCAGCGCGAGCGAGCCTATGCCGCCTTCCGCCCGCATGCCCGCATCGCGATCGGCGCCGCCTCGGTCGCCGAGATCGACCGCATCAATATCCTGGCCGCGACGCACCTGGCGATGTCTCGCGCCGTCGCCCGGCTCGGCATCGGACCCTGTTCCCTGCTGATCGACGGCAACCGCGCACCGCCGGCCTGGCTGCTGCCGCGCGGCTGCCGGGCCACCACCGTAATCGGCGGCGACGGCCGCTCGCTCTCGATCGCGGCGGCCTCGATCTACGCCAAGATCGTGCGTGACCGCCTGATGCAGCGGCTGGCGATTCGCCATCCGGCCTACGGATGGGCAACGAATGCAGGCTACGGGACCGAAGAACACCGGGTTGCGATCACCCGGGTCGGGGTAACTCGTCACCATCGTATGAGTTTCAGACCCTTACAGCTCGATTTGTCGGGGTGACCAATCACGTATAAGCCCGGTATGTTCCGGGGGATAAGCTGTTGATTCTTATTTTTATTGACTGGAATCAAGGGGTTACGCCACCTTCCCAGTCATGCCTATGGATGGTGGCTCCCAGCTCTCGAATATTCTCGTCGGCGATTGCGCGACGTTGATGGACCGTTTGCCCGAAAAGTCCGTCGACATGGTCTTCGCCGACCCTCCCTACAACATGCAGCTCGGCACGGGCCTGACGCGGCCGGACCACAGCGTCGTCGACGGGGTCGACGACGAATGGGACCGGTTCGACGATTTCGGCGCCTATGACAGCTTCACCCGGTCCTGGCTGGCCTCGGCCAAGCGGGTGCTGAAGGACGACGGCACCCTCTGGGTGATCGGCAGCTACCACAACATCTTCCGGGTCGGCTCGGCGCTGCAGGACCTGGGATACTGGATGCTGAACGACATCGTCTGGCGGAAGTCGAACCCGATGCCGAACTTCCGCGGACGGCGCTTCACCAACGCGCACGAGACGCTGATCTGGTGCCTGAAGGACCGCAAGCAGAAGAAGTACACGTTCAACTACGACGCCATGAAGTCGCTGAACGAAGGCCTGCAGATGCGGAGCGACTGGACGCTGCCGATCTGCAACGGCGGCGAGCGCATGAAGCAGGACGACGGCAAGAAGGCGCATCCGACGCAGAAGCCGGAAAGCCTGCTGCACCGGGTGATCCTGGCCGCGACCAAGCCCGGCGACACCGTGCTCGATCCCTTCTTCGGCACCGGCACCACCGGTGCGGTAGCGAAGAAGCTGGGCCGGCGCTACATCGGCATCGAGCGCGATGCCACCTACGCCCGGGTCGCCAAGGATCGCCTCGCCAAGGTCAAGCCGCCCAGCGACATGGAGGCGATCGAATCGACCACGCCTAAGCGCGAGGAAGTCCGCGTGCCCTTCGGCGCCGTGGTCGAGCGCGGGCTGATCCCGGCCGGAACGGTGCTGACCGACCCCCGCCGGCGCTGGACCGCCAAGGTCCGGGCCGATGGCTCGCTGATCACCGCCGATGCGAAAGGCTCGATCCATTCCGTCGGCGCCGCCGTCCAGGGCGCGCCGGCGTGCAACGGCTGGACCTTCTGGCACCTGGAGAAGAAGGGGCAACTCGTCCCCATCGACCTTTTCCGTCAGCAGGTCCGCGCGGAGCTGGCGCAGGCAGGCTAGCCCCTTAAGCGCCAGCTCCATGTCGCGCTTGTCCGGCCATGGCGTGTACCCTCCGCCATGGTCGGCAAGCGCGGAACCCGGTCTCCCCGTCCAAATAAAAATGCACCGGTTTCCGAAATATCTCTGATAAATATCCAGTATAGCGTTTCATCATTATTTCGAGCGCCCTGGATTTATTGGGGATTATTTAAATAACCTCCAAATATTCCATTGTAATTTCTTTATCCCCTCCCATCTCTCGACCACTCAAGACAAACACCGATGACCGGGATTTCCTGGTCCGGACGTGACGCCGCAACGGCACTCACGTTCGTCGTCGAGCCTGTTCTTTCCGGGAGAGACCTCATGAACCGCTTCATCCTCACCGCCACCTTGTCGCTTTCCGTCATCGCGCTTTCGGCGTGCGGCCACTCGACGGGCGATCGTGCGCTCAGCGGCGCCGGCATCGGCGCTGGCGTCGGCCTCGTCGGTGGTGCGCTGGTCGGCGCCCCGCTGGAAGGCGCCCTGATCGGCGGTGCGGTCGGCGCCGGCACCGGTGCCCTCACCGACAACAAGCAGATCAATCTCGGCAAGCCGGCCTGGCGCTGAACGCTTAAGGCCTAAGACCTTCGCCCGCGGTACCCCGCGGGAGGAGCGCCCCGGCCGGATCCCTCACAGGATCCGGCTGGCGGGCGGTCAAATCTCGAGTTTCGGGAGCAGCATCCCATCCCCTGGATTCGCCCCATCCGCATGAGTCTGGCGATGACGATGCTGGCGGCGACGCTGGCCGGTTGCGCCGCCGTCGCCGATCGATCCGAGACCGGCATGCCTGTCGACGAAGCCACGATCACCGCGCAGGTGCTGGCCGCGATCTCCGAGGAGTCGTCGCTCGAACAGACACCCATCAGCGTCGAGACCAGGATGGACGTCGTCCTGCTCAACGGCTTCGTCGATTCCTATGCGAGCCGGTCCCTGGCCGCGCATCTGGCGCGCAACATCCGGGGCGTCCGCCTGGTCCAGAACGAGCTGGTCGTCAGATAGAGCGTCGGCGCAGCGCCGTCAGTGGCGCCCTTCCGCTACATCCGCATCCTGGGGTTCGGTCGCGCCGTCATTGCCGTCGTTGGTGATTTCGACTGAGCGGGCGCCGCGTCTGAGCAGCGCCTTCACCTGCATCGCGGCATCTTCCGCGTCGAACGCCATGACAGCCGTTCCGGACGAGCGGATCTTGGCAGAGACCAAGTAGGACATAACAAGCTCCTACGTTCCTGAAGTGCAGATCGACCCTACCCGCCCTTGCCGGGGCGTTCCTGTTGCTAAGCGGTGACCACATGGTTTCCGCGCCCCACCCGCCCGGCGTTAACCACGCTGGCTGCTGGCGCTTCGGGGTTTGCTGCGCAATAATCCTCTCATGGCCGGCAAGCGCGCGACCCCCCGCGAGCGCCTGATCGACGCCGCGCTCGAGCTGGCAGCCGAGCGCCCGTGGGCCGGCGTGTCGCTGGCCGACGTCGCCGTCCGGGCGGGCTTGAGCCTCGCCGAGCTTCACGAGCACACGCCCTCGAAGGCGCATCTGGTCCAGGCCTGGCTCCGGCGAATCGATGCCGCCGTGCTCTCCGGCCCCGCCGCCAGCGCCGATGACTCCGCCCGCGACCGCCTGTTCGAGGTGCTGATGCGGCGGATCGAGGCGATCCGCCCGCACAAGGCGGCCATCGCCTCCATCGTCGACGGCTTCACCAAGGATCCGGTCCAGGCGCTTTGCGGCTGGCCGGCGCTGCTGCGCTCGATGTCCTGGATGCTGGAGGCCGCCGGCATCGATGCGTCCGGCCTCAAAGGCGCGCTCAAGGCCAAGGGGCTGGCGCTGATCTGGCTGGCGACCTTGCGCGCCTTCCTCTCGGACGAGGGCGAGGATCTGGGCTCGACCATGGCGGCGCTGGACAAGGCGCTGAAGCGGGCCGAGCCCTTCGGCCGCGCGCTCGAAGGACGCGCCCAGCCTCAGTCCCAGAATGCCGGTTGACGACGAGGGGGAGCCTCGCCTAAATCTGATTGCTGCACTGCAGCATAACCGAAGGAACCATAAGCATGGCAAAGAATCCCTTCCTCGATTTCGACATGCAGGGCATGCAGAAGATGATGGCCGACATGAAGATGCCGGCCTTCGACTGGGAGGCGCTGATGGCCGCCAACCGGAAGAACATGGAAGCCTTCGCCCAGGCCAACGCGCTCGCCGCCGAGGGCGCGCAGGCGATCCTCCGCCGCCAGGGCGAGATCCTGAAGGCGACGATGGAAGACGCCAACCGCTCGCTGAAGACCATGCTCGCCGACGGCACGCCCGAGGACCGGGTGACGCGCCAGACCGAGGCGATGAAGACCGCCTTCGAAGCCGCGATCTCCAACTATCGCGAGATGGTGGAGATGGCATCCAAGTCGAATGCCGAGGCGCTGACCGTGGTCAGCAAGCGCGTCTCCGAGAGCCTGGACGAGCTCAAGGGCGTGCTGGCGAAGCCGGTGCGCAAATAACGGGGCTGGAAGTCGCTTGAGCCGCTAGCGGCGCTGTGGCACTCGGGGCGTCCTTCATCTGGGGACGCCCATGGCCGCATCCGCTTCCGAGCTTCGCCCGCAGGTCCAGTACGCTGATTTCGACAAGGTCGACATCCGCGTCGGCACCATCGTCGAGGCCGAGCCTTTCCCCGAGGCGCGGAAGCCCGCCTACAAGCTCCGCGTCGATTTCGGGCCGGCGATCGGCATCAAGCGTTCGTCGGCGCAGATCACGCGTTACTACAAGACCGACGAGCTGATCGGCCGCCAGGTCGCCGCCGTGGTCAACTTCCCGCCACGGCAGATCGGTCCGGTGAAAAGCGAAGTCCTGGTGCTGGGCTTCCCCGACGAGGCCGGCGAGGTCGTGCTGGTCGCGGTCACGCATCCGGTGCCGAACGGCGGCAAGCTGTTCTGACTTAAGATTTTCGGACCTCGCTTGATCGCGCGTCGAACCCCCTCCCCCGACAAGTCGGGGGAGGGTTCTTAAGAGACTTCCGCCCGCGCGATGTCGGCCAGGATGAAATCGCCGGTCTCGATGATGTCGCGTTCGATCCAGCGCCGCGCTTCGGCGCCGTCGCGACGGCCGAGTGCGCGGATGGCCTCGAGGTCGTAGCCGACGCAAACCGCCAGCGTCGGCTCGACGAAGGACCAGTTGAACAACGGGCCGACCTGGAGCCAGAGGCTGCGGATGATCGGCATCAGGGTGGCGCTTCCGGTCGCCTCGTAGATGACGAAGCGGAGCCGCTGGTTGCGCGCCAGGAACCGCTTCGCGTCCCGGCCGGTCAACGCCTTCATCACCTCGGCATGCAGCTTGTAGAGGCGCTCGATGTCGGCGTCGTTGATATGGAGAGCGGCGAGCTCGGTCGCGTGGCCCTCGACCACCAGGCGTGTCCGCCTGAGATCGACGAAGCGGTCCCGGCTCATGCGCGGCACCGAGACGGAGCCGTTCGGCAGCACCTCGACCGCCTGCTCGCCGGCGAGCCGCCGCAGCGCCTCGCGGACCGGAATCGGGCTGGTGCCGAGCGAGGCGGCGAGACCGCGGATCGAGACCGGGACGCCGGGCGCCAAGGTCCCCGCCATGATCGCGGTGCAGAGCTTGGCGTAGATCTGGTCCTGAAGCGTGCTGCGTTCGGCGCGGCCGAGTACGGGCGCCGGCGCGCGCCGTGTCCGCCGGACCTTGGCGGCAGGAGTGGGCCGGGCGCGCTCGCGGCGCAGCGTCGCGTCGGTCATGCGTGTCTCTATTCGAAGTCGAGGGGGGAGATCGGCCGGCGCAGCCTTTTGAACGGGAACTGCCTGAAGTTCTGCGAGCAGCTGCCGCCGCTGTCGACATAGATCAGGCCGCTGGCCATCGCCTCGTAGTCGGCGCGGAAGTGGTTCATCGCCTTGCAGGCGAGGATCGTCTCCTGCTCGGGCTCGATGCCGAGGATGCGGAACTGCTCGCGGTCGTCGATCGCCACGGGACCGGATGCCACGATGGTGCGGATGCCGTGGACGTCCAGCAGCGCGCTCGGTCCCAGCGACCCTCGGGTGCCGGTCGCCATCGGGCCTTTCCGCACATAGTTGCCGTCGGAAAGCTTCAGCACCTTGGCGGTGACCGGCAGCGGCGGTCCGCCGAAGCGCTGGTCCTTCTTCCCGCCGAGCGAGAGAGACAACGTGGCGCCGACGCCGGCCTTGTGCGCCGCCGCCGCGGCCTCGGCGTCGTTCATCACCCCGAACGCAGCATCGGGAAGCTTCGCGTCGATCATCGCCTTCAGGAGATTGGTGCCGTCACCGGCGGGGCCGCCGGCCGGGCAGTCGGTGTAGTCGCCGATCAGGAGCGGGCCCTTGCCCCTGGGCGCCTTCAGCGCGATCTGCATGGCGCGGTCCAGCGGCAGGAGGTCGATGGTCCAGACCGAGCGCGTGCGCCAGGCTTCGTCGATCAGCCGTTCGGCCACCTCGACCGCGCGCGCCGACCAGCCATTGCTGGTGACGGCGACGGTGGCGCCGGCCTGCTCGATGTCGGCCCAGGGAAAGCCGCTGGAGATCGCGATGGTCAGCACCTCCGGATCGCTCGCCTCGATCCGCGCCGCGTCGGCGAGGAGGTCGATCATCGGCCCGCGCGTGCCGATGGTGCGGCCGTCGTCCAGTGCATTCAGCATCGGCCGGCGCGTGACATAGACGCGGGGCGTGATCTCGCCCTCCATCGTGTGTTCGAGCAGGCCCGCGGCGCGCTCGCCGGTCTCGTACATGTCGACATGCGGGGTCGTGCGATAGGCGCACATGATGTTGCAGAGCCGCGCCATCTCGTCGGAGACGTTGGCGTGGAGATCGAGGGTGATGGCGATCGGCAGGTCGGGGCCGACCACGGCGCGGACGCGCGCCAGCAGGTCGCCCTCCGCATCGTCGACATGCTCGCAGATCATGGCGCCGTGCAGCACCAGCAGGATGCCGTCGAGTACGCCCGCGGATCTCAGCGAGCCGAGGATGACCTCGCAGAAATGCTCATAGGCCTCCTCGGTCACCGGCCCGGCCGGCATCGCCGATGCCGAGAGCGGGTGGATCAGCGACCAGCCGAAGCGGTCGGCCGCATCGAAGACCGCACCCAGCTCGGTGCGCGTGCCGCGGAAGGCTTTCGGGATGGCATCGCCCAGGTGATATCCCCGGCCCTGGAAGGCGGCCATGTCCGCCTTGACGATGCAGAAACTGTGGGACTCGTGCTTGACCGAGGCGACGAACACGCGCTTCGCCATGGCTCCCCCCGATTTTCGGATGGATGCCGTCCTCTCCGCCGAATGACGGAGAGGACGGAGACGTCAGATCAGCTCTTGGAGATGTTCCAGAGCAGCAGGACCGGCGCCGGGATGACGCCGTTCACGTTCTTCCGCCACGCCATCGGCGTGAGGCGCTGGCCCAGCGTGACGATCGGCACTTCCTGGACCAGGAGCGTGTGCAGCTCGTCCAGCAGCGCCTTCTGCTTCGTCGGGTCGGGCTCGCGCGACCAGGCGAGACGCAGCCGCTCGATCTCCGGGCTGCAGGGCCAGCCGAACCAGGCCTTGTCGCAGGCGCCGCCGATCGCGGTGTAGCTGAGCGGGTTGATGGTGGCGCCTTCCCAGCTGGTGTGGAACACGCTCCAGCCACCGGCGTCAGGCGCGTTCTTGTTGCCGCGACGCTGGGTCAGCGTCGACCAGTCCATGGTCGCCAGCTCGACGTTGAGGCCGATCTTCTTGAAGTTCTCGGCCGTCAGCAGCGAGGCCGCCGTGGTCGAGCTGTCGGTCGGGTGCAGCACGACGACCTTCTCGCCCTTGTATCCCGACTCGGCGATCAGCTGCCGCGCCTTCGCCAGATCCGGCTTGCCGCCGAGCTTGATCGCGCCGGCGTTGGAGTGGCTCGAGGTGCCGCAATAGAGCATCGAATCGCAGGTCTTCCAGGTCTCGGGCGCACCGCCGAAGGCGGTCATGTATTCGCTCTGGTCGACCATGTAGAGCAGCGCCTGGCGGCCCTTGGCGTTGTTGAAAGGCGGATGCAGCTGGTTCGGGCGCATCAGCACCATGACGCCGAGCGGATCGTTGACGCGGACGACGACGTTCGGATTGGCCCACATCAGCGGCAGCAGGTCGGGCTTCGGCGCCTCGTAGAAGTCGACCTCGCCGGCGTTCAGCGCCGCGGTCGCCGTTGCCGGGTCCGGCAGGTAGATCCATTCGACGCGGTCGACCTTGGCGATGCGGGCGCCGGCCATCATGTCGGTCGGCTCGGTGCGCGGCACGTAGTCCGGATTCTTGACGTAGACCGCCTTGCTGCCGGGGACCCACTCGTTGCGGATGAACTTGTAGGGGCCTGACGCGATCGCGGTGTCGATCTGCACGCTGGACTCGGTCTTCGCCGTGGCCTCCTGCATGATGAAGGCAGGATAAGCGCCGAGCTTGCCCAGAACCGGGATCAGAACGCCGAACTTCTCCTTCAGCTTCCAGGTGATGGTGCGGGCATCGGTCGCCGTGAGCTCGGCCGTGAGGCTGATCGCGATGCGGCCCTCGTCGTCGCGCGAGCCCCAGCGCTTCAGCGACTGGACCACGTCGGCGGAGGTCACCGGCTTGCCGTCCTCCCATTTGAGGCCCGGGCGCAGCGTGAAGGTATAGGTCAGCGCGTCGTCTGAGACCTTGTAGCCTTCCAGCATCTGCGGCTTGGCGTCGAACTTGGAATCGAGCGCGAACAGCGTCTCGTAGATCATGTTCGCGTGGTTCAGCGTGATGTTGGCCGAGCTCCAGATCGGATCGAGAATCTTGAGATCGGCCTGGGGAATGAGCTTCAGCGTGGTCTGCGCCGATGCGGTCCCGGCCAGGACCAGTGGAACGCCGACCGCGAGCGCCTGCATCAGAGCCCGCAACGACCGATTCATCGCCATCATCGCCTCCCTCGGAAACCGCCAGTGGTTCATCCCTGAGGAAAGCGTAGCCGATATATCATATGCCGACAAATTAGGATTCTGATCGCAATTTCAATAATCTAGATTTCAAGCTGCGCTCAGTTGTTCGATCAGGGGCATCGAACGTTCGTCGCGTCGTCGGGAACCGTGCGGGCCACTGTGGTCTTTCGCTGACGGAAGGTTGCAGTGAGGAACGGCGCATGATGTCTCGATCGGCTCTCCCGGGCTTCGCGCTCCTGCTCCTGCTCGCGGCCTGCGAGGATCCGGCGAAGCTGCCGGAGGAGGCGACGACGGGCGCGACGCCGACCTTGCCGAAGCCGAGCCAGGCGCTGATCCCGACCGTGAACGTGGCACCGGCGAAGGGCTGGCCGGCCGGAGCGACGCCGACGCCGGCCGCCGATCTCCGCGTCGTCGCCTTCGCGAGCGGTCTCGATCACCCGCGCATGCTTTACGTGCTGCCCAATGGCGACGTGCTGGTCGCCGAATCCAACGCGCCCGAGCGGCCGGAGCAGGGGACCGGGATCAAGGGCTTCTTCATGAAGATGTTCATGAAGAAGGCCGGTGCCGGCACGCCGAGCGCCAACCGCATCTCGCTTCTGCGTGACGCCGACGGCGACGGCGTCGCCGAGACCCGCACGGCGTTCCTGAAGAACCTGAACTCGCCCTTCGGCATGGCGCTGGTCGGCAGCGACTTCTACGTCGCCAATACCGATGCGGTGGTGAAGTTTCCCTACAAGCAAGGCGACACCGAGATCACCCAACCCGGCGTGAAGCTCGCCGAGCTTCCCGGCGGCCCGCTCAACCATCACTGGACCAAGGGGCTGGTCGCCAGCCGCGACGGCAAGCAGCTCTACGCCTCGGTCGGCTCCAACAGCAACGTCGCCGAGAACGGCATGGAGAAGGAGCATTGGCGGGCCGCGATCCTCGAGATCGACGCCGCCACCGGCTCGACGCGCCTGTTCGCGTCGGGCCTCCGCAATCCCGTCACCATGGACTGGAAGCCGGAGTCGGACGAGCTGTGGGCGGTGGTGAATGAGCGGGACGAGCTCGGCAGCGACCTGGTGCCCGACTACATGACCTCGGTGAAGGACGGCGGCTTCTACGGCTGGCCGTGGAGCTACTGGGGCCAGCATGTCGACACGCGCGTGACGCCGCCGAACCCGGAGATGGTGGCGAAGGCGCTGGTGCCCGACTATGCGCTTGGCAACCACGTGGCGCCGCTCGGCCTCGCCTTCGCGCAAGGGAGAACGCTGCCCGAGCGCTTCCGCAACGGCGCCTTCGTCGGCGAGCACGGCTCGTGGAACCGGAAGCCGCGCAGCGGCTACAAGGTGGTGTTCGTTCCCTTCGCCAACGGCAGGCCGGCGGGACAGCCGGTCGACGTGCTCACCGGCTTCATCAGCCCCGCCGACGAAGCCCTCGGCCGCCCCGTAGGCGTCGTCATCGACAAGGCCGGCGGGCTGCTGGTCGCCGACGATGTCGGCAACACCGTCTGGCGAGTGACGCCGGCGACCCGGACGGCGCGGCGATAGGGCCGCTTCGTACTAGGAGCCGTTCAGGAGACGATGGGTGCGCTCGGCGTCATCGGCGAGAGCGTCGTTGATCCTGGCCGTGTTTTCGTAGCTCTCGCGGATTGAATTGAGCTTCGCTTCGTCAGCGATGCGGCGCGACGCTTCTGCCTTCGTCCTGTACCAGACGGATCGCTCGAGAGCATTTTCGGGTGCGGGCATCACACCTCTAACTCCACAACCCGCATTCGGTCGCCTAATATTCGTCTAGGCTCGCTCGCGATGGGCTGCGAGGCCGCTGCTTCGGAGCTATAGAAACGCGAGCTGGTCGCCGGCCCGGGGCGGCGGCTTGAACCGCGAGCAGTCGAGGGGGGCGAGTTCGCGGTCGAGGCCGTAGCGCTTCTTCGCCAGGCGTGCACGCAGAGACAGCGCTTCGGCATAGGCGCCCTCGCCCCGCATGCGGCTGCCGAAATTGGGGTCGTTGAGCTTGCCGCCCCGCATCTCGCGCACCAGCGACAGCACGTGATTGGCCTTCAAGGGCGCATGCGCTTCCAGCCATTCCCGCATCAGGTCCTTGATCTCGTGCGGGAGCCTCAAGACCGTGTGGTTGGCCCAGGTCGCCCCGGCCTCGGCCGCGGTCTCCAGGATCTTCTCCAGCTCCATGTCATTGAGGGCCGGGATCATCGGCGCCGCCATGACCCCGGCGGAGACCCCGGCCTCGGCCAGCATCCGGATCGCCTCGATCCGCCTCGATGGGGTGGACGCGCGGGGCTCCATCTTGCGGGCGAGGTCGCGGTCCAGCGTGGTGACCGAGAGCCCGACCCGACAGAGGTTCTCCTTCCCCATCGGCCCCAGGATGTCGAGGTCGCGGGTCACCAGATGGTTCTTGGTGATGATGGTGAAGGGGTGGTTGAAGGCGCGCAGCACCTCGAGCACGCCGCGCGTGATGCGGTGCTCGCGCTCGAGCGGCTGGTAGGGATCGGTGTTGGTGCCCATGGCGATCGGCGCCGGGACGTAGCTTTTCTTCCTGAGCTCGGCGTCCAGAAGCCGCCCGGCCTCCGGCTTGATGAAGATTTTGGTCTCGAAATCCAGCCCGGAGGAAAGTCCGAAATAGGCATGGGTCGGCCGGGCGAAGCAGTAGACGCAGCCGTGCTCGCAGCCCCTGTAGGCGTTGATCGAACGGTCGAAGCCGATATCGGGAGAGTCGTTCCGGGTGAGGATCGTTCGCGTGGCATCGACCTTCACCGTCGTCTGCGGCGGCGGCAGCTCGTCATCCTCCGGCCTGGCCCAGCCATCGTCGATGCGCTGGCGCATCGCCGGCTCGAAGCGGCCGGTCGGATTGGAGACGGCGCCGCGGCCCTTGACCGGCCGATCGGGGATGACGGGATCGTCCATGACGACAGTGTAGCGGCGATGTGGAACAAATCAAGAACTGACTTAGAGCTGCAAGATCTCGCGGCCCATCCTCGCCGGCGCCTCCGAGGGGACAGTGGGGATTGCCTTTCATGATACCGCGGGGGTACCGAATGTTGGCTCGATATATCGGATTGGCTCCGCCCCATCGCGTCGCAACATCTCGTTAAGAGCAAATGAAAACAGCATGTTGAATGCCCGGATCAAGATGCGGAACACGTTACCGCGAGCCGCCCCGTCGATAGCGCAAGAGCGAGCATCCCGTCTGACCGAGAGGGGCGACGAGCCCGCCGGGGATCTCATGCCGGGCCTCACCTCCTTCAACCCGGCGACCGGCCACATGCTGCCAACCTGGCCGCTTAGACCCAGCTCAAGATCCGCGATCGCGTCTCAACAGGCGAGGCCAACCGCAGTCTCCTCCGTGTACCGGACATCCGGGCGTCCCGGTGCCTTGATTTTCTTGCAGATTTTGGCAGAACGGCCGGTATCGATATATCGAGCCGCGATATCTGCCTACCCCGCCCGATGTCCGGAATCGACCCGTCGGCCCAGGATCGTCTCGGTCATACCGATCTTTGCTGCGATGCAATATGGACTTTTCGCGAAAAACAATAAAAACAGCGCCTTATCCCGATACCATCGTGTAATCGATGAAGCCCGGGTTTTGGCTTGTCCCGCTCTCGGCATGGCGGATGGGGCCTCGGAAGATAAATTGTTCCGACTTCGGAACAGTGGATAAGTCGAAATGGATCCCAATATTTGGTAGCTTCATGGGAGAAGCTGTCAAAATTCAGCGTATCGATCCGATGTCGAGACAAATCTATCCACATACCGTAAATGCGAAGGCATTTTCGCCGACATCTGCAGTTTCAGAAGTGCCACGCGCGGCGACAATGCCGCCGAGTCGAGGAGTGGGAATCAAGATCTGGTAGTTCGGTCAGATATATCGCCGGCTTTTCTTCATAGAATCCAATGAGCCAGTGCGACGTGGGTGGAGACTGGCAACCTACATATTGGGGGTCTCGGTCTGATGCCGACGGTGTTTCGACCCGATCGCGGAGGGCGGATTACCCCGACTTCGCGCCCGTCGGCATGGCCGGAACCGATGCCGGCCCGCCCGAAGTCCTCCGTTTCGCCGGTCCTACCAGGGATCGCGCATCCGCCGGGCGCCCGCACCCGGGAACGGCGGCTCGTGATGTCGCGGTCAGGTATTGCCCGGCGGGGACTGACCACCACCGTCGCCCGACCACCCATCTCCCTCCGGGGCTCTGCCGGCACCCGGTTCTGGCGGTCCCGGCGCGCGCTCGCCTGTCGGGAGGAAGGGGCGCCTGGCAAGCACTACCAGGGTCGCCAAGGCCCAACGGGCCGGGAGTGCCGCCATCGCGGGCCGGATCGTTCCCGCCATCCTCGGGTTGCTGTCTCAAGACACGGCCGCGACGCCGCTGCCGCGGGATCGGCAGGCTCTCGACGCCGCGGACGACGATCCGCAGTGCCGCCCCAGGGCATCCCGCCCGACCGGCGGGCTGCCGGGATTCGTAAAGATGGTGGGAATTTGTTAACTAATGCGACCCTAGATTTCCCGTGACCCTGATCACAGTCGAAGTGCCTACCGGCTGGCAATGTTTGAAACTCGGCTAAGCGAGCTGACGACCGTCTTGCCGCCCCGGAGACGTCGAGAATGACGGCCCACAACCCCGCCGAGCACGCCCGACAGATGAAGGCCCTCAGCCTGATCGGGCTGCACGAGGCGTATGTCTCCGGCCAGCCGGCAGGGCGCCGCCTGGTGATGAAGTCGGCCGATTTCGCCCGCCTCAAATTCGCCGGCGTCCAGCTCACCAGCGCCGTGCTGCCGGGCAGCGACTTCTCCAGCTGCGAGTTCATCGACACCGACTTCACCATGGCCGACCTGTTCGCGGTCAACGCCATCGACGCCAACTTCACCCGCTCGAACTTCGACCGCTGCGATCTTCGCGGCGCCAACCTGATGCGGGCCAAGCTGACCAAGGCGATCCTGACCAAGGCCGATCTCCGCGCCGGCCAGATCGTGCAGTGGAAGGACGGCGAGAAGATCGTCATCAACCAGTCGGCACAGCTGAAGGAAGCCAATCTCGACCAGGCCCGCGCGGCCGAGGCCAAGGTCTCCGGCGCCGACATGAGCCTGTCCTCGATGGTCGGCGCCGATTTCGCCAACGCCGAGATGTTCTCGGTCAACCTCGCCGGCGCCAATCTCAGCGAGGCGGTCTTCGCCGGCGCCAAGCTGAAGGACGCGGTGCTGAACGGCGCCGTTCTCGACGGCGTCGACCTCTCCAACGCCGATCTTCGCGGCGCCGTGCTGCGCAACGTCGACCTGAGCGGCGCGATCCTCACCAACACCAACCTGACCGGCGCGGTCTACCGCGCCCAGGCCAAGGCGCTGTCGCCGGCGCTGCAGGCGATCATCGCCACGCACAGCGCCTGGATCAACACCGCCGGCACCAGCGGCATCCGCGCCACCTTCGACCGCCACAACCTGCCCGACGTCGACTTCAGCGCCTGCGATCTCTCCGGCGCCTCGTTCCGCCGGGCCAACCTGCCGCGGGCGGTGATGATCGAGGCCTGGCTCACCTTCTGCAACTTCGCCGAGGCGAAGCTGCCGGGGGCCGTGTTCGACCAGGCGAACCTGGCGGGATCGAACCTCGCCCGCGCCGATCTCAGCAACGCCAAGCTCCGCGGCGCCAAGCTCTGCCCGATCGAGGTGCGCTCGAAGGGCGGCCAGCAGACCGGCCGGACCTGGCCGACCTCGCTCGCTGGTGCCAGCCTTCGCGGCGTCGATGCCCGCGGCGCCGATTTCACCGGCGTCAACCTGGCCGGCGCCGACGTCGCCGGGGCCAACTTCGCCGGCGCCGATCTACGCCAGGCGAACCTCGCCGACTGCAACCTCGAAGCCGCGACCCTGACCGGCGCCCGGCGCAGCTGAGGTTCAACCGAGCCTGAGGCTCGGCAGGATCGCCTCCCGCACGATCGCGATCGGCGCCTGAGCAGGTGCCATTGCGAGGATGAAATCATTGCCCAATACTTCCGGAAATTGCCGCCGATGCCACGGCAAATTCCGGCAGGGGGAGACGGCCCATGAACGAGCAGCTCGTGCCGAAGGATGCCGTCGACGAAATGTTCGCCCGGCTTGCGGAATGTCCGGCTGAGATCGCCGGCACCTACCTCAGGAACGAGGTGCAGCAGACGGTCGCCGCCACGCTGCTGGAGGCACCGCCGGAATGGGCGGCGGCGCTGCTGAGCGGCCTGCCGCATTTTTTCCGGCACGACGTGCTGGCCTGCATGGCCCGCTCGCGCCCGATGCATCCGGCGGCGCGGGCGGCGCTCGCCCGAGTCCTCGAACATGAATTTTTGAACTGCCTGCCGGTTCCGGCAGGACGCGCCGAGCAGGTCCGGCGGATCGTCGCGCTGATGCCGGCGGAGCTGCGCGACGGTGCGACGGCAATCATCGACGAGGCGTCCCCGAAGCCTCGGGTGGCGCCATCGCCGGCATCGGAAAGGGCGACGTTTCCCTTCGCCGATCCGCTGCCGCCGTCGACCAAGACCCTTCCTCGCGTCGTCGAGCACATGGACGAGTTCGAGCGCATTCCCATGCTCGAGGTCGTCTACGACCGGCTGGTGAGGAGGATGTCGACCACGCTTCGCCATCTCACCGGCGAGAATGTCGCGATCCACCTCGACCAGATCAGCTGGATCCGGAACGACGACTACGAGGCGGCGCTCCCGGCGCGACCCATATCGAGCGTGTTCGCGAGCGCGGACGGATCGATGCTGGGCCAGCTGGTCGTCGACCTTACCTTCCTGCAATCCGTCGTCGAGCCGATGCTGGGGGGCCGCAGCCGCGCCAACGAGGCCATGCGCTGGCAGAGCCGCCCCGTTACGTCGATCGAGATCGAGATTTTCGCGCTGGTCGCCACGGGCATCCTCGGCGACCTGTCGGCGGCGTTCAGCTCGGTGATGGATCCGATCGCCTTCCGCCTCGATCGCGTCGAGACCCATGCCCGCTTCGCCAGCATTGCGCCGCCGACCGAGGCGATGGTCGCGGCGCGCGGGCGCATCACTTTCGGCGAGTATGGTGGCCGCTGGGACATGTTGTTCTCCCATGCCGCGATCGATCGGTTGCGCGACGTCCTGCTGCCGCTCATCCCGCCGACGCCGACCCGAGGCTGGCCAGGCCGCGCCGATCGCGAGCGGGCTGCTTGAGGCATCACCCAGCGCGAGTGGGGATCCTGTGCGGCACGTGATCGCCCTGACGACGATGATCGCGACCGCGCTCGCGGCGATGCCGGCGTGGGCATCGGGTCTCGACGAGTTCGTCCGGGCCTATCACTGCCCCTTGCTGAAGGCGTTCGAGACCATCCGCGCGCATGAGATGACGCCGATGGACCGTTACATCGTGCTCTCGGTGGACGACAAGCGGCGCTACGTCCAGTGCCGGTTCTTCGACGAGGACCGGCAGATCGAGTGCGAGGCGGCGTCCGGCTTCTACGGCCCGCAGCCGCCGCCGAAGATGTCGCGCGCGCGGCTCAACGCCATCGCCTCGCAAGGCTTCTCGATGGACGGGAGCCAGGGAAACTTCGTTCTCGTCCGGCCGATCGCGGACCACACGGACTTATGGACCGTCACCGACCTCGTCCTGGAGACGCTGTATCGCGGATATGGCGCGCGGCTCAGGCGCCCCCTCGGCATGAATGCGGCCTTCGTGCCGGGGAAAGTGCTGCCGCGGGGCGACAGCTCCTGCGTTCCGGTCGGCTGAAGCGCCGCTAGCGCTTCGCCGCCGCGGAGGCCTTGGCCGTGCGCGCGCTCGGCGCCAGATGCTCCTGCAATCGCGGCATCAGCTCGACGAAGTTGCAGGGCTTGAAGCGGTAGTCGAGCTGGTGGACCAGGATGTCGTCCCAGGCGTCCCGGCAGGCGCCGCTCGATCCCGGCAGCGCGAAGAGATACGTGCCCCCGGCGACACCGCCGACGGCGCGCGACTGGATCGTCGAGCTGCCGATCTTCTGGAACGAGAGGAAGCGGAACAGCTCGCCGAATCCCGGGATCTCCTTCTCGAACACCGCCTGGAAGGCTTCCGGCGTGACGTCGCGCCCGGTGACGCCGGTGCCGCCGGTCGAGAGCACGACGTCGATCTCGGGATCGGCGATCCAGCTCTTCAGCCGGGCGATGATGTCGGCCTGCTCGTCGCGCACGATCTGGCGCGCCGCCACCTTGTGGCCGGCTTTCTCGATGCGTTCGACCAGGGTGTCGCCGGACTTGTCCTCGGCGAGGCCGCGGGTGTCGGAGATGGTGAGGACGGCGATGTTGACCGCGAGGAAGGGGCGGGCCTGATCGAGCGGCATGGATGACTCCGGGGCTTCGGGCCGCCGGAGCTCTTCGGCTCAGCCGCCCTGCGAGGGAGTATAGACCGCCCAGTCGCCGGCCGCGATGGAGTCCAGCGTCGGCGTCTGCTGGCCCATGCGGAGCTGGTAGATCCAGTAGTTGGCGACCACGCGCTGCACATAGGCGCGGGTCTCGCCATAGGGGATGCCCTCGACGAACAGCAGCGGGTCGTCCTTGAAGTCGCCCTTCCGCTGCCATTTCAGCGCCGCCGTCGGCCCGGCATTGTAGGCGGCGACCGCGAGCAGCAGGTTGCCCTGGATCTGGTCGTGCTCGAGCAGGTGCTGCACGTAGCGCTGGCCCAGGGTCAGGTTCCGCTCCGGCTCCATCAGCTTCGTCGGCGCGTCCTTCTTGTTGAGCTCGCCCTCGCCGACGAACACGGCCGTCCGCGGCATGATCTGCATCAGCCCGCGGGCGCCGGCGCTGGACGACGCCTTGGAGTGGAAGCCCGACTCCTGGCGCATGATGGCGAACAGCAGCGCCGGCTCGACGCTGAAGCCGCCCTCCGGCTTCCAGCCCGGGATCGGATAGAGCGCGCCGTCGTAGCGCTGGTTGTCCTGGGCGAGCTTGCCGGCAAGGCGCATCGACAGCGCCGGCATGTTGGCTCTGGACGCCAGCGCCAGGAGCGCCGGCACCATGTCGGGATTGGCGGTCGGGGCTAGGCGGCGAAGCTCGGCCTCGGCGCGGATCGGCTCGCCGACCTGGATCAGGGCCAGCGCCCGCCAGCCGCCCGGGATCGCCTGGATCTGGCCCATGTCGTCGGCCGAGAGCCGGGGCTCGGCCCAGTTGAAGGGGGTGTCGACGCCGAGCGCGCGCCTGGCGAGCAGGCCGTAGAAGCTGGTCCGGTGCAGCGCCGCCCGCACCAGGTAGGGCGATACCCGGTCGTGCTTGCCGGCGACCAGGTGGGCGCGCGCGGCCCAGAAGGCGGCGGCGGCGATCTGTCCCGGGCCCATCCCCTGGAGGTCGAGCATCGCCTCGAAGGACTTGGCGGCCTCGGCCGGGCGGCCGAGGCGGAAGGCGGCGAGGCCGGCGATCCAGGGAGCGGCCGGCTGCCAGCCCTTGGCCTGGCGGAGCGCCTCGGAGGCCAGCCGGAGCGCCTGGACGTCGCTGCCGGTGAAGAAGTAGCCCTGGGCGACCTCGGCCTTGAGGATGCCGGCCTCGATCGGATCCAGCAGCTTCTTCGCCTCGAGCAGGCGGAACGCCTTCTCGGCGTCGTCGGGGTCGCCCTGCTTCAGGTGCCGGCGGATGTCGGCAGCGCCGTGGATGATATCGCGGATGTCGCCGGCGTCACGCTCCAGCGAGGAGGAGTAGGCCGTGTCGCCGCCGATGGTCTCCTCGCCGTAGCCGCCGAGGAATCCCGCCTGCGGCCGCTCGGGCGCGGCCGCGCCGCCGGGCTTGCGGTCGATGGCGAGGCGATAGAGCCGCGCCGCCTCGGGATGGTCGCCATAGGCCTTCAGCCACTGGGCGAGCTCGTCGTAGCGCGAGCGGTACTTGTTGTGGACGAAGCGCTGGGCCAGCACGGCGCCCATCAGGCGCTTGTCCTTGAGCAGCTTGATCTGCCTGTCGGCTGCGGCCCAGTCGGCGTCGGCCTGCAGGCGGAAGATCTCGGCGTAGCGCTCGGCCTCGGGTGCCGCCAGCATCTGCGGCAGCGTCGGCGTCGGGCCGGCCTTGAAGCCGTCGAGGAAGGTGCGCGGCAGCGAGGCCTGCTCGGTCGCCTGGCGAAGGCTCTCGACCTTGGCGGCGTCCAGATGCGGCGGGTCCACCGCCTCCGCACGGCCCGCGCCGAAAAGCGCCAGGCCAGTGACCAGCATCACAGACATCATCGGCCGGCTCAGGAAGTATCTCTCCCCCCTCATGGGTCGACTCACCTAACGGATGGATGAGGCCAAGGCAAGCCCAGGATTGACACCGGAATCTCACGGTAGTTCCAAGGCTACGGTATAATTTTTAGAATAACGTGGAAGATCAGTTCGTTATAGCGGGTCGCTCATACGTAATTTCAAGGCAAGGAAATCTCGCCATGCCTCACGCTTTTGTCCAGGCGATCTCAACAAATACGCCGGATGATATGTCGGTAGTGCTGGAATAACAGGCAAGGACTCATCCGATCTATACTCAAACCAGCGGCCGCGTAACCGCATGATGCCTTCGGTTTGATTAAGGATCGTCTTTGCCGA
>CAXNIC010000043.1:0-19273 GCA_964201945.1 Alphaproteobacteria bacterium
TCGCTCGGGAGGAGCAGGCTTACGAAGCGATGCGATCGATGCCCATGGCGGACTTGCTCGGAGCAGCCCTCGCCGGCACGGCGCCTCGGCTCCCGGCACCGATTGCAGCCGCATGACCGAACCGCAGATCCCGCTGTTCCGTGTCTCGATGCCGCCGCGCGACGAGCTGATGCCGCGGCTGGAGCAAGTGCTCTACAGCGGCATGATCGGCGAGGGCGAGGAGGTCAGGCGGTTCGAGGAACGGTTCGGCGCCTGGCTCGGCGGCCGGCCGGCGCTGTCCTTCGCCTCCGGCACGGTGGCCTTGCACACAGCCCTGATGATGGCCGGCGTCAAAGCGGGCGACGAGGTGATCTCGACCGCCATGACCGCCGAGCCGACCAACATGGCGATCAAGCATTGCGGTGCCGAGATCGTCTGGGCCGATGTCGATCCGATGACCGGCAACCTCGATCCGGTCTCGGTCGCCGCGGTGATGACGCCGCGCACGCGGGCGATCATCGTCGTCCACTACGGCGGCATGCCGGCCGATCTCGACCGGCTGCGCCAAGTCGCGGCGGACGCCGGGGTCGTCCTGATCGAGGATGCCGCGCATGCGCTGGGCGCACGTCACCGCGGACTGCCGATCGGAGGATCCGGCGCGATGACCATGTTCTCGTTCCAGGCGATCAAGCACATGACGACGGTCGACGGCGGCATGCTGGCGATCGACGATCCGGAACGCCTGGCCGAGGGACGGCGACTCCGCTGGTTCGGCATCGACCGCCAGCAGGACCGGCTCACCGTCGAGGTCGCCGAGGTCGGCTACAAATACCACATGAACAATGTGACGGCGGCGATCGGCCTCGCCCAGATGGACCACATCGACGGCGTCATCGCCCGCCACATCGAGAACGGCCGCTACTTCGACCGGGCGCTGGCGCAGATGCCCGGCCTCACGCCCAGCCCGCACCCGGCCCATGTCGAGCCCTCCTACTGGTTCTATACGGTGCTGGCCGAGCGCAGCGACGATCTCCAGCGCGCGCTCGCGGCTTCCGGCATCGCGTCATCCAAGATCCATCGCCGCAACGACCTGCACCCGGTCTTCGCTTCCAGCCGGCGGCCGCTGCCCGGTCTCGATCGGTTCTGGGAGAGCGCGCTGCACATCCCCTGCGGCTGGTGGGTGGACGACGCTGCGCGCGAACGCATCGTCGCCGCGCTCCGCAAGGGTTGGTGAGCCATGGCGGGCCGCCCCAGGCTGCCGCTGTTCCGGGTGCCGAACACGGCGGACGAAGCGGCCGCGCTGGCACCTGTGCTGGCCGGCGGCCAGCTCGGCGGCGGCCCACTGGTCGCAGAGTTCGAATCCCGTCTTGCCGCCGCTCAGGGCGCGCCGGCCTGCCTCGCCACGACTGACGGCGCCGGCGCGCTCGCCCTCGCTTTGCGCCTTGCCGAGGTCGAGCCGGGTGACGAGGTCGCGCTCTCGCCGATGACCTGCACCGCCACCGCCATGCCCGTCGCCATGATCGGCGCGCACCCGCGCTGGCTCGACGTCGATCCGCTCACCGGCATGCCCGGCGCCGACCATCTGGCGGTCGGCATCGGACCGAAGACCAAGGCGGCGGTCATCTATCACTGGTCGGGTGACGTCGCCGACCTGGCGCCGCTCATCGAGCTCTGCCGCGCACGCGGGATCGCCCTGATCCAGGACGCCTCGGAAGCCTGGGGCGCGTCTTATCGTGGTCAGCCGATCGGCGCTTTGGGCGACACCACCGTGCTCTCCTTTTATGCGACCCGTACGCTCTCCACCGGCGACGGCGGCGGCTGCGTCCTTTCAGATTCCGACCTTCTCGATCGCGCACGCCGGCTCCGACGCTTCGGCATCGACCAGCCGACCTTCCGGTTGTCGACCGGCGACCTGAATCCGGCAAGCGACATCCCGGAAGCCAGCGGCAACCACCAGATGACCAGCCTCGTCGCCGCCCTTGGGCTTCAGCAGCTCGGCAGCGCCGAGGCGCGCGTGAGCCGCCATCAGCAGCACGGCCGCTTCTTCGATCAGGCGCTTCGCGGCATCGCCGGCCTGACGCTGCTGATGCGGCCGGACGACTGCCGGTCGAGCTACTGGACCTATGCCTTCCGGGCCGAGCGGCGCGACGACCTCGTGCGGAAGCTTGTCGAACGCGGTATCGGTGCGCAGCGGCTGCATCTTCGGGTCGATACCTATGGCTGCTTCGCCGATGCCCGCCGGGACGGCCTCGACGGAGTCGACCTGTTCGACCGCGAGAACATCGCCATCCCGTCCGGCTGGTGGCTGTCGGACGCCGACCGGGACGAGATCGTCGCGTGTCTGAAGAGCGGCTGGTAGTCCTCCCGGGCGGTGACCGCACGGCCATGGCCCGGCGCCTGGTCGGGCTGATGGAAGCCGAGTTCGTCGCCGGCAAGGGCCGCGCCGGCCGGCTCGCGCAGCTCTATCCCGACGCCTTCGCCTCACCCCGGCATGGGCGGCTCTTCGGCCTCGTGACCTCGAACGGCGAGGTCGCCGCCGCCCTGGCGGCTCGGCTCTTCCGCATCCGTCACGCCGGCACCACGCGGACCGGAGCGATGATCGGTTTCGTGGTGACGCGGCCAGCAGACCGAAGCCGCGGCCTCGGCGCCCGGCTGACGGACGAGGCCGCCGCGCATCTTCGCGAGAGCGGCGTCGACTTCGGCGTGCTGTGGGCCCGCCGCCCGGATCTCTACCTCAAGCTCGGCTGGCAAGCGGCCGACACCAGCCTGCTCGGACGCTGGCAAGGTGTCGCCGCCCCGATGGCGGAGGTGACATGGGCGAAGGCTCCCTTCGCGCCGACGATCGGCCGGCGCCTCAACCGGCTCCGCCCCGCGCCTGCCATCGAGCGGCCGGCACTCGTCTATACCAAGCGGCCCTATCCGGCCGAACGCCTGTGGGTCGCCACGATGAGTGGCGGCTACGCGATCATCGGCGAGGCGGCCGGCACCGGCTACGCCTTCGAGGTCGGCGGACGGCCGGACGCCGCAGCCGGCCTGCTCGCGGCCGCAGCGGGACGATGGCCGGATCTCCGCGTCAACGGCTCGACCACGGACCTGATCACGCGCCATCTCGGCAACACAGGCCTGGTCGACTTCCAGCCAAACCCGCTGGCGATGTGGCTCCGGCTCGCGACCCGCTTTCGCAAGCGCGACGCCGTCTGGATCCCGTATTTCGACCGCATCTGAGTTGCGTCGTCACGGCCGCTTCGCCGCATGCCGGTTGGCGTCCTTGTATCCCAGCGTGTCCTCGGCGATCAGCGTGCGCTGCACCGCGGGCGCGCCCTCGCCCATGTTCAGCATGTCGATGTAGCCGGTGAACTTGCGGATCGGATACTCGTCGGCCAGCGCATAGCCGCCGAAGATCTCCGCCGCCGCACCGGCCGCGTGACGGGCGGCAACGGAGGCGAAGTACTTCGCCTGCGCCGCCTCGCGGCCTGCCGGCTCGCCCTTGTCCATCGTCCAGCCAAGACGCCGCGCGAGGAGCCGGGCCGCCTCGACGTTCACCGTCATGTCGGCGATCAGGTGCTGTACCGACTGGGTGCGGCCGATGGGGTTGCCGCGGATGATGCGATCCTTCGCATAGCCCGACGCCGCATCGAGACAGGCCTGGGCCAGGCCCAAGAGGCGCGCCGAGACGGTGAGCCGGCCGTATTCGAGCGCGGTCATCGCGATCTTGAAGCCCTCGCCTTCCGGGCCGAGGCGGTTCTCCTCCGGCACCTCGAAGTCGTCGAGGAAGACGGCGCAGCTGCGGAAGGCGCGCGAGAGGCCGGACATGGCGACCGGGTCGGCGCGGTAGCCCGGCCCCGACTTCGGCTCGACGATGAAGGCGGTGATGCCGCGATGGCCGGCGGCCGGATCGGTCTTGGCGAGCAGCACGCCGGTATCGCATTCATCGGAGAAGGTGATGAACATCTTCGAGCCGTTCAGCACGTAGCGGTCGCCCCGCTTCTTCGCCGTGGTCTTCATGTTGCCGGCGGGGTCGGAGCCGCCGCCCGGCTCGGTCAGCGCAAACATGCCGATCTTCTTCCCGGCGATGAGATCCGGCACGAAGCGCCGGATCTGCGCCTCGGTCCCCCAGTTGAGGATGGTGAGCGGGCAGGTCATCCCCTGCAGATTCATGCAGTAGCCGAAGCCGGGCTCGAGCCTGGACACGGTCTCGGAGATCAGGCTGACCGACTGGAAGCCCTGCGCCGAGCCGCCGACCGACTCCGGAAACGCCGTGCCGAATACGCCTTCGGCGCCGAGCCGGGCGATCGCGTCTCGCGGGAAGCGCCCGTCGCGCTCGGCAATCTTCGCCGCCGGCTGCGCCACCTCGATCATCAGCCGCTCGACCGTATCGCGGACCTGGGCGAGGTCCGGAGGAAGAGTGAAGTCCATAAGGCGACCTCGTCGTACCCCCTCCCTCGTGCGAAGCGCGGGGGAGGGTTGGGGTGGGGGCATGGCGAGGTCTGAATGACGCACGCCGGCGCAGCTTAACTACCGAGCCGGCCCCCACCCTAACCTCCCCCGGCAGAGCCGGGGGAGGGGTTCGACATGCATCCGTTTGCGAGGCTATCTTGCTGTATGTCTTCTTTCGCCCCCATTTCCCTCGACGACCTCGTCGCCCAGATCGCCGACGGCTCCCTGCTCGCCGTCCCCGCCGACTATTCCGGGGCGCCGATGGCGGCGACCCGGGCGCTGATCCGGCGCGGCGCGAAGAACCTGCGCCTGGTCACCGTGCCGCAGTCGACCCTGCAGGCGGACCTGCTGATCGGCGCCGGCTGCGTCGTCGAGATCGAGACCGCCGCGGTGACGCTGGGCGAATTCGGGATCGCGCCCTGCTTCACCCGCGCGGCGCTGGCGAAGACGATCAAGGTCGTCGACGCCACCTGCCCGGCGATCCATGCCGGGCTGCAGGCATCCGAGAAGGACGTGCCGTTCCTGCCGCTCCGCGGCATCCTCGGCAGCGACCTGGTGAAGCACCGCACCGACTGGAAGACCGTCGACAACCCGATGGGCGCCGGCGGCGACCCGATCCTGCTGATCCCGGCGATCCGGCCGGACGTGGCGCTGTTCCATGCGCCGATGGCCGACCGCGAGGGCAATGTCTGGATCGGCCGCCGGCGCGAGCTCGCCACCATCGCGCATGCGTCGAAGACGACGCTGGTGACGGTCGAGCGGATGCATGACGGCTCGTTCTTCGACGACGAGCGCCTGGCCGCCGGCGCGCTGCCGGCCTTCTACATCCAGGCGGTCGCCGTCGCCGAAAAGGGTGCCGCCCCGGTCGGGCTGTTCGGCGAATACGAACCGGACCTCGCCCATCTCCGGGCATATGCCAGGGAAGCGCGGACCGAGGCGGGGTTTGCCGCGTATCTCGCCCGCGAGGTCGGGGCCGTCAAAGCCGCCGCATGACCGACGTGAAGCCCGAAGAGCTGCTGGCGGCGACGCTAGCCGCCCAGATCCCTGACGTCCGCCACATCGCCGTCGGCGCCGCCTCGCCGATCCCGGCGGCCGCCGCTCTCCTCCACCAGATGCGGGCGAAGGATCGCGTGCACGTCACCATCCTGCACAGCCGGCGCTACAACAGCTTCACCGATGGCGGCCGCGAGCTGTTCGACGCCGCCGCGCAGGGGCGCATCGACGTCTTCTTCCTGGGCGGCGTGCAGATCGACGGCGAGGCCAACATCAACCTGGTCGGCCTCGGCACCTACCCCGATCTCACCCAGCGTTTTCCCGGCAGCTTCGGCGCGCCCTATATGAGCTTCGTCGTCCCGAACGTGATCCTGTTTCGCGAGGAGCACAGCCCGCGCACGCTGGTTCCCAAGGTCGACTTCGTGACGGCCCCGGGCTGGAGCCCCGACGGCGTGTGGCGGCGTGGCGGGCCGAAAGCGCTGGTGACCGGACGCGCGGTCCTGGCCTTCGACGCGACGCGCCGGCGCTTCCGGCTGGCCTCCGTGCATCCGGGTGAGACCGCCGAGGGCGTGCGGGACGCCACCGGCTTCGTCTTCGACATGCCCGACGTGGTGCCGACGACGCCCGTTCCGGACGCAGCCACGCTCGGCTTGCTCCGGGGACCGATCGTGGCCAAGCTCCGCGAGTTCTATCCGGACTTCGCCGACCGCGTCTTTCCCGTTCCCGCCTGACGTCCTCTCGGAGCCGTCTGATGCCCCAGTCTTCCGGCGCGCTGGCCGGCCTGAAAGTCGTCGATCTGTCGCGCGTGCTGGGCGGACCTTATGGGACCATGACGCTCGCCGATCACGGCGCCGAGGTGATCAAGGTCGAGCCGCCGCAGGGCGACGAGACCCGCGGCTGGGGCCCGCCGTTCAAGGACGGCACCGCCAGCTACTTCATCGGCGTCAACCGCAACAAGCGCGCGCTGGCCCTCGACCTCACCAAGCCCGAGGGCCGCGAGGTGCTGCTGCGCCTGTTGAAGGACGCCGACGTGCTGGTCGAGAACTTCAAGACCGGCACCATGGAGAAATGGGGTCTCGGCTTCGAGGACGTGCTGTCGAAGCAGTTCCCTAAGCTGATCCATTGCCGCGTCTCGGGCTTCGGCTCCGACGGGCCGCTCGGCGGCTTCCCGGGCTACGACGCCGTCGTCCAGGCGATGAGCGGGATGATGAGCATCAACGGCACGCCGGAGTCGGGTGCGACCCGGCTCGGCATACCGATGGTCGATCTCGCCACCGGCCTGAACGCCGTCATCGCCATCCTGATGGCGGTGATCGAGCGCGGGCGTTCGGGCAAGGGCCAGTTCCTCGACGTGACGCTCTACGACACCGCCGTGGGATTGCTGCATCCGCAGGCCGCAAACTTCTTCCTCTCCGGCAAGACCCCGGGCCGCGTCGGCAACGCGCATCCCAACATCGCGCCTTACGACAAGTTCAAGACCGCGACCGGCGAGGTCTTCCTCGGCATCGGCAACGACCGGCAGTTCCAGCGGCTCTGCCAGCTTCTGGAGAAGCCGGCGCTGTCGGAGGATGCACGCTTTCGCACCATGGCGGACCGCAACGGCAATCGCGCCGCGCTCACGCTCGAGCTCGAGGCGCTGCTGACGAAGCGCGACGGCAAGGCGCTCTGCGATGCGTTGCTGGCCGAGGGCGTGCCGGCCGGCCAGGTGCTGGACATCCCAGAGGTGATGGCGCATCCGCACACGATCCACCGGCAGATGGCGGTCGAGGGCGAGGGCGGCTATCGCGGCTTCGGCGTGCCGATCAAGCTGTCGCGCTCCAAGGGCAGCGTGCGCTCGGCACCGAAACGCTTCGGCGCCGACAACCGCGCCATCCTCGCCGAGGCCGGTTATTCGGCGTCCGAGATCGATCACCTGATCGCGTCGGGCATCGCGCCCGACAAGGCCAAGGCACCGCCCAAGGCCTGACCCTTTCGCTCGTTTCCCTACCTCTCCCTCCCAGGAGCTTTCAAATGGCTGCGTCGAAGATCTGGACACGCGTCGATTACGAAAAGGACGGCAAACAGGTCGGCTGGCTGAACCTGCCCCATTCGGTGAACCGCTCGGCCTACGGCAACATCGCGATCCCGGTCACCTGCATCAAGAACGGCAAAGGCCCGACCGTTCTGTTGATGTCGGGCACGCATGGCGACGAGTACGAAGGCCAGATAGGGCTTTGCAAGCTGGTGCAGAAGCTGGAGCCGTCGGACATCCAGGGCCGCGTCATCATCATGACTGCGTGCAACCTGCCGGCCGCGATGGCGAGCGCGCGCGTCTCGCCGATCGACGAAGGCAATCTCAACCGCGCCTTCCCGGGCGATCCCGACGGCACGCCCACCTTCGCCATCGCGCATTACATCGACAGCGTGCTGTTCCCGCTGACCAACTACATCCACGACCTGCACTCGGGCGGCTCGTCGCTGCAATACATGCCGTTCGCCTCGGTGCGCTACGGTGCCGACGAGGCAGTTAACAAGCGGGCGCTGGAGGCACTGAAAGCCTTCAACCCGCCGACCGGCTTCGTCTGGAAGCACACGGCCGACCAGCGCCTCGGCATCGCGCGCGCGGTCAGCCAGGGCATCGTCGCGCTCGGCGGCGAGTTCGGCGGCGGCGGTGCCGTCGACATCAAGGGCGTGAAGATCGTCGAGCGCGGCCTCGACAACCTGCTCGCCCATATCGGCATCACCGACAAGTCGAAGGCGCATCCGGTCGAGACGCCGACCCGCTTCGTCGAGCTCAAGGGCCGCGACTACTACGTCTATACCGAGGAGGCAGGCCTGTTCGAGCCGGCGGCCGAGCTCGGCGACTGGATCAAGAAGGGCCAGCTCGCGGGCCATACGCATTTCGTCGACAACCCCGGCCGGAAGCCGGTGCCGAGCCACTTCCTGATGGACGGCCAGGTCATCTGCCGCCGCCACTTCGGCCGCGTCGAGCGCGGCGACTGCGTCGTTCACCTGGCGACTGAATTCCAGGGGTAGTGATCTCTCGGAACCCTCCCCCGGCTCTGCCGGGGGAGGGCAGGGTGGGGGCCGAGCTAAGCGAGGAACCGTCGATGTCGACCGCCGCCTCGCAGTTCAGACTCAACGAAATGACAAGGCCCTTCATCGGCAGCGACCTCGCTGCGCTCGGCCCCCACCCTGCCCTCCCCCGCGCTTCGCACGAGGGAGGGTTCCGAACATAACGACGGCCTCCGACCCCACCCTCGCCCGCCGGGTCCTGCTCGCCAACCTGGCGCTGCTGGTGACCGCGACCTTCTGGGGCACGCATATCCCGGCAAGCTGGTACGTGCTTCAGCGCTTCACCTCGATCGAGGTCATCCTCGGGCGCTACTGCCTGGCGGCGCCGCTGCTGATCCTGCTCCTGGTGATCGAGACCCGGGCAACCAACGCCAAGCCCGAACCCAAGCCCTTGCTGCATCTCTGGCTGCTGGGCGGTGTCGGCATCCTGGGATTCGCGCTCTCCTACACCGTCGGCCTCTCACTCGCTGGGCAGATCCAGGGCTCGCTGATCTCGGCGGCGTCGCCGGCGGTGGGCGTGATGGTCGCCTGGGCGCTGAAGGGGGCAAGGCCCGACGGCGCGATGCAGCTGGCGCTGCTGCTGGCACTCGCCGGCGCCGTCGTCGGCATCGCCGGCGGCCACGAGTTCGGCCACCTGACGGTGCCGGGCCTCGGCGAAGCGCTGATGATCTTCGGCAACGTCATGTGGAGCTGGTATTCGCTGGCCGCCCAGGACTGGCTGAAGGGCTGGTCGCAGATCCGCGTCGCCGCCTGGTCGATCGCGATGGCCGGCGTCACCTCCTTCACCCTCGGCGCCGCCCTGGTCGCGCTCGGCCTCATCCGCGTGCCGCCGATCCCCGGCCTCACCGACTTCCTGGTGCTGATCTATCTGGTGATCGCGCCGACCGTGCTGGGCCTGCTCGGCTGGAACTACGGCGTCCGCACGCTCGGCCTCTCGGTCTCCTCGCTCTACCTCAACCTGGTTCCGGTCACCGCGGTGCTGACCGCGATCCTGCTCGGCGATACGCCCAATCTCTGGCAGCTCGCCGGCGGCCTCCTGATCGTCGCCGGCATCGTCCAGGCGCAGATCCGGCGGCTCAGGAAGACATAGCGAGGAGGGCGCTTTCGAAGGCACGCGCATGCGCCGGCGCGTCCAGGAGCGGCGAGCGCAGGAGCTCGTCCCGCAGCGACCGGCGCATCTCGGACAGCCGGCGGCGATCTTCCGCCAGCGTCGCCGCCAGGGCCACATAGGCGTCCTCGTCGGCGGCGATGAGCTCGGGCCGGCCGAGCGCCGCCAGCATGCTGGCGCCCACCCGCCCGAGGAAGCGGTCGCCCGCCAGGCTCACCACCGGCACGCCCATCCACAGCGCCTCGAAACTCGTCGTCGCACCGTTGAACGGGAACGGATCGAGCGCGACGTCGACCTCGTTCAGCAGGTCGAGATGCCGCTCGCGGTCGAGGCGGACGGTCCTGAAATCCAGTCTCTCGCGTTCGACGTCCTGCGCCTCGAACAGGCGCGCGTATCGCGATCGCACCGCCTCTTCGCCGAACACGCCGGCATACTTGAGAAGGAGACGCGATCCCGGCACCGCCTTCAGGACCCGCGACCAGACACGCACCACCTCCGGCGTCATCTTCGCCGGATGATTGAACGAGACGAAGGTCGCCGGCCTCTGCTCACCCGGGCGCGGTCCGACCGGCGGCGACACCTCCGGCGGCTGGTGCAGGTAGAAGCAGGGCAGACGCCACAGACGCTCGGTGAACCGCTCCGCCGTTCCCTCCGGATGCAGCACGCCGTCGGTCAGCCACCAGTCCATCGAGCGGAGGCCGCTGGTGGCGATGTCGTGGACGCTCGCCTGGACCGGCGCGGCGCCATGCGCGACGACCAGCAGGCGATTGCCCGCGGTCTGCCCGGCCAGCACCAGCAGAAGGTCGATGTGGCTACGGCGCATCCGCTCGGCCACCTCGGCGTCCGACAGGCCCCGCGTGGTGGTCCAGCTCGCCGAGCGCGCCTGGAAACGCGCGGTCACCGCGTCGCGGCGCGGCGACTCGGCATAGACATGCAGCTCGATCTCACGGTGATGCTCGAACAGTCCGAGGACATTCCAGCCGACGGGGTGATTGAACAGATCGCCGGACAGCACGCCGACCTTCAGGCGTCCGGACACCGGACGCCGCGGCGGCTTGGCGTGCTCGACGGGCGCGAGCCTGCCGACCCACCGGCGATGGAGGGCGAAGATCTCCTCCGCGCTCCACCCCGGCAGGTAATGAGCGACCGCGACGCTGCCGTAGCCCGGCGGCGCCGGATCGATCGCTTCCGCCCTGAGCGCGAGGAAGCGCCCCTCCTTCGCCTCGCCGATGGCGACGGCGGCGGCACTGAGATTGGCGAGCGTCGGTACATGGTCCGGCCGAAGGGCCAGCGAGCGCCGGTCCCAGCCGCGTCCCTCGGCCGGGTGGTCGGCATCGCGGGCGATCGCGCCCAGGCCCGTCATCGCATCGGCCGCATGAGGATCGAGCGCCAGCGTCCGGCGATGCCAGGATCCCGCCCGATTCATCTCGCCGGTGGTGAAGCAGGCGAGCGCCAGGTTGACCGTCGCCAGCGCGAGGGTCGGCGCGAGCACGACGGCGCGTCGGTGTTCGCGAGCGGCAGGTCCGGAGAGGCCGAGGCGGTCGAGGATCGCCGCAAGATTGACCCTCACCAGCGGATCATCGGGGCCGAGCGCCGCGGCACGCGCGAGCCACATGCGCGCCGTCGGCGGCTCCGACAGCAGCGCCAGATTGACCAGCGCCGGCACCTCGGCCGGCACCATCGCGGCGAAGCGGCGGATCACGCGCGCAGCCAGCGGCCGCCGGCCCGACGCGATCAGCGCCTGCGCCAGGTTGAGGGCGGCACCGAGATGGTCGGGGGCCAGCGCCAGCGAACGAGCGAACCAGCGCGGGTCCCAGGCGAGTCCCAGCAGGAAGGCGGCGTCCGGCGAATCCGGCGCGATCGACAGGCCATTCAGCGCGTGGCGGACCGCGTTCGGTCCGTCGCCGCGCAGAAGCGCGTCGTGGGCGCTGGCGAGACGGCTGGCGAGCATTCCGGAATCTGCCGATGCGTGAAAGGAACCGATCGCCCACAGGCTCGCGGGCAGCATCCCATCCATACCGTCTCGAAGGTTGGCGTTCCACCGTTGATCGGGAACGGATCGATCCTTCGACTTCCGATCGGGGTCCAGCGGGCTGCCCGATCGTCGCTGTCAATGTATGGTGTTCCATGCAGGTGAAGGCTCGGGGAGCGGATTTGCTTCGATGTTCTGCTCGTCATCGGCTGCCGGGCTCGGCATCCGAGAGCGTTGATGACTGACGTCCGGTCGACGGAAGAGCGCGCCTCGAAGGCCAGGCTCGCCCTGGAGCCGCGCGATCCGGAGCTGGCGTTTCGCCTCGCCGTCGGCTGCCATGGCGCGGGGGCCATTGCCGCCGCCGGCCGATGGTACGGAAGAACGCTCGCGATCGAGGGCGCCCATCTCGGCGCGATGATCAATGCCGCGAGTCTCCTCGCCGCCGGGCACCCTCGTCGCGCGCTCGCCCTCTTTCGCCGCTCGGTCGCGTTGGCGCCGGACATGATCGCGGGCGTCGCCAATCTCGGCTTTCATTCGACGGCGGTCGGGCGCCCTCTGGACGTCGCCGCGTGGCTCGAGCGCGCCCATGCGCTTGCGCCGGGCGATCCCTTCATTCTGGGTCATCTCGGCGGAACGCTCGGCGATCTGGGATCTCTCGCGCGGGGCATGAGGATGGCGCGGCGCGCCCTCGCGCTCGACCCGGCGGCGGCAGCGGCACTCACCGGCAGCGCCGCGATCGCGAACAAGCTCGACCAGATCGACCGGGCGATCCGCTTCTATCGTCGCTCTTTGGCCGTCGCGCCAGGAGCGGCCATGCCGCTCATCAACCTTCGCCTCGCTCTCTTCGAATGCGGCGACATCGACGGCGCCATGGCCGCCGCCGACGCCCTTGTGCGATCGACGCGAGATCCCGAGCACGCCCTGATGGCAGCCCAGCTTCGCGTGCTCGACGAGCACACCGATCCCGAGCAGCTGCTGGCCGGCCTCGTCGCCGCGCAGCCGCCCGTGGCGGCCCGTGACCCGCAGCCGAGGATGTCGAGCGGCGCCGGCGCCTTGCCGCGGATCGGCATCCTCGACGACCGCTTCCTCTCCCGGACCACGCACGCAACCACCGTGCTGCCGCTGATGGAGGGATTGGCCGATCGCGGCCTGGACCTCGTGTTCTTCACCAACCTGCCGCCGCCGGAGTGGGATGACGTGACGCAGGCCTACCGGCGATGCGGCGAGATCGTCTGGACCGGCGCCATGTCCGACGAGGACGTATGCGGCGCCGTGCGGGCGGCCAAAGTCGGCATCCTCATCGACACGGCCTCGCATCTGACCGGACGACGGAGCGGCGTCATCGCGCGCCGCGCCGCGCCGGTCCAGATCGCCTATGCGGCCATCTCCTCCAGCGGGTCGGCGGCCATGGACTACGTGATCGCCGACGAAGTGCTTCTGCCTCGCGGCCGTCCGACGCATCTCAGCGAACGCGTCATCCGGCTTCCGGTCGGCTACCGCTATCGCGCGCTTCCTCGTCCGCCTCTTCCCGCGACGACGGTTCCGCCGCGCGCGAGCCGGGGCTTCCCGACCTTCGGCAGCTTCAACACGCTCGCGAAGATCGGCACCGGCGTGTGGACCTGCTGGGCCAAGCTCATGCGCCTGGTGCCGGAGGCCCGGCTGGTCGTCAAGGCGTCGGCGTTTCGCGACCAGGCGGTCCGCTCACGCGTCGCCGGACGCCTGCGGGATCTGGGCGTCGAGCCGGCACGGCTCGACCTGGTGCCGTGGACCCAGGACACCGCCGGGCACCTCTCGCTCATCGCCTCCGTCGACGTGGGTCTCGATTCCTTCCCCTTCAACGGGGTGACGACGACCTTCGATGCACTGTCGATGGGCGTCCCGGTGCCGGTGCTGGCCGGCCGGTCCTTCGTCGGCAGGTTCGGGGAGTGCATCCTCAGCCACGTCGGCGTTCCCGAGCTGATCGCCGAATCGCCCGACGAGCTCGTCGCGATCGCGGCAAGACTCGCCCGGGACGAGGACGCCCTCCGCCGCTACCGCACGGAGCTGCCGCAGAGGCTCGCCGACTCGCCGACCGCCCGGCCGGACCTCATGGCTGCCGGCCTTGCCGGGAGCCTCGCCCTCGCCTGGCAGCGGTGGAAGAACGGGGAACCGCCGACCGACATCGATTGGCCACGCAGCGACGGCTGAGCGGCGGGTCCTTAAGCCGGGATCTCCGGCTCGTCGATCGGCACGCCCGGCGCGTATTTGGAGGCGCGGACGGTCGGCAGCGACTTCACATGGCTGACGTTCTTGGCCGCCGTCAGCTTGGTGGTGAGGAAGCGCTGATAGGCGTCCCAGTCCTCGGCCACGACCTTCAGCAGGAAGTCGGCGTCGCCGGCCAGCATGTGGCACTCGCGCACCTGCGGCCAGCTGCGGATCAGGGTCTCGAAGGCGACGAGATCGGGCTCGGCCTGGCTCGAAAGCCCGACCAGGGCGAAGCCGGTGAAGCCGAAGCCGAGCCGCTCGGGCGCCAGGTCGGCGTGATAGCCCCGGATGAAGCCCGCCTCCTCCAGCGCCCGTACCCGCCTGAGGCAGGGCGGCGCCGAGATGCCGGCGCGCTTGGCCAGATCGACATTGGTCATCCGGCCATTGGACTGGAGATCGCGGAGGATGCGACGATCGATCCGGTCGACTTTGACCCTCCGCATGACGAGACTACCCCCTCCCCAGTTTCGAGTAATTTTATAACAACCCTCGGCAAGTCGAGCAAGAATGTTACAGCAAATGCCGTCGGCGCTTTCCGCCTGGGTGATCAGCGACGGCACCATCGGGATGGAAATCCAGAGCCTGGGCCTCGCCCGTGCCATCGGGGTCGAGCCGGTGCTGAAGCGGGTCGCCCCCCGGCTGCCCTGGCGGGTCCTGCCGGCCCGGGCCTGGCTCTTCCCGGTCCTGGCGCTCGGCCCCGGCAGCGCCCCCCTGACCCCGCCCTGGCCCGACCTGGTGATCGGCACCGGCCGGGTCGCCGCCGCCTTCTCATCCGCCATCCGCCGCGCCAGCAGCGGGAAAACGTTCACCGTGCAGATGCAGAACCCCCATCTGCCGCCCGACCGCTTCGACCTGATCGTGGTGCCCGAGCATGACGGCTACACCGCCCCCAACGCGGTCGTCAGCCAAGGCTCGATGCACCAGATCACGCCAGCGCGCCTGGCGGAGGCGCGTGCGGCCTGGGCGCCCCGCTTCGCCCATCTGAGGCGCCCGCTGGTGGTCGTGCTGGTGGGGGGATCCAACCGTCGCTACCGCCTCGACCTCGAGGCCGCGACCCGGCTCGGGCGCGAGCTGGCGCCGCTGGCCGCCGACCACGGGCTTGCGATCACGCCGTCCCGGCGGACCGGCAAGGAGAACGAGGCGGCGCTGGCGGCAGCGCTGGCCGGCACTGATGCCTATGTCTGGGACGGGGTCAGCGAGAATCCGTTCCTCGGCCTCCTGTCGCTTGCCGACGCGATCATCGTCACCCCCGATTCGACCAACATGGCGACCGAAGCGCTGGCGACCGGCAAACCCGTGCATGTGGTCCAGCTTCCCGGCCGGCCGGGCAAGTTCGGAGTCTTCCACGCGCTCCTCGAGCAGCGCGGCTACACGCGGCCCTTCCGCGGCCGGATCGAGTCCTGGACCTACACGCCGCCCGACGACACCGGCCGGGTCGCAGCGCTCGTCCGCGCCCGCCTCGCCGAGCGGTTGCCGGCGGGTGCTGCGGGCCGTATGTAGGCGCCCATGGCGCTCAAGATCGAGACTTTCTCCAACGTCACCGGCAGCTCCGCCCTGTTCAAGGCGCTGGGCCATCCGCTCGCCCAGCCGGGCTTGGCCCGCCTGGTCGCGAGGCTGGCCGCCAAGCCGTCGGTCGCCATCTACGATCCGCTGGGATTCACCCAGACCTTGGCCGAGTTGACCGACCTCTCGCCGGTCCAATTCAGCGGCGCCTATGTCCAGGACGTGACCCAGATCGGCCGTGAGGTCGCCGGCCGCCCGGCCGAGCCGGTGTCAGCGCTGGCGTCCTCCGACGCCAAGGCGGTGCTGGTCGCCGCCTTCGACGCCGAGCGCATCGTCGGCCAGATCCGCCACCTGGTGCCGGCCGGCGCCGAGGTGCTGACGCTCGACATCGCCCGTCTGCCGTCCTCGATGCTGACCAATGCGCGCGCCTATCTCGATCCGCTGAACTTCGCCACCAACCTCGTCTTCTTCCGCGACGACGACGAGGACGGCGGCCATCACACCCGCTTGGTCAGCGCCAACTACTGGTCGGGCTACGGTGCGGCCAAGACCCAGCTCTGGCTTCGCCTCTACGATGGTGCCGGCAAGGCTCTCGCCGAATGGAGCGAGGACCTGGCGCCGGGAACCAGTTCGATCGTCATCGATTCCCGCGAGGTCCGCCAGCGCTTCGGGCTCAAGCCGTTCTGCGGCCAGATCTTCCTGCACGCGGTCGGCGTCGTCGGCCATGACGTGATCAAATACGCGCTCGACACCTATGGCGACGGACCCTCGGCGCTGTCGTGCACGCATGACGCCAATTCCTTCCCGGCCGACTTCTACGCCGGGCTGCCGGCGCCGGACGCAGGCGAGCGCGTCGTGCTCTGGGTGCAGAACGCGCATCCGATCCCGATCCCGCCCCGTGCCGTCGGTCTCAACCCGATGGGTCGGCCGGAGATCGCCTGGATCGAGGAGGAGATCCCGCCCTTCGGCACCGCCGCCGTCGATGTCGGTGCGCTGCTGCCGGCGCTGGTGTGGCCGGACCAGGCCGAGATCCGCTCCGGCCGCCACATCGTCCGCCCGCGCTACGAGGTGACGCGCGAGCGGCGCACCCGCATCGCGCATGTGAACGTCGAGCGCACCGACCTGAAACCCGATCCGAAGATCGCCGAGCTCGGTAATCTCTTCGGCAAGGGCTTCATCTTGCCGGCGCCGATCCTGCCGCGTGGGCGCTTCCGGTCACTCGTACAGCCGACGCCGATGGGAACGACCCAGACGGAGCTGCCGGTGCAGCTGCTGGTGATCGACCCCGACGGCAAGGAGGTCGCACGTCGTTCGCTGGGCCGGCTTCGCCGCGCGGAATCGATCGCAGTCGAGATCGACGAGATGCTGAGCGAGGCCGGACGCGATCTCGAGACCGGGCATGTCGAGATGCTCTACGACTTCGCCCAGGGCGGAGAGGCCGACGGCTGGCTGCATGCTCTCTTCCGCTACGTCGACCGGACCAGCGGGCACGCTGCCGACACCAGCTTCGGCGCCCATGTCTTCAACACGGTACTGACCTACAAGGGCGAGCCGCAGAGCTATACCGGCCGGCCGCCCGGACTCTCGACCCGCCTCTTCCTCCGGATCGGCCCCGACCCGGTCGACACCTATTGCCACCTGATCTATCCGGCCTCGACGCCGTGGCATCCGACGTCGTCGACCGAGATCGCGCTCCACCGCGCCGACGGCCAGCGCCTCGCCTCCCGCCACCTGGCGATCCCCTGCGGCGGCAGCCGCGCCTTCCGCATCCGCGAGACCTTCTCGCCCGAGGAGCGCCACCGCGCCGGCCCCGATGCCTATGCGGTGGTGCGCGACACCACCTGCCGGCTCTTCGGCTATCACGGCCTCCTCAACGACGAGGCGTTCTCGCTCGACCACATGTTCGGGTTCTAAACCGACCCGCCACGACGTTTGCCGTATTTTAACTAATTTGTGTCTACACTCGGGGCAATGGCCCCTTCGACCCCGTCCGGCCGCTTATCATCCCCCATCGTCGCCGTCGCGGCGTTCGCCGTCATGGTGCTCGCCAGCATCTGGGGTATCGCCTTCTGGCTGGTCGCTTCGAACCGGGCCGATGTCCTTCGGACGGCGCATGCCGAGCTCCTCGGCGCCCAGAACGTGCTGGCGGCGCAGATCGGGCGCACGGTCGAGTCCGCCCAGACGCTGCTTCACTCGGTCGACAGCTGGCTCTCGGACCAGTCCGATGTGCCGGAGGCCGGAGACCTGGCCGGGCTCGCCCGCCATATCGACCGGATGCAGCTGAGACACGAGTTCCCGGTCAATGTCCGCCTCTTCAACGCCGCCGGCGACATGATCCCCTTCGGCCGCTTCACCGAGGCGGGCATCAACATCGCCGACCGCGAATATGTGCTGGCGCTCGCCGACCAGGCGCCCGGCTCGATCCATATCGGGCTCCCGATCGTCACCCGGAACAACGCGACCCGCGCGGTGCCGATCGCGATGAAGGCGGCGCCGAACCTGCTCGGCATCGCCATCATCCTCACCGCGATCCCGGTCGGGCCGCTGGCGCAGACCTTCAAGGACCTTCTGGTCACCGCGCCCGGCGCCGTCGGGCTGATCCGCGACGACGGCTACATCCTGCTGCGCAACCCCGAGATCGGGACCTCAGGAGCCCGCATCGACATCCCTGCGCTCGAAGCGGTCTACGGCCCGCTCGGGTCCTTCGGCCTGCTCGACGGCATGGTCGCCCAGACCAGCCGCATGTCGGTGGTGCTCGCCTACAAGAAGCTTCCGCTGCAGCCCCTCTACGTCTTCGCCAGCTTCTCCATCCGCGACCTCGAGGCCAAGCTCGCCATCCAGACGAGGACCACGATCACGATCGCCGCCATGGCGACCGTCGTTGCATTCCTCATGGCCGGCCTGATCGCCTGGCTTCTGCACCGCCGCGACCGCGAGGCCGCTCAGATCAAGGAGGCGCTGATCCAGGCCGAGGAGGCGAACCACGCCAAGCGCGACTTCCTCGCCAATGTCAGCCACGAGCTGCGGACGCCGCTGAACGCCATCATCGGCTTCTCGGAGATGGTGGTGATGCAGACCTTCGGGCCGCTCCAAGACCGCTACCGGGGCTATGTCGGCGACGTGCTCACCGCCGGCCGCCATCTGCTCAGCGTCGTCGACCAGCTTCTCGACATGGCGGCAATCGAGGCGAGGCGGATGGTGCTGAAGCCGGAGCTGATGGACCCGGGCGCGGTCGTGCGGGAGATCGCCGAGATGATGAAGCCCATCGCCGCCGCGCGCGGCGTCTCAATCCATGTCCGCCCGCCGAAGGAGCCGGTCGTCACCGTCAACGATCCCCACGCGCTCAGGCAGATCCTGGTCAATCTCCTCGGCAATGCGGTCAAGTTCTGCCGGCCGGGCGGCGCGACCGAAGTCTCCTGGCAACGGGCCGCCGACGGCGTCGTCGAGATCGAGGTCGCCGACGAGGGCGAGGGGATCCAGGCCGAAGACCTCGAGAGCATCTTCGAGCCCTTCTGGCGAAAGGAGGGCTCCTACATACGCCGGCAGAACGGGACCGGGCTCGGCCTGTCGCTGACGCGCCAGCTGATCGAGCGCCTGGACGGGACGATCGCGGTCGAGAGCCAGCCGGAGCAGGGCAGCCGCTTCACCGTCCGGTTGCCCGAGCGGCTGGGCGAGGCCAAGAAGCGGGCCGCCTGACGCCGCCGGGGCGGTCTCAGCCTCCGCGACCTCCGGCCGCTAGAACTCCTGGTCCCAGTCACCATCCTTCGGCGCCGCCGTCTTCGCGGCACTCCGTCGCGGACGAGGTGCCTCCTCCACCACCGGCTCGGCCGGCATCTCCTCGTCCCTGCCGGCGGAGAAGCCCGCCACCACGTTGACGAGCTGCGCCGACTGATCGGCGAGCGAGGCCGCGGCAGCCGAGCTCTCCTCGACCAGCGCCGCGTTCTGCTGGGTCGCCGCGTCGAGATCGTTCAGCGCCTTGTTGA